>DDTL01000061.1 GCA_002344345.1 Saprospiraceae bacterium UBA2365
ATTACTAACAATTTACTAACAGGCATTTTTTTGCAAAACTAATTTTGCCTGAAGGAGTAAAAACTCAGCATGACGCAAGATCCACTAAATTTTCTCAATTTTGCAATAAATCAATCTTTTTGAAGTTAAAGGATTTGTTTGCCTGTTTTATTTTAGCAAAGAATTCAGAAAAATAATAAGTATTTATTCAATCGGTTTTTATGATTCATTGGAAAAACATCGGTTTCATAATCATTTTCTTTATATCGGGATTTAACACCTTAAAAGCCCAGGATTCACTTGCTTTAGGAGATTGGGAAACTCACTTACCGTATACGACCGGAAAATACGTAACCCAAAGTGAAGAAAAAGTATTCTATTCCACGGGCTGGTCAATAGTAAGCATTGATAAAAAAGATTTTAGTATTGAAAAAATTGATAAAACAAACGGACTTAGCAATACAGGCATCACTAAAATAGTTTTTGATCAAAAAAGAAACCAGCTTATAGTACTCTATGAAGATTCAGGAATAGATTTACTGAGTGATCAAAAAACATTGTATATACCGGATATTAGGAATAACCGCAATATATCCGGTGATAAACAGATATATAATATATTTATAGGTGAAGATGATATTGCCTACCTTAGTTGTGGTTTTGGATTAACAAGTTTTGATTTAAATGACAATAAATTCTATTTTACCTGTTTTACCGGTTTGACCGTCAATCAGACTTATGCCAATGAAAATTTTTACATAATCTCTACAGAAGACGGGCTTTATGCTTTTAACAGAAAAACACAATCTAATCCGGCAGATTTTTCACAATGGGTGCATCTCGGTCAGGAAAATAAACTACCCGCCATTTATTCCAGTCTGGATGTGACCGGATCATTTGGAAATATATATATGGTCACTCAAAGGGAGCTATGGAAATCAGATCAAACACTCCGGTTTTCCAAAATATTCTCTTCAGGAGAAGACAGCGATTATGCTTTTTTAAGTCCTTCAGCTAAAGGATTGATGTTGGGTGTAAGACACGGATGGGGCAACAGCAGGATATATTTTTTTGATGCAGCTGACCAACATACGGAATCCAACTGGAGATGCAGCAATAAAATCACACATGCAGTGATGGATCAGTACGGTGTACTTTGGAATGCAGATGAAACCGGTGATATCCGATATACCACTGCACTGGATGGAGATTGTTCGGTTATTAGTATTAATTCACCCTGGTCAGCAAGTGTCAGTGATATTTCAGCCCTGGATGGTAAACTGTTTATTGCAGGAGGCGGAGTGGACGGATCTTATGTTCCATTGTATAAAAAGGACGGCTTTTTTATCTGGGACGGAGAAAGATGGAAAAATTATAATCGTTTTCTATTACAGGAGTTCGAAAACAGAAATATACAGGATTTGTTCAGAATATTACCTCATCCTGCAGGTGAGAAGGTTTTTATAGGAAGCTATACCAGTGGCCTGATCGTACTTGATCATTCAACGGAAGAAATGGCATTTTACAATAAAACGAATTCCACACTCGCAGGAAAACCCGGAGATGACGGCAATGACAGGATCAGCGGGTTGGCACTGGATGATCAGGATAACCTGTGGATCAGTAATTTTGGAGCGCTCAAACCGATTTCAGTTTTTTCCGGTGAGGGTACCTGGAAATCCTTTGATGTTCAATCAAGTCTTGATCTTAGGGATGTGATCATCGACCAAAACAATGTTAAATGGTTTATCATTGACAGAGATGGTGATGGTGTGTTGCTCTATGATGATCGTAATACACCAATGGATGAATCAGATGATCAACAAAGGATCTTATCCAAGAGTAATACCAATCTGCAAAGCAATAAAGTCAATGCATTGAAAATGGATCTTGATGGTAATGTTTGGGTTGGAACAGAAGATGGTCCGGTGGTTTTCGAATGCGGCTCAGATGTGTTCAGAGAAGAATGCAAAGGCAGCAGGAGAAAGACCGTATTAGAAGGAATTCCCGCCTATGTGTTGGATGATGTCTCGATCACAGCCATTGAAGTGGATGGAGCCAACAGGAAATGGTTTGGATGTTTCAACGGTGTTTTTGTCCAATCACCCACAGGCGAAGATCAACTTTACCATTTTACCAGTGAAAACAGCCCATTGCCCGACAATCACATCATAGACATGGCATATGATGGTGCGAACGGCAGGATGTACATCGCTACCGCCAAAGGTGTGGTGTCCATCCGGACACTCACTACAAAAGGAGGCAATAAACACAACTCAGAAATTTTCGCTTATCCGAATCCTGTCAGACCGGAATATGAAGGACCGATTGCCATAAAGGGCTTTGCCCGCGATTCAAATGTTAAGATAACAGATATAAATGGCAGAATGGTATACGAAACAAAGGCCCTTGGCGGGCAGGCAATCTGGAACGGAAGAGATTACAATGGACGAAAAGCTGCTTCAGGGGTTTATCTTGTTTTTGCCAGCGGAACAGAAACACTTGAAAAACCTGATGCCATCGTGACAAAAATACTTTTTATCAATGGCCACTAGGTAATTTTCCGCTGAAGGTCATTTTACAAATACGGATATGTTCAAGCAACCTTTGGATGGTATAACTATTCTTTCCTTTGAGCTTCTGCTTTTCCTTACATAATATACAAACCTGAGGAATTCATCTTAAATTCCATATTTTTGTATTAAAATGAATCAAGGTGAACGGAATAATCCTGATTGGAGGAGAAAGTAAACGTATGGGACAGCCCAAAGCGCTGCTCAGATATCAGGGAAAAACCCTGGTTGAGAGGAGTATTGAATTACTAAGTAATTGTTGTTCAAATGTTTATATTTCAGGTAAGGTAGAACAAATCATCTCTTGCACAGACTTTTCCATTCCCTTTATAGCGGATAAATATACAGCCATCGGTCCCATAGGAGGTATTGTAAGTTCATTTGAAACCGTAGGAAATCCGGAAAGAGGTTTATTGGTGTTGGCAACCGACATGCCATTGATGGATTTGAATACACTGTCCCGGCTCATCTCTCAGAGGGATACGCAGAAATATGCCACCATGTACATACACAAAAATTCCGGCTATCTTGAACCCTTATGTGCCATATATGAACCATCAGCTTATCTGGAGTTGAAAAAGGCCATTTTCAGGCAAGAGTACTCCATGCAGCGTATTTTTGATCGGGATCAATTGAATCTGATCGGTATCAAAACACCAGACACGCTCAAAAATATTAATACACCGGAAGACCTGGAAAACATCCAGAAGTGAATTAAATGATGTTGCCGCAGAGCAGGCAACTAAAGGGTAAAGTCCTAACCTGGACAAGCCAGAACCAAAGAGGAAATTGATTTATGAACAAGGAACACCGAATAACGATTTCAGATCTGGAGTTTTTATTCTAAAATCGTTAATCCTTGCCTGCCCCGTTGGATTTACATCCTACGGGGTAAATATTCTGTGTTGCTTTATTTCTACATCAAATTTCTTTAAAGTTCTGCCAAAAAAAATACGAATTCAATTTTTAAGACACTAAACAGATCTTTCTCAATCCGCAGTAAAAAATCCCACTGAAATTTTACTTAACAAACAAAACTTTGAGTCTACAGTCTTTATAATTTAAGTTCCAGTTGATTTCGACCTAATTTGATCAATCCGTCTTTTTCAATTTTCTTTAATATTCTGGACACAGCTTCACGGGAAGCATTCATATCAGTAGCGATTTCCTGATGAGTGATATTGATCTTTGACGTATTGAGAATGTCTGATTTTTTTTGAAGGTATTCCATCAAACGTTCATCCATGCGGGAAAAAGCAATGGCATCCAGGGTTTCTATCAACTCCATCAAGCGCTTATCATACATTTGAACCACAAAATTGCGCCATTGAGGATAACGGCTCATCCAAAGATCAGCATATTTGAGCGGTACAGAAATGAAACTGACATCTTCTTCGGCTTCTGCTTTCAATAAACTTTTCTTTTGGGTCATGCAACAACTGAAGGAAGAAGCACAGGTGTCTCCCGGACCCACAAAATAAAGAAAAATCTCTTCTCCCGCTGCATTCATCCGGCTGATTTTCAGCGATCCTTTAATAACAAGTGGCAAAAAATGTACATAAGCGCCAAAATCAATCACCATTTCACCGCCGTCCTTTCCTGTGATTTCACCAAACTCACTGATTTCTTCTACTAGTTGTTCCTGACTCAGCTGTGGAAAATACGCCCTCAGTAACTTTTCGATCTCTTTACGCTTAAATGAACCAATCATCTTTAATGTTTTGGCAAAAATAAAAAAACCACTCCAATTCCGGAGTGGCTTTTATAAGTTAGTAAGATAAAATGGTCATTAAAAATCTATTTTATAATAGAATACCGGGAAAAAGCCTAACTGATATTCTTCAACAATTGGATTTCCGCTTGGATGATCAGGCGCATAAGTCAAAGTTAAAATATTTTTAGTCGCAAAAATATTTATCAGATCCACGGCCAGTTCATGAGTAAACCTCTTCGCATTAAATACGTAATTCACCTTGAAATCTGTTCTGAAATAAGGTCTGAACTGCTTGGTATTCACCGTTTCATCTTTAAAAATCACCTCCAGGGCTTCTTTAGATGCTGCGTCATCTACATCTCCATACCATCTGCCTCCGGCATAAGTGACTTTACCGCCAATGTTGAATGCAGAATTTTTACCTAAATTGAATTCTTTGGCAAACAAGGCGTTGAATGTATATTTGCCGTTAAAAGTGGTATTTCTCCACACCTTGTCGCTTCCCTGATATTTTGCATCAAATATAGAACCTGTGAACATGTAATAGTAGCCTTTACTAAAGAATTTTTCAACAGTAAGTTCCAGTCCGTAATTTCTGCCTGTTCCGGCATTTTGGAGCGCATTGGGGAAAAACCTGGAGAATCCGGATCCTGCATTGATCAGAGAGTAAGAACTACTGGTGAGTTCAACTGGAATATCATATAGATATTGATAGTAGGTTTCGGCTTTGACACGCATGTTTTTGGCAATGTAACGGTCATATGAAAATACTGCATGAGCACTCTTTATGAATCCAAGATCCAGATTGTATTCCTGGGGATCTCTACCAATAGTTTGGTTGCTATAATAAAATATATATGGGGAGATCATTTGTGAATGAAGTCCGAGCCCAAGAGATAATTTTTGTTTTTTATCCATCTGGTAAGCAATGCCCAAACGAGGTTCAACCGGTGAAAAACTGTTTTTATTAAAATCAAAATATGTGGTATTGATACCACCTGTAAAACTCAGTTTTTCAGAATGATGATATTTAAACTGTACAAAACCCTGATAAAGTGTAGTGAATTTATCTGTGTACCACCTTACTAACCATGGATTTAAGTCAATATTGTCAGGATAGTCAAAATCAGGACCATAAAGTCGTGCGCTGTCCTGATATTGAAGGTGCATCAGATCAACAGTTGCTCCAAATTTAAAATTGAGGCGGCTGTTGATCCTTTTATTGACATGAATATTGGCAGAATATTTATCTTCCTGGAAGAAGTAATTCAACATAGGAGGAAGACTGTCAACCATGAAAAAGCCATTTTCATCTACATGCCTGACGATCAGATCATGATGCGCATCAATCCGTGATTGAGAAGCCGAAAGGGTTGCTTTCATAAATGTGGAGCGGTTGACTGGTTTGCTGTAACTTAAACCGACTACACCCATTCTGGAGGTAAAATACTGATCTCTCTCATTATCGCCATACAACAAGGTCGAAGTATCCGGTTTTTCCAGTTCACTTAAAATAATGTCAATGGTACTCGTTCCACCCATTCCAAAAAAGGCAATATTCCCACCCTTTTTCTGAGGAAAATTGAGTCTGAAAGCACCATCCTGGTATTGGGGAATGGCATCAGTGCCAACCTGAATACCCATAAACTGGAAAAGTTGAAGGGTAGAATAGCGGTACATGGCCAGGTATGATGATTTTGATTGTTTGTTGATCGGTCCTTCTGCGGTAAATTCAGTACCAAGAAAACCCAATTGTCCGCTAAACTCATGTCTTTCGTTGTTTCCGTTCCTCATTTTCAGATCGAAAACACCGGCAATGCCATTGGAGTATTCAGCAGGGAAAGCGCCGGTATAAAACTCTGAATTGGATAGAAATTTATTGTTGAGGATGGTTACAGGTCCACCACCGGTCCCGGGAATGGAAAAGTGGTTAGGGTTGGGGATATTGATACCCTCCAGCCTCCAGAGTACACCTGTCGGACTATTACCTCTTACCACAATATCATTTCTGGAGTCATCGGCGCCCTGAACACCGGCATAATTGGATGCCATACGGGCTGGCTCACCGCGGCTTCCTGCATATCTGTTGGTTTCAGCTACACTAAATTCACGGGCACTCACCATAGCCATTTCATTGACAACTTCACCATTACGTTTGGCAACAATGGTTACTTCTTCAAGTTTGAGCGGCGCTTCTTCCATCTCAACGGTCAGCAAAACCTCTTTTGCTGAAGTTACAGAAATATTGTTCATGACGATTTCCTGATATCCGAGATAACTAAAAATCAGATCATGTCTGCCAACCGGAACATTGTTGATCCTGAAACTGCCATCAGTATCGGTTGAAGCCCCCATTAAATTATCTCCGTCAGTTCCAATGGTGACATTAACACCAATAAGAGGAAATTTCGAATCATGGTCTATAACGGTGCCCCGGATTGTCTGGGAACGCTGGCCAATCAAAGAAAAACCTATTAATGAAAATATAAATACGAAAAGTCCAATTTTAATTTTCATAAACCTTGTTTTAATTAAAATAATAAGTTGAAATACAATAATAGCAATGATTTCAATTACAAGTTTTAATTTTTTGTGTTTTTTGTTGTTTTTAGATCATTTGGGTATATAAAACAACAGAAAATACTCGTTTGATGTAAAAAACACTGATTTTTACCAAAGGAAGCGTTGGCTGAAAAGGATATTTTTTCTGTTCAGAAAATGCCCTTCAGATTTCAAAACAGAAGGAATCAAAATAGCAAAACAGAATAAAAAATCAGGTTTCCTAAAGGTTTTACAGATTGGGAGTCAACTGGTTTTTAGGTAAATATATTTAAAACATCACACATTGAATAATTTCTTAATTTTGCCGCAGAATTTTAAAAAGAAATTCAGAAAAAACACTGAGATATGAATCATTTATCAGGTAAAATAATGCTGTTGTTAATGGCATTTTGTTTTGCACATCCAGTCATTACACAAAAAGCGTTAAGCAAGGAACAGGCAAATGCACTCAACGAATATGTACGTTTTGCCAACGAGTCAGTACACGGTATGTTGATTGCACACAGATTATTTGAAAACTATAATCAGGATATTAATAAATTTGTTGATCTGCCGGGACATCAGCTAAATTTTTACAGTAACTCGGATCTCCCGGCCAATATTTTTGAAGATCCGGAGAATTGGTTCTACGAAGTTTCTCCTTCCGAATTATACATGCAAACCCTTGATAATTACAGCCAAATCAAACTCGATGAGTTTACAGCCCTGCAAAAGATCGCTACTAAAATTCAGGATGTCAACACTCGTACAAACCAGCTTCGTCTGTCGATCGGAGAATCCATCAACACCCTGGATTTGAAGGATAAAGAAAACATTTACAGGATATATGACATGCTGGAAGAAGCGGTGGATCAGTTTGACCTGATGCTGGCGCAAATGATCAATCTGGAACATCAGTTGATGCTCAGCACCAAAGAGCTGACTGGAAAAAATGATGCAACACAAAACCAATCCATCGAAAGACCATTTGATGAGATTTTTAAAAGCGCTCAAAAACTGCTGTTGGCTGTAAAAGCTGAGGATAAATCCCAAATCAGCGAACAGCTGACAAAACTCGGCAGCGCAGCTAAAAAATTACAGACTAACCCGCTTTTTCCTGAAATCGAAAAAAAACAAACGACGGCCAAAAACCTTAGGATCAGGCTGTTTGAAAATATACAAGAGATCATAGAAATGACTAAGGATTTTCAAGCCAACCAACCGATCCCGGATACTTATGATCTTTACGGAGCCAGTTATTACTACTATAATACCAAACTGATCAGTCGTTTTAACCGGTATGGAAATGGTTTGGTAACGCTTATCAACCAGCTATTGGCAAACCTTCAACCCAATGAAATTCAGTATCTTGAATTGCCCCATCATCTTAAAGTGATTTATCCGGTCAAATTGGAGCAACAAGTACCCGTCATTGCCTCAACCCTTCAGGAAATAGTGAGGTTGCCTGATGAACTGGAAGACAGAAAAGTAGTACTTGCTGAAAAGGCGCAGGAAATTTTAGTGGACAGCTATGAAACAGAGATAGAAATATTTGATTATCTGCACCAGGACGGAGACATCATTTCCCTGAATTTTAACGGAGACTGGATCATTAAAGAGTTGTCTATGGAATCAAAACCTAAAAAGTTTATCCTGAAACTTAATTCAACTGGAGAAAACTACCTGATTTTACATGCGGTAAATGAAGGAAGCATTCCTCCCAATACCATTGGCATCAATTATACGCACAAAGGACGGAAGAAGCGCCATATCATGCAATCCAGCCTCAAAACAAGCCAGATGGTGACCATTAAAGTGGATGGTAAATCCTGATTCAGAACAGGTAAATATTTGCACCGGCTTTGATACCCGGATATACATTATAAGATCCAAAATAATTGCCATAATTATTTTTTAATCGCCAGAGAGATGCGTTGATGTCCGTTAGTCCGAACACGCCATGTACTTCAACCCAGATGGCAGTTCGCCGGCTGATGAATTTCTGGTATCCGTAAGCGATTTCCAGGTTGATGTCCAATGGAGAAAAAAGATCCCTTGAATGTTCCGGATTTCCCATTGATAAAATGGCTTCTGTATTTTGATTCCAGCCACCATTGGTTACAAAATCCACCACGGTTTCTTCCACCATCAAGCCCGGATTTGCTTCCCTGAAATACTGTACAGATGAACCGACAAGGTAACCGATCAACAGACCGCCCTGCAGATAGGTCAAACCAATATGGTAGTCATCTCTGATTTTTCTGTTCAAAACATATTTGTAAATCAAGGGAATCTGCACATAGCGATTGTTGATGGTTTTTTCAACCCTTTTACCACTGAATGTATCACGATAATGCTGGCCCCAAAAAGAAAGGATCACGCCCGTTTTAAAAGACCTTTTCATATTCCGGTCTCTGCCGAAATAAATTCCAGTTTGAAAACCCGGAGTAGCCAGGTAAGCTAAAGAGCTGTATCCATAATTATTTTGCCTGACGATGGCAGGACTGCCAAATGACATCAATGGCGAAAGGTAAAACTGTTTGTAATTGAATTCCAATCCCTGCGCGAAGGATTGAAAAACTGTCATAAAAAATATCAAAACGATAAGCCAATATCTGAACATAAATTATGTTGCATTAAAAAATGCAAATATATAAAATAATGCAATTTAGTTATATATATATTAAAAAAATGAAACAAGTTTGTTGTCAAACTGAAAATCCATAATAATATCCCAACTAACCCGGACGAGCCAGAACCAA
>DDTL01000139.1:0-57413 GCA_002344345.1 Saprospiraceae bacterium UBA2365
GAAAATAATTTTATTTAAATTAAGTCTAATTATAATTAAGATTTATTTCGTTTTATTTGGTTATTTGTCAGGAAAATGACACTTTTCACTCTGATATTCAGATTATATAGAGTTCCATTGGTTTAAAAATAATTTGGCGTTGAGTTGATTGGTAAGAGAATCCGGACCAATAGATATTGAGTCTGCTCCGAAAAGTCNNTGGTTTTCAACCGTTTCCCTTTAGTGGTTGGGGCAAAAAACGATTGAAAATCAACAAATTGAACTTTTCGGAGCAGACTCGATATTTAATATTCCAACAATATTGGATTTCATACCGATCGATTAACTTTCCAAATTTGTAGAAAATAACATATTATTTTATTTAATTTGTAGTTGATTTAAATTAATATTTCGATTATGCGTTGGAAAAACAGAGAGCGTAGCCAGAATGTAGATGACCGCAGGGGAAGTTCAGTTAAACGTGTAGGTGGCGGCCTTGGTATTGGAGCGATTCTGATGGCTGTTTTTGCTTTGATCATGGGTGAAAATCCATTACAGGTAATACAAAACCTGATGTCTGAAGGCGGTGGAAATACACAAACTGTGCAGACACAAACTACTCCTGAGGAAGATGCGCTGGCAGAATTGGTTTCTGTTGTCCTGAAAGATACGGAAGATGTCTGGAATAAGCTATTTCAGGAGCAGTTAGGTAATGATTACCGGGAACCCAAATTGGTGATCTATTCTGGTTCTGTGGAGTCTGCCTGCGGATTTGCTCAATCTGCAACCGGACCTTTTTATTGTCCTGCTGATCAAAGCGTGTATATCGACCTCAGTTTTTATGAAGATATGAAAACCAAACTGAATGCTTCCGGCGAATTTGCTTTAGCTTATGTCATCGCACATGAAGTTGGGCATCATGTCCAGAATTTACTGGGCATCATCAACGAAGTTCAACGCCAGAAACAGTCATTATCCCAGGCAGAAGCAAACCATATGAATGTCCGACTTGAATTGCAGGCTGATTTTTTTGCCGGTGTTTGGGCACATCATGCACATAAAATGAAAAATATTCTTGAATCAGGAGATGTAGAAGCTGGTTTGAACGCAGCCGCAGCAGTTGGTGCTGACCGAATGCAGATGAAGGCAAGGGGTTATGTTGTTCCTGATTCTTTTACACACGGAACTTCGGATCAAAGGGTAAGGTGGTTCAGAAAGGGAATTCAAAACGGAAACCTGAGCGAAGGAGATACTTTTAGCGCAGGATCTTTATAAAAAATAGCGTTTATCCGAGTTCACTCAGTTGGACTAATTTGTCATGATTCAGGATAGTAAGCGTATTATCTTCCATTTTAATCAGTTTCTCAGTACAAAAATCTTTTAAAACCCTGACAACACTATCTCTGGTCATTGCTGTCATCTCAGCAATATCCTGAAAACTAATGGTAAGTTCCATCGGATTGGTTTCGTAGATGAAACTATTGAGATATAGCAGGTTTTCTGCTATCCTGCCATTTACCTGTTTTTGTGTAAGTGAAATAAACTTGTCAAAATAGCTGATAGACCTTTTACTGATCACATGGATCAGAAAATCTGACAATTTGGAATTATTTGAAACTATGTCCTTAAAAGTCTGTAAATCAAAAAAGCAGCAGCTTGTCCTTTCAATGGCCTTCAGGGAAAAATGATGTTTTTGATCAACATAAGTTCCCGGACCTGAAATTACGGATGTCGGTTTTATCAATTCCAGTATAAAATTGCGATGATTCAACCCTTCAATATATGCCTTCGCAAGACCACCGGTTATAGAAACAATTTGAGTGGTTCGGGTACCTTGTTTATAAATGATCTCTTCCGGTTGAAAAGTAACTTCAAACCTGGTATCCTGTATAGCTTTCAATTCATCCTTGTTCATCATCTGAAACAATGGAGATTTGTGAAAGCAATTTATACAGGATTCATATTTACAATTTTCTATCATATCAGATTACTGAATGTAAACGCAAATATCATTAAATAGTTCTATTATCGAGTTTTTTTTAGATTCAATAGGTGTCAATCCTGAGACAAATCGTATAATTTCCGATGCATATCGTATAAATGTTAAACAAAATCGGATTTAAAGTCATTTCAACTGTTTTAAAAGCTTTTTTGTTCATTCTAAGGAGTAATCAACTTCATTTTTCTGCCGTTTTGAACCGACCCTTTTTCCTTGATTTTGCCTCTATGTTGAAAGTAACTTTGTGCCAACATTTGAAACGTCAAAAATAGGTTGATTGATCAGATATTGAATGGACAGGCTCTTTGCTTTATCAAGTGCAACGGTTTGAATTGATGCAGAATACAAAGTGAAAATAATTTAAATAGACGCATAATAATTCTCTCGGTGCCGATTTTGAGAGGAATGTATTTGTTTTTATTTAACGCTAAATATAAAGAAAATATGAAAAATATGAAAATTTTTATGGTTTTGCTGGTTGTGGGTTGGTTGATGCCAATGGCTTCTTTCAGTCAGGCTAAACTTGAAAATGTTAAAAGTAATATCAAAATGCAGGTTGCCGGAACTTCCACCATGCATGACTGGGAAATGAAGGGTTCAGGAGGCTCATGTTCTGCAAATCTTGATTTTGATACATCAGGAAAGCTTGCTCAGATCAAGGATGTAACTTTCTCTTTTCCTGTCAAACAACTTAAGAGTGGAAAAGATGCTATGGATGGAAATGCTTATAAAGCGTTGAAAACTGAAAAAAATCCGAACATCACCGGACGATTGGTTGATGCAACGATCAGCTCAGCCGACAATGTGAATTATAAAATACAGGGAACCCTGAAATTGCAGATCGGCGGTGTCACAAAAGATGTCAAACTCACTGCAGATGGCAAATTGAATAAAGATAAATCCTTAACTGTAAAAGGTGAAAAGAAGATTGATATGAATGAGTTCAAAGTTGAACCACCATCATTTATGTTCGGCTCAGTAAAAACAGGTAAGGATGTCGTTGTAAAATTTGACTTAACACTGAATTAACAGATAATTTTTTTTAACCAAAACGTAAACAAAATGAAATTATTTAAACATTTATTTTTACTGTTATTTGTATTGGCCAGTTTGAATATGTCTGCTCAGACGCAGTTTTCAAGAGAAACTACTCAAAAGGGTATCAACGTTTTTGAACCTTCAAAAGCTGATGAAACCGGATTTGATGGCTTTAAATTGAAAATAGGCGGTGGATTTACCCAGGGTTTTCAAATGTTGAATCATGAAAACGTAGATACGTCCAAAGCTAAAGTCAATGCTTTATATAAATTGGGAAGCGGATTTAACTTAGCTGCTGCCAACTTAAACTTCGATGTACAGGTTGCGGATGGTATCAGAATTTACCTCGAAAACTATATGGCTGCAAGACACCATAACGAATTTTGGGTTAAAGGCGGATACATCCAAATGGACAAATTGCCTATGTTTGGCAATCCTGAATGGTTCTCCAAATACTTCAGGGTAAAAATGGGGCACATGGAAGTCAACTACGGTGACAGCCATTTCAGAAGATCAGATGGTGGAAATACCATATTCAACGCATTTGTTGAGAACAACATCGTGGATGCATTCGCAACAGAAATCGGTGGCGAATTGTATGCTTACCCGGTTGAAGGTTTAATGGTAATGGTGGGTCTGACCAATGGTTTGATCAGAAACAACATCAGAGATTATGATATCAGTCCTGTTATCGGAACAGGTAAAGTGGATTCTATTAAAACAAAAAGCCCTTCCATATTGGCAAAAATAGCTTATGACAAACAATTCTCTGAAAAACTGAGATTCAGATTGAGTGCATCTATGTACACGAATTCTTCTTCTCCTTCATTGACATTATATGGTGGAGACAGAACGGGATCCAACTATTTTGGAGTGCTGGAAGCTGCTGCATGGGCTAACAGCACTACTGACTTTACTTCAGGTAGATTTAATCCCGGATTTTCCAATTCCATCTCTTCTTTCTGTATCAACCCGTTTGTAAAATTCGCAGGGCTGGAATTCTTCGGAACTTATGAAATGGCTTCCGGAAAATCAGTCAACGAAGCTCCGGGTTCTGAAAGAAGCATGACCCAAATTGCCGGTGAATTGGTTTACAGATTCCTCAAAAATGAACAATTATTTGTAGGGGTAAAATACAATACTGTTTCTGCAGAATTGGTCGGTTATACCGATCCGGTTACGATCAACAGACTGGCTGTTGGCGCTGGTTGGTTCCCTGTAAAGAATTTATTGTTGAAAGGAGAATTTGTCAATCAGACTCACGAAGGATTCAAAGGAAACGACAAGAGACATGAGGGCAAATTTGACGGCCTCATCGTACAGGCAGTTGTAGGATTTTAATAAATAGTTTGGAATTGATATTAAACGGGGAGCAGGTTTTTTGATCTGCCCCCGATTTTAAAACCTGAAAAAATTATCCTGATATGTTCAATATTTCAATAGCTTCAATCATTCTTAGCCTGGCTTTAGCCTGGTCACCTAATGAAATTGTAACAGAAAAACGTGTTCAGGAGAAATGGCTGGTTGATCAAAACAGCTCAATGGTTGTTTTTGGGGAAACAAATATCAATTCATTTGAATGTGCTCTGACTTCTTTTGTATGGAGTAAAAATCTGGTGTTCTATCAACCAAATCTGCCTGGAACCAAGAATCATCCTGTCAGCTGTGAGTTTGAAATTCCTGTAAAATCCTTTGATTGTGGAATGCAACTCATGACTTCAGATCTGAGAAAAACGCTGCAGTCTGAAAAATATCCATTCATGAATATCAAACTGAAAGCAATGTCTCAACTCATTTCCAATGTGAAGGACGGACAAAGTATAGATACGGATGCAGATATTATGCTGACCGGTATTGTAAATCAAAACCAAATACGCTTCAAGGTAAGCAAACAAAACAATCAGTCGATTACCCTGACAGCTAAAAAAACCATTCAGCTTTCTGATTACCATATCACACCACCAACCCGCTTTATGGGTTCTGTTAAAGTGAAAGACGAAATGGTTATCAACATCACCATGAAACTTAAAAAAATTAGTTGATTGCCTTATTCGGACCAATGGTTAACCGGATTGTTCGGGTTACATTATACAGGTTTTCCCTCAAGCCTGATTCAAATAATTTTATAAATTTTGCATATATCTGGAAAGCCATAGTATATTTACGGAACTTAATACATTGCTTTGAGGATATTCTTTTCCATATGGATGATCACACATATACTATTGCTAAATAGTACCGGTGTGATCATGAATTTATGGTTTAAATTTTCCAACCCAACCTTTGAAGTATTGTTTTGTGAGAATGTGGATAAACCAGAGTTGGAATGTCACGGTTGTTGTATGATGAAAAAAATCAATCAGGCACCGGAACATAAAACAGATTTTTCTCTCCCTTCCATCCTGCCAGGTCACGAATTGTCGACCTATATTGTTACTGATCAATTCCTTTTTGTAAAGAACAATTTTGAGATCTTAATGGATATTGACCAGACATACCTTTTTTACTATCTGTTTAATCTTTTGAGCAATTGTTTTCATCCTCCTGAAGCTTACATTGCTTGATGTTACCGGATTTGCAGGGCTGTTTTTGGGTACACTGAATGAAGAGAAGTTAATCAACTATCTTTGATAATTGGTGTAACTACAACTATTTGAGCATATATAATATGCCTTTAGGCGTTCAAAAACGCAGGTGATCCAGATTTCTGTTTTCGTTCAAAGGAAGTATTCGCACTTGAACCTGTGTATCGCAACAAACCACTTTCAATCCGGTCTTCATAAATCTGCTAAGTTGGACCTTTCCTTTCTATCAGGGTTTTTCAGGCATTGGTAGACATGCATACGCTTGATTTATATTGAATTGGCTCTATGGCTGTTTGTTTTGATCAACCGCTTATTGTCAGTTCTGATCTGATAAAGGAGGCTGATCTGTGTGAAAAGTTTGGAACAACAGGCAACAATTCAATCAATTGTTATTGAGTTGAAAAATGTATCCTGGTGAATGGATAGATCATTGGATAAATTTAGTTGGGGCTGATGATTGTCCCGGACGTCCGTCAGGCATAAAATGAATTGTGCCCGTGGTTTGAGGCTGGAATGATCAGTGATTCGTTTTAAGTCAACTTTTTACGACATTGAGTCTGCTCCCTAAAGTAATTGCCCAATGAATCCACACCGACGTTTTCAGTCAGTACATGCCTGAAGGGGGACTTTTAATTTGTTGAAATTCAATCGTATACCTTAAGTTTAGTGTTGATCTTTGAATGTAGAAGGTTGGTGCAAAAAGCGATTGAAAATCAACAAACCGGACTTTTCGTAGTAAACTCAGCATTGAAAATAAGAAATCGTCTTGAAGATTTCCCACAATGTTATTGCATATCTGTATCAAAAACATTCAGGAAGTTTTCACATATGTGACATGATTGTTATGAGCTTTTAAATGCTGACTTGAAATGGCATAGTCAATACGATTTGCCGTGAGCACATTTTTTTTCAAATATTTAATAAGAATACAAATGAAATCGAAAAACATACAAATGAATTACAAAACATACCTACTATTTAAAATACTAATTTTTATTACACTGCCTTTCATTCTTAATGCTCAAAAGCAAATTTCAGGAATCATTCAATCAGAGAAGTCAGGTAAAATGGTACCTTATGCGGTGATCAAAGCCGGTGATCAGATGATGGTCGCAGATGGATCCGGGCATTTCTCCGGTATATTGCCTGATAAAACTGATGAGATTTCAGTTGAATGCCTTGGATATGAAACAAAATCATTTGCAGTTTCAGAATTTAAGGATTTGCAGGCGATGGTGATCATACTCCATCCTGATCCGGTTGTATTTGGTCAGATTCTGATCAGCGAAAGTCCGGGATATAAAGTTTCCCATTCGCAGGTAGTTTTTGACAGATCCAAAATGGTAGTACAACCCTTGGATGCCGGCGATTTGATCCGTGGGGTTCCGGGATTTGGTGTCATGAAAAGAGGTGCATATGCCTTGGAACCAGTATTCAGAGGCTTCAATCAGGAACAGATCAATATACTTTTTGACGGTTTGGTTCAATACAATCACGCGTGTCCAAACAGAATGGATCCGGCGACGACCCATATTATACCGGAAGAGATCGGGAAAGTAGAGATCGTAAGAGGTCCATTCAGCGTTCGTTACGGACCGGTCATGGGTGCGGTATTGAATTTCCAGACTGAAAATTTGGGTAAATGCGAAAACGGATGGAATGGTTCCGTGGAGACAGCCTATGAAACCAATAGTCAGGGTAAATCAGGCCGTGCTTATCTGGGTTACAAAGGGAATAAATTTGATATTTATTTCAATGGAGCCATCAAGGATTATGAAAACTACAAAAGTGGTGCCGGAGATACCATTTCTTCTTCTTTTAATAAAAAGGATTATGGTGTCAAACTGAGTTATAATCCTACTTCCAACCAACGGATTCAATTGGTCTGGAAACAAGCTTTTCTCAAAGATGCAAAATATGCAGGTTTACCAATGGATGCCAGATCAGATGATTCGGATATGGCTTCCATCAGTTACCGGATAGACCAACTGAGTAAAAGGATATTGTCCCTCGAAGCAGGGATTTTCGGCAATCAGATGGATCATATCATGGACAACTTTGACAGGCCCAATTTTGCAATGGTTGAAGCAGTTTCTACTGTTTTTGCTGATACTTATGGCGGCAAAGTGGAATTGTCTGTAGTTCCGGCAAAAAATACACTGAGTTTTATAGGTTTTGATCATCGTTCGCTTTTCAGGGATGGTGCGCGAGACAGACATGTAAAGAAAAACATGATGACAGGCGCAGACCTGCCTGTTCCGGTAGATTTTGTAGATAAGATCTGGCAAAAAAGTCAGTTGCAGTCATCCGGAATATTTCTGGAAAACAAATATTTCCCAACCTCTCAGCTCACTTTCAACCTCGGTTTGAGGGCTGACAGGGTAACTGCTCAGATCAATGATCCGGCTGAAGATTTTGCAGCTTTGTATACGCTGGAAGACAAAAGCGAATTCAATTTCAGCGGCAATCTTTCTGTCAGCTATCAGGCCAACAAGAATACTGTGTTTCAGTTCGGATTGGGTAGAGGCGTCCGTTCAGCTACCATTGATGAACGTTATGTCAACCATTTTGCCGTTGGAAAAGATCCATATGAACTGGTCGGGAATCCTGATTTGAAACCGGAAGTCAACTATCAGGCTGAGTTGAGTCTGCAAAAAAAATGGCAACATTTTGGGCTGGAAGCCAATGTATTTTATTCAATGCTTCAAAACCTGATCACGGCGGCAGTGGATGCAACTTTACCGAGGAAGTATTCACCCTGGATGGAACCAAAATTTGCTAAAAGATTCGTCAATGTGGACGAGGCTTTTAAAACCGGATTTGAATTGAATGCTTTCGCTGAAGTGACGAGTGATCTATCTCTGAACTGGAATTATATGTATACCTATGCGCAGAATGTGACCTGGGATGAACCGGTTTCGCGCATTCCGCCGATGGAAACCGGACTTTTGATCAAGTACGAAAAGCCTGTTTGGTGGGCAAGTGTCCAGGGAAGGTACGTGTTTGAGCAAAACAGGACTGCCGTAAGTTTTGGAGAAATTCCATCAGAAGATTTTCTGCTGATCCATTTAAGAGCCGGTGTAAAACCATTCAAAGGATTGTTCATAGGACTGGCACTCGAAAACATGTTCAATGAAGATTATGTTGAATTTCTCAACTGGTCTTATGATGCCTCTGTCGGACAGGGTGTGATCGCCGAGCCAGGAAGAAATTTGAGTATTTTCCTGAAATATAGTTTTTAATTTTTTTATTGCGTTTTGTTAAAAATGGAAAAGCCGCTTCACGCGGCTTTTCTTCTTTTTTTGCTTTATTCTATTTGATCTCAATCTGTTTTGGCCCTTTAGCAATGGCTTCCTCCTTTTTCTTCATTTCTACATGTAAAATTCCATTTTCAAATGAAGCATGGATTTGATCCCGATCCACACTTTCAGGTAAATAGAAGGTTTTAACAAATTGTCCGAAATAGAACTCCTTTCTACTGAAATTCTTTTCCTGAGATTCCTCTTTGTGTTCCTTACTTGCCTGGATCGTGATCTGATCATTTTCGATATCTATTTTGATATCATCTTTTGTAAGCCCGGGAACGGCCAATTCCATTTTATAGGCATCCATTTCTTCAAATACATTCACCATCGGCTCTGAAAAACGTGGTTTCATAGGAGTATCCGGAAAACGTGTTTCAAAAAAGTTATTGAAAAATTCCTCAAAGAGTGAGTTTCCCGGCACGGTTGGATTAAATTTTACTAAGTTCATTTTCATTGATTTAAAAAGTTAACAAATGGTTTTTATTTGATCTCAATTGATTTTGCTTTTTTAATTTCAGGAGTTTTCAGACTCAGCATGATTTTGAGTACACCATTTTCCATGGTTGCATCGATTCTGGAAGTATCAATGCTGTCATCCAATCTGAATTTTCTGGAAAAGCTGGTATAGTCAAATTGTTTGAGGATATACTTTTTCTCATTTGGAGTTTGCTCCTGTTCCCTGGCATGCACATGCAGGATATTTTCGGTTACTATCATTTCGATCCTGCTTTTATCCACGCCGGGTAAAGCCATATGAATTTCGAAACCGTCATTTTTTGACAGGATGTTGGCTGCAGCGCTTTGATGGCAATACTGCCGGTTGTGCGTGCGGAATGCATAAGGATGTTGAACCGGATTCATTTTGCTGTTTACTACTCTTATTGTCATTTTATTAATTTTTATGTTAGAAAATCAATACATCCTATGCAAAATGCGTGCCTTTGCCAATTTAATGACATTATTTCATATTTTCTGCTCAGTGTGCTGTCATATTGACATTTCAACTAAAAAATGGATGACATATTGGCTCTTTCTGGCTAAATTTGGAAATAAACATGATTCTTCACAACTTGAGGAATCCATGCAATATTGCTGCAAAAAATTAAGTTTGATCGGAAATGTGCAAATCGAAAGAGTTATTATACAACTGGTCCGGGAAAAATCTGACATGAATGATTACATTTGTCAGCTTCAAAATCAAGAATGAGAACACTTCTTTTAATAGCGACAATAACCATCGGAATTTTATTTCCATTTACGCATGGTTTATCCTTTCTGATACAGTATTTGCTGATGGTCATGTTGTTTTTTTCATTTTTAAAAATGGAGATCCGAAAGGAGCATCTGGACAAAAGTCACCTGATCATATTGATGGTCAACCTGATCGTGCCTTTAAGTTTGTATTTTTGCATTTCGCCTTTTAATTTGGAGTTATCCCAGGTAGTATTCATCACTGCCATTGCACCGACTGCCATAGCTTCGCCTGTAATTGTCAATTTGTTAAAAGGAAAAATTGAATACACTGTCATCTCCATACTCATCACAAATTTTGTCATTGCCTTTTTACTTCCTTTTTTATTGCCTTATGTGCTCAGGCAGAATGCAGAAATATCTGTTCTGGATGTGCTGCTTCCTGTAGCAAAGGTTTTTCTCATACCTTTCTTTCTGGCTATCATGATTAAAAATCTATGGCCCCGATGGAAAGAGTTCCTTTCAGGTTTCAATAAATATGTGTTTTACATTCTGGTTTTGAACATCAATTTGGGCACTGCAAAAGCGAGTCACTATATCCGTGAAGAAATGGGATTTGGGGATATCATCATCTATCAGATAGCCATTAGCTCATTGATGCTGTGTATGTTGTATTTCTTTTTAGGTAAACAGGTGGTTCCGGCCAGTTTGCAAACAGAAGGAAAACAGGCATTGGGTCAAAAAAACAATGGTTTCACCCTGTGGGTAGCTTTGAGTTTCATGAATCCGTTGGCCGTTTTGGGTCCTGTTTTTTATATACTATTTCAAAATATTTACATTTCCTGGCTTTTGTACAAAAAGAAGGCATAAGCTTTTGTCTGACATAAAGCTGACAAGCAAACCCATCTTGTCACACGGATTCAAAGCTATTTTGGTTGATTTCTCTTCTTCCGGATCAATAACGAATGTTCCAATATGGATTTCGCTTGCCTTCAATGGATTGTCTGATGAATTTCTTTTTTAGAGAATTGAATGTTGTATAACTTATTTTTTTGCCTTTCATTTTTTTCGGAACCGGAAGGTCAATCGCTTCAGATTTCAAATCAACTTTAGTTGCATAGATCAACACATCATCATTGTTAAAATCCAATCCAAGGATCATTCCCGGAAGTCCCCCATATCCTTCGGGACCTCCGTTTTGTTGTATTTTGTCTGTATACCAGGCATGTACCACAATATTATTGACGGTGTCACGTGTTTCAGCCTTCATACAAACATAACCGGCAACTTCTTTCATTTCATTGAGCATTTTCCATTTGATCCTCGGAATATCTTCTTCGATCAGATATTTTTTGCCTGATAAAAAGCGAATATCATTTGTTTTTGATTGTTCAAAATCCCTGATGAATACTTCATTGTCTCTTTTCCATTGAAAACCATGGTTGTCATCCGTTTCTTTCACGAGGTATGTACTGCCTTTTTCGGAAAAAGTATATATGTATGGTTCTCCTTTATATTCATTCTGCCATTTGGAACTGGTCAGGATCTCTCTTTCTTTTTCTTCCTGAGACAAAAAAGGCATTTTCGTGAGTATATTGATCCAGTTTTCTTTCCTGTTGAATTCAATTACACCGCTTTGTGCATTTGCCATTTGAGTGGAAATGAACAATGCAATAAATAAATAATTTCTGTACATAAAATTTGTTTTAAAATTACCACCACATATTATGACGACCCACATCTGATTTCATGCCCCGTATGTTGTAGGAAAAAGACAACATGATATATCTTGCCAGAGAAATTGTCTGACTTTCAGTTACTTTTGAAACGGAAGTGTATTGATTGATCAAAATGTTTTTATTGAATGCATCATAGATGGACAATCGCAATTCACCTTTATTACCTTTCAAAAACTGTTTGTAAACAGATGCATTCAGGATCGGGATCTGCTGATCAATACCAAATCGCTCGTTTTTGAGCAGGTTGTAGCGGAAGTTAGAGTTGAAATACCAACCTTTAGCAAAATTTGCAGTAAATTCCACCCGGTAATTCTGACGGAAAATCTGTTGATTCTGACTGGTATTGATATCGTATTTTGTATCAGTAAATGAAAAATTCCCGGAAAGATAAATGACCAGTTTGTCTGAAGGCGTGATATCCAGACTAAGTGACTGGTTTAAAAAATTGGAGGTGGTATGGTTTAATAAGGTATTGACGATCGCATAACTATTGCTTCTGGTATAGCCGGAATTGAGCCTGGTGATCAACTTGTTTTTGATGATCGGGAAACTAAAATTGAAATTGGACCATAGCTGATCACCACCCGTATGATTGACCGGTTTGGAAATGGTGATCAGGTTTTGATCAACCAATTGTTCCGTAATGATCTGATTTTTATAATAATTGTAAGATCCGTTCAACCCAAGTCGTATTCCATTCAGTGGCCAGGTATAGTTCAGAAAAAGGTTGAAAGTATGATAATGCTCGGGTAAAAGATCAGGATTTCCAACAGTGATATAAAAAGGATTGGAATAATCGGTTACAGGCAAAAGATTGGTGATGGAAGGTTCGGAAACGTTCACACTATAACTGGAATGAAACCAGGAATTCCGCAAAATGGAACCATTGAGTTCAATATTGGGGATCCAGGTAGCAAAAGTCTGGTCCACTTTACCTTTGAACAAGGTGCTGTCAGGCGATTGATAAATTCCATGAAGCAAAAGTGATTGATAACCAGCACCGATGTTCAGATTCAGATTGAATTTTGAGATAGTAAGCGATGCACCTGATCTGTTGAGCGTTATATTGTTTTCATATTCCCTGCTTAATAAATCATTTTGATCGAATTGTCCGGATTCACTTTTTTCTCGGACAAAATGATTTCCGGTCTCATTCCTGGTATTAAAATTGTGAAAAACCTTAAAGAAAAGCATTTTGCTGATGGGCTCAGAATACATACCATTTGCCTTGAAAACGATTTTATCCAGCAGATCATCGTTGTAATGATGAATGATGTTTGTACTGTCTACCATGGCTGCTTCATTATAAAATGAATTGTCGGAATATGATTCCTGATCATCCAGGACATTGGTTTTTAAAATACTTCCGTTAATGCCGACTGACCTGCCTGGTTTTTTAAATTTCTTACGGAAAAGCAATGATGTATTGATCAGATTACCTGAAAGGTCTGAACTGTTGCTGAAAGTGTTGCTGCTCGTCGGGTTAATGCCATTTCTCAATATTTCTGAACTGCCTGAATTCAGATTGGAAGTGTGGACCATTGCCGCTTCTGCTGTAAAGACCATGGTAAGCAAACTATCAATATCATGTTGATACATCGTTTCAATCCGGTGGTTCATACCACCTCTGTTCTGTTCGCTGATCTGATTATTGTCCAGGTAAAAGCCTGTTAAAAATGACCTGGAATCGTTGGTGGTTTGTTTCAAATTGCCTGTATTCTGATAAAAATATCTTCCGGAAAACTTGTTCTTTTTATGATCATAATTGTAATTGACACCACTCAGAATGCTCTTTGGGAATCCGGAGGAATTATCAGACCAGAATGCCTGACTGATCTTTGATTCTAAAGTTGATCCGCCTGAATTGATACTCATATAACGGAAACCATTTCCTCCAAAACCGTAGTCAAGGTTATCATTTTCATTTCCCCAACTACTTGAACCCATGTAATCTTCATAATCATCCCAGGACAATCCGTTACGTCCTGTATTGTTGGCAACGCCGATCAGAGAAAACTGGTGTTTGGTGTCGAATTTGTTGTAATTTCCCTTGACTTCACCCGTAGTTTCTGTACCGCCACCAGCTGTTATTTTCCCGAAACCACCTTTTTTGAAATCATTTTTAAGCTCGATATTCATGGTTTTATCCTGGTTTCCTTCCGAAGTTTTGCCGGTCAGCAAAGCTTCTTCATCTTTTTTATCAAAAACCTGCACTTTTGAAACGCCTTCAGCAGGCAGGTTTTTCATAGCAAATTTTGGATCCTTGCTGAAGAACGTTTTACCATCAACCGTGAGTTCCGACACATTTTTTCCATCCGACTGGATGCCATCTTCTGTGATATCTATGCCCGGCAAACGCCTGAGTAGTTGTTCCAGCGTGGAGCCTTCCGGAACTTTGAACTTCGAGGCATCATATTCGATGGTATCTCCTCGTAGCACTATGGGCGCCTTCGCTTCTTTGATCACCACCTCCATCAGCACCTGTGACATTTCCTTCATTTTGATGATGCCCAGGTCAATGTTTTTGTTTTGATCGCCGACCTGTACCATAGCAGGTATATAACCGAGATATGTGATCTTTATAAAAGCTTCCTTTTCAGATATGTTTTTGAATTCAAATACGCCTTTGGTATTGGTTTGCTGAAAATCTACCAGGGTAGAATCTTTGTCCAGGAGCATGACAGTGGCTGCAACCAATGGATTGCCTGAAGTGTCCTGTACCATGCCTTTGATATTGGATCTTTGGGCTGAAAGGGAAAATGATAGCACAAGGGTAGCAAACAAGCTTAAGTAAAGGTGTTTCATCGGCGATGTTAAGATAATGATCAATTTGTTTAAGTCGGTTTTGCAGAAATTTTCAGATTCAACGATTTGATCCTTGCCTGCAATGCAACTATTAACGTTTGAAAATGGAAATGTGTATTTTCCGGGAACAGAATTCGACGATCTGACTCATTTGGATGATGAACTGACTGTAAACATCGTCCTTCAAATGCAGGGGAAAAAATAGGAATTGAAATAATCCTGTCAGTACAGGTATTGTTCACAAAACGCTTAATTGGGATGAATTTCAATATTACTTTTGTGATTAATAATGATCTCCATCATGATACTCTTTGCCTGAAATGTGATGTTGCCAATGAAATTTTGATTTGCACTGGAGTCAATAAAATGATTTTGATCAATATCATATACATACAGTCCTGTGCCTTGGCCGGAATAATTTATCTTATTGTTTTCATCCTGGAAAAAGGACATTTGGTAAGTTTCAATTGATTTGAAATAAGCTTTATTCTGATCAATCCGCTCTAAAATGAAAACAGACCTGGCATTCATTTCCCTGAAATTGGAAAATCCCGGCAGATTGATCGATGGTTTTATTTCGAAGGAATCACCTACAGCCATTATTCTCTCAGGAAATTCTTCAAGACTGAATTGTTTTAAAGATTCTTTATTAATATTCTGTACAGACTGCGTATAACCATTTTCTGAAGAAATTGAGTCAATGCTTTCAATTCCGTAAGTATTCATCCATCCTGTATAAGTCATTGAATCTGACAACATTTCGTACAAACCTTCCATCTCATTAATTTCCATTACGGTCATTGGAAATTTACCATCCTGATCTTGATGACCGGTAATTATTTTAGCTGTACTTTTTCTAATAGCATTTTTGTTAAAAGATGCTATCTGTTCTTCATCTAACTCTTTTTTCAGATCTTCGGCACTCTTTTCATTTATTTTCATAGACATGGTTGATTCTGATAACAAGTCGTAAATCAAGTCTGGTTTATAAATGACTTTGAAATCGACCTGATACTGGCTGAAAAGTCCGAAAGGGATCAGGAATAAAGTTGATAAAATCAGGAATTGAATGCATTTGTGTGTCATATATAAGCTTTATTTGTTTTGATCCGGCTATGGTTGAATCTCAAGGAAAAATTCGACGTTTTTTTCGCTAATCAGTATTGCCGGAAACATTGAATGCAATAAGTTCCATTAGGATAAAAATACTGTCTGACTCGTGAAAAACACCTGCTTGTTCAATAAACACAGATTTGCAACATCATTACATGTATTTTACTCATCAAATAAAATCATATGGCGGTATAATGTTAAAACAAAAATAGTCTTAATTAATGTTTTTCCAAATTCCAACCTGACTTTTTTGGCTTATTATCAGGTAGTTGTTCCGCCGGATTATACAGAGTATTCGCAAAATTCCACTATGGAATTAAAGGATTTTTCTTTCAGAAGTTCAATCCGGGGAAAAAATAAAACCAATAATAACTTTCGTTAAAACTAAAAAATACCGATAATCTATTTTCCACTTATTCGATCTCAGGATGTAGGATAAGGGAAAATCAGGATTTACCATTTTCACTTCGATTCTACGGTTTTCGATTGGTATTCTTAAGTCAAACAAACGGAATGATTAATTGAAATCATTTTTAATATATCAGCATAAAAATCAGATGGTTTAGATCAAAGTATATCATTTTAAAACCTGATCTTTTTTCTTTTTTCGCATAAAAGGGCACATTATCCAATATCGGGTTAGTAGTTTTTAAAAGGTTAGGAAAAACCTGAAGGGTGATATATATTAGTTATGACAATAAACAAGTTATTACAGCATTGCAGCCCGGCTTTTAAGTATTTTGGTGAAATAAAAAAAGATCAGTAGTTTTATCCGGGCTTAGGTTGGGCAGAGTGAATGGAATGAGCATGCTTACGCTTAGGCTTCAGGAAGAAAAAGGAAGATGGTCATCACCGCTGTATAACATGCGCTATGAAAACAAGCCTCCTATCGTCGGCTCGTATCATAGCCTGACCGTTGTGCGTCATATTATAAAAACCCGAAATGAAAAATAAATTGAATTACATACTACTTATTTTGACACTGAACTTTTCCTGCGTTGGAAACAAATCAACAGAAGGAGAAACTAACAAGCTTGAATTGGAAGCAACTTCAAGAACAGACACCTTAAAATTCACTTCGGGAATTCGTTCTATTTTTCAAGATAGTAAAGGAAATTATTGGTTTGGAAGTGTTCGGGAAGGAGTTGCACTATACAATGGTACTTCTTTCACCTACTTTTCGACAAATGAAGGCTTGAGGGATAATCAAATTGTTTCAATTCAAGAAGACAAAAATGGAATTATTTGGTTTGAATCTCAAAATGGGGTAAGTAGTTATGATGGAAAATTCATTCAAGACGAAACAAGAGGAATAACCGAAAATTACAAAGTTGAGTGGATGAAATCGGATAATGACCTATGGTTTGGAGCTGGAATTAAAGAAGGAGTTTATAGATTTGATGGACATAAATTAAGCTATTTAGCTTTTCCTAATCCTAAAACTATTAACCCAAACAATTTATATGGAGTAACGAGTTTTTCAAAAGGAAAAAACAATATGATTTGGTTTGGCACTTACGCAGGCGTTTTTGGCTATAATGGTAAAGAATTTAGAATTATCAACGATGAAACGCTTGGGCTTGATATTGAAGTTGAACCTCTTCATATTAGAAGTATACTGGAAGACTCAAAAGGCAGACTTTGGATTGGTAACAATGGCATAGGTGTATTACTAAAAGAAGGTGATTCTATAATTAATTTTTCTGATAAGAAAAAATTAATTCACCCGACAAGTGGTAGAAAAGGTGATAAATCATTACCTGGCACGCTCGAACACGTTTTCACAATTGCAGAAGACAGTAATGGAAATATATGGTTTGGAGACAGAGATGCAGGAATTTGGAAATATGATGGTGTAAAGATGACTAATTACACAAAGAAAGATGGACTTGTAAATGACAATGCTCTATCCATTTTTGAAGATGATAAAGGCGAATTGTGGTTTGGAATGGAAGACGGAAAAGTGTATAAATTGTACGGAAAAACTTTTGAAAGGCAATTTTAAGAAATACGAACGAACAACGGCGGTTTGGGGTATTGGCGGGTTCAGTGCTTCGTAGGACAGTTTTGTGGCAGATTCAAGTGCATTGCTTCGATTGATCTTTTGTGCTAAAAATCCGCCACGACTCCAAGCCTCGACCGTAATACCCAAGGCACATAATATACTAATATACTGAACAAAAGACACATCTATAGGCTGAACAATAATAAACTGAGTCTGCTCCGAAAAGTCTTTGTCGACTAAATCCCCACTGACGTTTTCAGTCAGCACAGGTACAGACGTTTTCAAGCGGTACACGCCTAAAAGGAGATGTTTAATTTGTTGAATTTCAATCGTTTTCCTTAAGTCTTGTGCTGATCTGTGACATCTGTAGGTAGGGTAAAAAACGATTCAAAATCAACAAACCGGACTTTTCAGAGCAGACTCAAATATTGGTTTTCAAGTATTAATTTCACAAGAAACCTTAAGGCCAGATTTCTCATCCTGCTAAAATTTATTACATCCTGATTTTCCCCAAAAATGAATTCTGAATAAATACCCGGATCAAATGAGAGAGAAGATTTTTTAAAGAATTTTTGCAGCCCGTTGAGGATTTTATTCCCACTCTCAATGTATAATAATGATCGGTAATTTCCGTTTTGATTAAAAACCCAAGATATGGCATCAAAAAAAACAGCTTATGTTACCCTGGCGTTTGCGATCATCCTCACTTTTTTATTCTACAAACAATCTTTCGGGATCAACCTGTTGATCGGTGAGATCATCTTCTTTGCCTGGCTGCTGTATAATCGATCCTTGCCGTTGAAAGGAAAATATACGATCACCCTTGGTGTCGGGTTATTATTGACCGGATTTTTTTCAGTGATCAACCACTCAGCCTTTACGATTTTCATCAACCTGATCGTCCTGTTCATTTTCAGTGGATTATTGATTTTCCCGCAAACAAAATCCCTGATTTATGCTGCTGGCAATGGTTTTCACAAACTGTTGAACGGTCCGGCCATGTTCCTCAGTGATCTGTCGGGCAAAAAGCGAGGCAATTCCTCCCGTTTTTGGCGGAAATTCAGCATATTTGCTTTGCCCGTCATGATCATATTGTTTTTCGTTTTAATATACAGATTGGCCAACCCGATTTTTGACAATGCACTCCTTGAGATCAGTGATTTTATCGAAGATACGTTTGGAAAGATCTTTGAATATGTAGATTTTTTGGTGGTCCCGGTTTTCCTGGTCTGTATGTTCGTGAGTATTTTTCTGTTGAATGGTACACCCAACCAATACCTCATTGAGCTGAATAAAAAAGCAACGCTTTTCCTTGTAAGGCAACGGAAGCCTTTTTTGCATACTTTCAGGATGACGGCTTTGAAAAATGAATTAAAAGCAGGTGTGTTTTTGTTTTTGGTACTGAATATTTTATTGTTGATCCTGAATTTCATCGATATCAGGTGGGTTTGGTTTGGCTTCGAATGGGAAGGAGAATACCTCAAACAGTTTGTTCACGAAGGAACTTATCTGCTCATTCTTTCCATACTGATTTCCATCGCGTTGGTGATTTATTTTTTTCGCGGCAATCAGAATTTCTACAGCCAAAACCGCTTATTGAAAATTCTGAGCTACGCATGGATCTTTCAAAATGGCATTCTGGCCGTCTCGGTGGCGATACGCAATTTTTGGTACATACACTATTTTGCATTGGCCTATAAAAGAATAGGGGTGATCATCTTCCTGTTGCTCACGCTGTATGGGCTGTACACCGTTTTTATGAAAGTAAAACACAGGAAAACCTCATTTTATCTTTTCAAACAAAATTCATTTGCCATAATTTTGGTACTGATGATCAGTTCATTGATCCATTGGGATCAGTTCATCGCCAAATATAATTTTGCCCACGCTGACAAGTCATTTTTACACCTTGACTTTATGTCAGGCTTACCGGATAAAACCCTGCCTCATCTGGATAAAACGTTGGAAGAATTGAAAGGTATTCAAAAAAAGCAGGCAGCATTGTTCCCGTTTGAAGAAAAGTATATGCTGCCTGAAGATTATGTTCAACATATAGCGAACCGGAAAAATGATTTCATGGATAAATGGGAAAACACCAGTCTGTTGTCATGGAATCTGGCGGAGTATCGCGCGTATCAGAAATTGAAGGAGAAAAATAATTTGGAAAAGTAAATCAAAACAAGATTGGCTGTCAAATTCAAATAGAGATGTAACTTTAATAATTCAATAATATTTTCTTTATCAACATGTTGGAAATGCTAAAAATTTGTACATTTGGAGTATAAAGTCCCTTGCAATGAAATTTATTATCCTTCTATCCCTGATATTTTATTTTATACCAGGCACTGCGCAGGAATGGGCTCCTGTCGGAGCAAAATGGCACTATGACATTTTATACGCGTTTTCAGGAGACGTTGGTTATCACGAAGTGTATTGTGATTCCATCGTTGAGATCGCCGGAAAATCATGTAAGCGGATCAATATCGACTATGCAGCATGCAATAACTATTTCACTCAAAAATTATATACCTACTCACAGGGCGATTCGTTGATGGTCTACGATCCGCAATTGGATATATTCCAGATGCTGTACAATTTTGGTGCTGAACCCGGGGATAAATGGAATTATTTGATCGTAGAATTTTTTGAAGGATCCATTGATACCCTTCAAATACAGGTAGATTCCATAGGGCTGGAGTACATCAACGGAACTGCATTGAAAAAACAATATATTAGTTATACTTATCCGGAAGAATATCAACTTTATACTCATGGAATAGTTATGGAGAAACTGGGTGATATCGTTTTTCTTGCTAATATCAACACTTCCTTTTATGGTTTATGTGATGTAGACTTTATTGGATTTCTAAGGTGTTATGAAGATGCAGAAATCGGGTTTTATTCAACTGAACTTAGGGATTCCTGTACCTGGTCTTTCAAGTGGGGATCATCATTTAAAACAATATATGAAGAAAGTATCCGTATATTTCCAAATCCGGTAGATAAAAATTTATATTTTTCTACTACGGATATTACCTGTAAATACCAAATATTCAATGGATTAGGTCAAATAATGATGACCGGAGAAGGCAGGAGTACAGATGTTTCAGGATTAGCTGAAGGCTTGTATATAATAGTTTTGGATAACGGTATTGAAAAAGCAACAACCCTGTTTGTAAAGCTTGGACAATAACCCGTTTTAGGTTTCGAAATTCTCCGTATCGTAAATTCAATAAAGTTATTTTCTGACAATATTCACCCGGGCATCTACTGCATAAATCCCGGTTTCATCTGCCAGCAACGGGTTCAGGTCCATCTCTGCTATTTCCGGAGCAATTTGCATCAACTGCGATATCCTGCCGATCAATTCATAGAAAAGCTCCAGGTTAATGCCCTTTTTACCCCTGATCCCGCGTAATACAGGAAACATTTGCAGGCTTGAAACACCGGTAACGATCTCTTCCGGTGTCAGGGGAGTGAGGATGGCCTGAACATCTTTCAGCACCTCCAGATAGATGCCTCCCATGCCGAAAAGTACCAGATGACCGAATTTGTCTTCCCGCTTGCTTCCTGCAAAAAGTTCCATTCCCTTGTGCATTTTCTGGATCAGTACGCCGGTCACCTGAACTTTGGACATCAACTGATCAAAATGCATCTTCATGTCATTTTCATTATCCACACCAAGAATGACGCCTCCGATGTCAGATTTATGTACCGGACCAATGGTCTTCATCACGACCGGAAATTCAATTTGTGGCAGCAGGCTGACCAATTGATCCTTTGTATGCGCATACCATTCGCTGACCATCGGGAAACCTGCGGCTGTGAGCAATTGAGTATGCTGGTCAGGAGATAAATAACCATCTTTTGCTCCGTCAATGATCCTTCTGATCGCAGCTTCATCCATGACAAATTGAAGTGGTTTTTGATCTTCAAATTTCGGAAAATGGTACATTTTGCTCAAAGTTGTGCCAAAAACCGATTCATCGGCAAAAAACATGTGGCCGGAATTGATAAACTGTTCCTGTGCCTCAGCTGCATTTACAGGTGAAGGTAAAACCGGATAAACAGGTTTTTTCAGATCTGCCATTTTTTGTGCCAAAGTATCATAAACAGGACTGACATCAAACAATCCCGGACTACCAAAAATGACTGCCATCGCATCGATCTGTTCAAAATCCCGTTCGCAATAATCCAGGATCAAAGCCAGTTCCTGACTGGTTCCTGTTGCTAAAAAATCGATAGGGTTGGACACCGATGAACCATTGGCTAATTGGCTCAATAGTTCGTCTGCTTTTTGACCTGAAATTGCGGGCACTTTCAAACCGCCTTTTTCGAGTGCATCAGCCATCAAAACACCTGCGCCACCTGCATGAGTGATCACAGCAATATTTTTTCCAAAGGGCAAGCCATTCCTGGCTATGATGGCGGCATACATGAGTTCTTCTCTGCTATTGCAAAGGAATATGCCCGCTTTTTGGAACATGGCTTTAACAGCGACAGATGGACTGGCCAATGCTCCGGTGTGTGAGGATGCGGCTCGACTGCCGGCTTCCGTCATTCCAGCTTTCAGCGCCACAATCTGTACACCTTTTTTATATAAATTTTTGGTCAATCTGATGAATCTGTCGGGATCGTCAATGTTTTCGATATAGATCATAATGACCTTACTGCTTTGACCCTCCACATAAGACTGATCCAGGTATTCCAACACAGTTTCCACTTTGATCTGTGTGGCATTGCCTACTGTATACACGCCTGAAAACCGAAGTCCCAGCCTGACACCGGCTTCCATGATGAAAACAGCTGTGGAACCCGAACTGGAAATGAAATCAATGCCTCCGGAGCTTAATTTAGGAATGGGCGTCGTGAAAACACTCTGGTGGTTTGCATTCATGAATCCGATGCAATTTGGCCCGATCAATGCAACCTGATACTTTTCTGCAATTTCAAGCAAACGGGATTCAAGCGCTTTCCCTGCATTATCCAACTCGCCAAAACCAGCTGAAATGATGATGAAGGCTTTGGTTCCTTTTTTACACAGAGCTTCCATTGTGTCAGGGCAAAATGCAGCCGGAATGGACAAAATAGCCAGTTCGGCTAAAGGAAGGCTATCGACATCCGGATAGGATCTGATGCCCTGAACCAAATCAGAGCCGGGGTTCAAAACATATAAATCTCCTATGAAACTGCCCTTCAGGATGTTTTCAAGGATCTTACCGCCGGGTTTATTAAGGTTGGATGAACCACCGACCACTACTATGCCGGAAGGATTGATGAGGCTGTTATTGATCATTTGACTCAAGTTTTTTAGGCTCCAAAAATACGAAAAATATCCTCAAAGACGCAGACTCAATTTTGACATGTTTACAATGGAAAATCAACGCTTTCATTGGTTTTGGTTTCGGAATAAAAATAATCCTTTTGTTACTATTGGCAAATGAACAGTTGGTACGCAATTGATTATATTGAATTTCGAAATTTTATTTGGTGAATTATCTTTTTCTGATTCCTTATTTAGATCATATCCAAACTCGTCCAATTCTGTGTGGTAAAAAGCTTAAACTGGCTCAAAAGTTGTAATTTTGATACTTTAAAACTAAATCTAATTTTATGGAATACAGGAAAGAAAAAGACAGTATCGGTTACATTGATGTTCCGGCTGAAAAATACTGGGGCGCACAGACACAGCGGTCTTTTCAAAACTTTAAAATCGGAGGGCATCTGATCCCAACCGAGATTATCAGGGCATTTGCCATCCTCAAAAAGGCGGCTGCATATACAAATGTGGACGCAGGTGTTTTAAGTGTTGAAAAAAGAGACCTGATCGCCAAAGTTTGCGATGAGATCAGTGCCGGTAAACTGGATGATCAGTTTCCTTTGGTAGTATGGCAAACGGGTTCTGGTACACAATCCAATATGAACCTCAATGAGGTGATAGCCAACAGAGCCCATGTGTTGAACGGGGGCCAACTGACAGATGAGAAAAAGATCATCCACCCGAATGATGACGTCAATAAATCTCAGTCTTCCAATGACACATTTCCGACAGCCATGCATATTGCTGCTTACGAAGTGCTGGTAAGAAAAACCATTCCGGCACTCGAAGCATTGAGAGATATCTTCAGACAAAAGTCGGAAGCCTACATGAACGTGGTCAAGATCGGAAGGACACATTTTATGGATGCAACTCCTTTGACCGTAGGACAGGAATTATCCGGTTATGTTTCCCAGATCGATCACGGTATCAGGGCGATCAAACATACCTTGCCACACCTGGCTGAATTGGCTTTAGGTGGAACAGCCGTTGGGACAGGGCTGAATACACCTCCAAAGTATGCTGAAAACGTTGCAGCTTATATCGCAAAATTCAGTGGTCTGCCATTTGTAACCGGTGAGAACAAATTTGAAGGATTGGCTTCACATGATGCCATAGTGGAAGCTCATGGCGCTTTAAAAACAGTTGCTACTTCACTGATGAAAATCGGAAATGACATCAGGATGCTGGCTTCAGGCCCCAGATGTGGCATCGGTGAATTAAAAATTCCTGCCAATGAACCCGGATCATCTATCATGCCGGGGAAAGTCAACCCGACACAATCTGAAGCATTGACCATGGCTATGGCTCAGGTTTTTGGCAATGATGTGGCCATCAATATCGGCGGAATGAACGGTCATTTTGAATTGAACGTGTTTAAAACGGTCATGATCTTCAACTTTCTGATGTCTGCCAACCTGATCGCAGATGCTTCCAAAAGCTTTAATGTCAATTGCATTGCCGGACTTGAGCCGAATTATCAGGATATTAAAAATAACCTGAATAATTCATTGATGCTTGTCACAGCTTTAAATACCAAAATCGGGTATGATAAGGCGGCAGAAATCGCCAAAAAAGCATATAACGACGGAGCTACGCTCAAAGAAACTGCGATTGCTCTTGGCTATGTGACCGAAGAACAATTTGACGAATGGGTCAGACCTGAGAAAATGATCGGTGGCCTGGATCTGAAATAGGATTATGAAAAGCTATTGAAAATAAAAAGTGCCTGGTTTCAGGCACTTTTTATTTATAATGCGAATCAAGGGTTNNATTGAGGCCAAATAAAGGATTTTCGGAGCTTTTTTTTCAACCCTTGATTCGCATTTATAAGTAAAGGGTTTCAAAAGCTATTCATCAGCTTTGTATAGTAATTTCTGGCTGACAGCTTTTCCCGAAGCAAGGGCATAGACACGATACAAACCTCCGGGAAGGAATGAAATATCCATCTCTATATAACCGGTTACGGTAAAATCAACTTTTTCATCCGCCAATAAATTACCACCCAGATCAAACAACATGATCCTGTCAATTGTCTGTCCTTCAATATTGGTCTCGAACCGGGCAGTTTTTTGGGCAGGATTTGGCAAAACCTGGATCAATTTGGGATCTTCAATAGCTTTATCAGGATAAGTCAGTCTCAAATCCAGATCATCGATTTTGGTAGATTCCTTAATTTCAAGCCAATGTGAAAAACCTTCATTGTCAAAAAAATGTTGAGCTCCCGGGTTATGTGGTGGTTTTATTTCGTAGTTTTTATTCACAACAGCTTTTACACGGTATTTCCCGGTTGAAAGGTTGTAGAAATGGTAATTTCCAGATTTGTCACTCCTGGAGTGTTTGATGTTTTGTCCGTTTTCATTTTGCAGATAAAAACTGATATTATCCAGCAATTGATGATTCAAAGAAGTGGTTTTATCCGATTCACCAAACACTTTTCCTCCGATCAGATTGGTCACGGGAACGAGGCCGGCATCGATGTGGTTGATATTTGTACCGTGAATGACCGTGATCAAAGGAGACCTGCCGTCGGAAGTTACATCACTGTTCAATTCTCCATTCGTGCCCTGTCCGGTTTTTGTAAATCCATAATTGGCAGGCGCGGTTACCTTTATATCATAAACACCTTGCAATAATCCTTCAAATTTGTAGGATCCATCTTCTTCGGTAACTAATTGACCTACAATATCATAAATATTTTTAGAGAGTGTGACTGGAATTTCTGATGCGACAGGTTCATCTGCATCTCTTATGCCGTCCAGATTTTCATCAAACCAGACGTAGCCGGAAATATTGGCAGGCCGGTAAACACCGCAAACCATATCATTGATTTCATCAAATGCACCCAATTCGAATAAATCTGTACTTCCAACCCCGTTCTGGTGTGTAACCACAGTACTTTGCTGTCCGGCTTGTGGATTGATCGGGCTGAAGACATAGCCTTCTCTGGATTCAAAAGTAAGATAATAATATCCGGCGGGAATAGAGAAAAATTCAAATTTTCCCGTCTGTTCAGAAAGAGAATAGCTGTCTACCCATGAAAACAAAGTACCGTCGCTATGATTCAATGAAATCCGGTAATCGTCTAAACCTGATTCCTGAATATCTTTGAGTCCGTTCCCATTCACATCCAGCCAGACATTTCCCGAAATTCGGGAACCTCCTGATGACAGGCCTGCTCCCATGGAGCCGATGCTTTGTCCGGATGGCAATAAAAACATAGAACTTGTTCCCGGACCATTTCCATTCGTGATGTCTGAATCCCGTTCATCATCGCCAGCATTGAAACAGGTAAATTCAGAAACTTCATCAATGTTAACATGTAAGTAATAATTGCCCGGATCCAGGAAATCAAATTTAAAAATGCCCTCGTGGTCTGTTTGCTCATCATTCGTTGTGAAAACACTGCCAATGAGGTTGGAATCATCGTCATATAATTCAACATATACCTCATTGATGCCTGGTTCATCCACTTCTCTCAGGCCATTTCCGTTGAGGTCTTCCCAGACAAACCCATTGACTGAACCTAATTTATACAATCCTATGTCAATGTCGGTTTTCTGTTCTTTTACACCCAGGTGAATGGTAGAAGTAGTATAAGGGCCGTTAAAGTGGGTAATATCACTGTCTTTTCCCGGATCTGAACCACCCGACGGTGTTGCAACGTAATACGCTGAAGGAACAAGGATCCTGAGGTAGTATTTTCCTGATGGTAAATAGTCAAAAAAGTATATTCCGCTTGTCTGATCATCGCCGTTGGCAGTTTTGGTTTGCTTCAGAAAAACTTTTTGTTCATTGAATAATTGAACGGTTACATCATTGATGCCTGGTTCATCCTGATCCTGAATGCCGTTACCGTTAATATCTTCCCAAACCAGGTCGCCCATTGAACTATAAGTTTCAAGAAACAGACCTGCATCTATATCCAATTGGGTGAAACCATCAGGCAAAAACAACATATCTGTAGTGCCGGGACCAAATTTGTGGGTGATATCACTGTCAAAAATACTGCTATTTCCCTGAAACGCTTTTGAATTACTGTATTCAACAGGAATAACAAACCTAACATAATAATATCCAATGGGTAAATTGTAAAAACTCCAGTAGCCGGTTTTGCCCGAAACAGGATGATTTCCTGACCAGGTAGTTTTTATCCAATCACCGGCTTCGTTATAAAGCCTGATCTGAATGCCGTTCAAACCTGTTTCGCTTTCCTCCTGGATCCCGTTTTTGTTCACATCCAACCAGACTCTGTCACCTAATTGTGCTTCTACCTTTATAAGGCCAAGATCAATATCATTCCGTACTACACCAGCTTCAATTTCCAACAAATCAGTTGTCCCAAAACCATTTTGATGGGTAAAATCAGAATTCAATTCTACATCGCTTAGGATATTTGTCGCGGGCAAATAACCCTGAGGTATTTCTGCCTTAATAAAATAAGTTCCCGGAGTAATGTCATTAAACTGATAATATCCTTTTTTCTGATTGATTACATTGAGCTGACTATCAGTCGTTCTGACCAGTTCACCGGATTCATCATATAATTGCAATCCAATGCTGTCCAATCCGGGTTCATCTTCATCCTGCAATCCATTTTCATTCTGGTCCAGCCAGATAAAATCGCCGATAGAAGAAGTTTTGTAAGCCAGGCCAAAATCGATATCTGACAATGTTTGTCCGGGATCAAGATTGAATACTGCAGTTATTCCTTCAGAATCTGCATCAGAATCCATTGCCTGATCACCCAAACCGTAGGGACTGAGTTGCATAATGGTCGGTACCGTGATTCCGATCTTGTACGAACCGGGATCCAGCGATTCAAAACGGTAGTATCCATGCCGGCCAGTCAACTGATTAAACCTGCTCAACTCGGTTCTGAGGGTATTTCCCTGTTCATCCTGCAGCGTAAGTAACATTCCGTTAAAACCTGTTTCGTCAGCATCCTGAATTCCGTTGCGGTTGGTATCCAGCCAGACAAAATCACCCACGGAAGCAGGTTTCTGGATCAACCCGAGATCCATGTTGTCAATTACATCTCCATAATTTACAGTGATCATTTCCGTGGTTCCAAACCCGTTTCCATTGGTTAATTTGGAATTAAAGTTTTCATTATTTGCAATATAGACGGTTGGTTCATATGAAGTAGGGAAGCCAAGCTTCAGGTAATATTGGCCTGGTATGATCTGGTCAAATTGGTAAAAGCCGGAATTGCCGGTTGCATCATCGATTTGACTTATAGTGCTGGCCACCAGGAAGTTTGAGGCATCAAACAGTTCGACCACCAGATCATTGAGACCGTTCTCTTCAGCATCCTGATAACCGTTTCTATTCTGATCGAACCATATATAATCACCCACAACTCCGTTTCTGACTATGACTCCACCAGCAATGTCTGTCTTTATGGTTCCGCCAGCCAAATAAAAATTGGAAGTCCTGAAAGTTCCGTTTTCCTCAAAAAGATCTGAATCCAATGCGGGGTTACCTGCTGAAAAAACAGTTTGCCGGTACTTTTGTGGCAAATCAAACACCAAATAATATTCTCCGGGAATGATTTGACTGAAGATGGCTTTGCCGGAAAGTTCTCCATCATTGATGGTAAATTGTTCAGTTAGCTGCTCTCCTTCTTTATTGAGCAATTTAACCATGACATTGCCCAATCCGCTCTCTTCAGGATCCTGCATTCCGTTTTCATTTTCATCCAGCCAAAGGTAAGTTTCAATTCCGCTGAAATTGTAAATCAATCCGGCATCTACATCGCTTATGTAGCTATCGTGCCACAACTCGATCAATCTGGTTGTCCCAATGCCAAAACTGTGATCCACATCAGAATTCAGATCGTTTGGATCAGGATTTGAAATGGTAAATAACCATAGATCCTCTGGCAAAAACTTGATGTAATAAAGACCACTACTGAGTTCATTAAAATAGTAGTTGCCTTCGGTATCTGTTATTTGCTCCGCTATTTCATCACCATTTTGCCTGAACAACTTTATGCTGATCCCCGGGATCTTTGGTTCATTTTCGTTTTGCTGACCATCTCCGTTTTGATCATGCCATACCATGCCACTGATGGAATTTTCTTTCAGAATCAAGCCTCCATCAATGGAAGTTAATTCAGTTCCTGGATTTAAATTGAGCCAGTCAGTCCGGATGTTATCTTCAAACTTATCGAAGTCAGAGTCCAGGTCAGGTAAATTTCCTGATTGGTAAAGCGTTGGTAAATAATTCTGGTAGCCCGAAATCATTTGAATCTGGTATATACCAGGAAGTATTTTGTCAAAAACATAAGATCCCAGTCCGTTTTGTGTGTCTGAACCTAAAGTATGTGTTTGACCCAAAACCTGATCATTTTGGTCAATCAATTGCAATTGGACACCAGAAATGCCTCTTTCTTCTGCATCCTGAAGACCGTTTTCATTGTTATCGCCCCAGATCCGTCCAGAGATGGTTGAATAATTATATTCCAACCCAATATCCTGATCAGTTTTATTTTCGTCTGGCAGTAAATGAAAAACATCACTGGTAAAAGTTCCGTTTTGTCCCGTAATAACTGATTCAGATCCGGGAAAATCTGTTTTGGATAAACCCGGAATGTATAATGACGGTATATCTGCCTTGATATGGTATTTTCCGGGGACCAGCTGCTCAAAATGGTAGTATCCGGTTTCTCCATCCGCTATGTTAGCAGCTGTTGTAACGGTTTGGATGAGTTCTTTTGCGTCATTATAGAGGTGGACAATGATCCCGTCAACGCCAGACTCCTGGATATCCTGTGTGCCGTTTCCGTTTTCATCCAGCCATACTCTGTCACCAATGGAACCTTTTTTGTACACAAATCCTGCATTGAGGTGTATCAGTTGGGTACCGCTTAAAATTTCAAATGGAGTAGTGAAATATCCGGTATCAGTTGTGGAAAAATATGAGTTTAGTGTCGGATCGGCAGATGTATGATGAATTGTTCCGATGTAAATTTCCTGATCTCTGATCTTAAGGAAATAAGATCCGGGGTAGATCTTTTCAAATTCAAACCTGCCATTTTCATCAGAAATTGTTTCAAAAATAACTGTAGAACCAGGAAGTTCAAAGAGACTGATCTCTATTCCTGGAATGCCAGGTTCTGATTGATCGATCACACCGTTTTCATTATGGTCCAACCAAATGTTACCGGCAACTTTACCAAAATAAAGAATACCGGTTCCAATATTTGTAATTTCATGATCCTGGGTCAATTGAATTATCTGGCTACAGCTTGTATTATCGGTTTCTTCTGCTCCTGCCAAAAAGGTGGAATTAAAAGGCAAGCGCGCACCATCAGGTCTATTAAAACAACAGTGATAAGAACCAGGCTTCAGACCAGTAAATTCATAGTGACCGTCTTCGTCGGTCATTATTTGGGCAACAGGCAACTCATTTTCATACAATGTCAATTCAATTCCGTTTAATCCTTGTTCCTCAGGTGATTTTTGAGCGTCTCCATTTGAGTCTAGCCATAAAAATCCGGAAATTTTTGAAGGTATGATCAATCCAATATCGACATGGTCTATCTGATCAAATTTTTTAAGGGTAAAAACATTGGTACGGTAAATTTCGCCTTGCTGAAACAGATGATTGTCCAGGGTTGTATCCGGAGAAACATGATTGAAGGTAGGAATGTACTGATTGTCCGCTTTCCATCGCAGGTAGAAACTTCCGCCTTTTGCAAGGTCGAAAAAACATAAGCCGGTATCATCAGAAATGACAGTCTTGACCAATGTTCCACTACTGTTAAGCAGATCAACAGTTTGATCTTTTATGCCGGGTTCATTTTCATTCTGTGATCCATCAGCATTCAGATCATGCCAGACAGAAACACTGATGGTAGTCGGTGGTTGCCTGGTATAGAGAAAATCCCTGCAAAGGGTCTGAATGTTGCCGTTGGGATACTCGATGTGAACACAAAGCTGCTTGATCCCGAATGAATCGCTGTTCATGGCAAAATTGATCATCGATCCGAACCTGAATTCATTATATACCGAGCCTCCTTCAGGCAGGACCCACTCGTATTTATATTTGGACGCGAGGCTGTCGATAAAGCTTATATTGAGGAAAGTCTTGCCGATTTGGTCTTCCATCAGGGTATAAAGTGGCAGGTAAATAATTTCAATATTGATCTGGTCTATATTTAACAGAAGATTTTCAGTTCCGGGATTCATCAATTGCAACCTGGCTTTCCATTTGTTTGAATTGATTGAATCCGGGTTCAGATCACTGATCCAATCGGTTTGGTTAGGTGAGTAATACCAGGATCCGGAGCTGCCATCTGCAGGCCAGGCAATTCCCTGACCGTTTTTATGGGTGAATTCTGTTCCGAAGTTGTCATGATTGTCATCAGAAAGGCCCAGAGAAACCAAAGCAGGTTTGTTATTTCCTGTCATATTGCCTTGGAAGTGTATTCTGATTTGCTGTATTGTCGATCCCTGAGGTATTTTGAAATTGAATCCTTCAACAAACAATGTGCTCGAAATTTCACCAGGTTCCAGTTGAATACTACAAAACTTATTGTCAGCAACAAACAGATTAGCAGTGGTGTCCCAGGATTGCTCATTTTGCAGGGAATTTATCTGAAATGAATGTTGTACAGGTTTTACAGACGAACTTGCAGTCGGTTCAGGATCAACATGGATCATATCCGGTAAAATACTTTGTGACCTGTTGATCTGCAAAACTGTTTTTGCAAAGGAAATGTGAGGTAAAAATGTTGTTATCAGGATGAAAATCATCAAGATTGGTGTAAAAAATCTGCTGTTGCAAGGAGGTTTGTTTTGCATCCCGAAAAATATATAATTGTTGCCACAATGTTTTAAAGGGAAACAAATATAATCTTACAAAACCAATTAATCAAGCATTTTTGATTGTGTAAGTGGATAAAAATTAATAATTTATCTAATGAAAATTTTGATATTTTTACTTTTTATTTATTTGTTATACATAGTTTTTTAAGAATCACACAGCTTAACTTAACATATATTAAATTGATTTAATAAACTCCTTTGAGGATTATTTTTACAGAAATCTGGATATTTTTGGAAATAATTATAATTCCAGCGCTCCGCTTGTTTGAAATGAAGTCCATTTGTTAACGCATCAGAAAAGAAGGCAGACATGCCAACTCCTGAGTCATTCCGAATTCCAACTTTTTACCTGATATAAACCTGATTCACATGCTGACAATAAATTTTATGCCTAATTTTGTCTTATTATTATATCATGACAGATTTGTGGTTGATATGCAAAAAGGAATAAAAAATAGTTGGTATTTCACATTGCTCACGATAGGATGTATGTTCAATCTGACTTTAGTCTCAGCTCAGACTACGACTGTATATTATACAATTTCCAACGCTGATTTTGCAAATCCTGAAAGAGGATTTTGCAGATATACAGATACTTATGCATCAGACTATTCGCTTTTTGATTCAACAACCCTAGCCAATTTCAGGACACTGCACCAGCCATATTCAGCCAATTATTCAGTTTATTCAACTTTAGTGTTCAGATATTTTGTTCTTGATACATTTAAAGATAGTCCCATATCTGCCAGCTTTCTTCAAAATTTGCAGACTGATTTCAATACGGTAAGGAAAGCAGGAGTCAAATTGATCATAAGATTCAGTTACGTCAATACACCCAACACGGGCAACTGTGGAAACTGGATTTGTCCGCCTTTCGGGGACGCACCCAAAAATATCGTATTACAACATATAACACAACTGAAACCATATTTTCAAGCGAATGCTGATGTGATAGCAGCTGTTCAAATGGGTTTTATCGGAGTTTGGGGAGAACAATGTTATACAGATTTTTTTGGAGACCTGTCAGCACCTCCCTATACTTTAAATGAAACAAACTGGACTGACAGAGCTGAAGTTCTGGATTCAATTTTGTCAGCCGTCCCGGTTGATTTGTTTGTTCAGGTAAGGTGCCCGCAGATGAAACAAAAAGATATATATGGCGCCAATGCACCCACAAATTCGGCAGCATTATTATTAAATGAAGCATTTCTGGGCGCCAATAAAGCCAGGATTGGATTCCATAACGATTGTTTATTGGCTGACTATAACGATTATGGCACTTATAATGATTTCAGCATTGGAAATGCAGACACTTTAAATTTAAAATTTTATAAAGCTGATGATTCAAAATATGTGATCGTAGGAGGTGAGACCTGCGATTCCACTGGATTATGGAGTTTATGCGATAGTCAGGGTGGTTTTGCGGTCCATGAAATGAACCGGATGCATTATACATATCTGAATGCCGATTATAACAATTTCAAGGTTAATAATCATTGGACCAATGTTTGTATGGATGAAATCAAAAAGCGATTGGGATACAGACTATATCTGGTTTCGGGTCAATATAGCAACGCTGCAGCACACGGCGATCATTTGAGCTATTCCTTAAATATCATCAATGAAGGTTTTTCAAGTCCGGTTAACAAAAGGAATTTAAAACTCATTCTGAAAAATGTGGCAACTGATGAGACATGGGAAGCAAACCTGGATCATGACATACGTTATTTATTTCAGGGAAGTCACAACCTAACGGGCCAGATTTGTATTCCTGCATGCATGCCAGCAGGCCAATATTCCTTACACCTGAAGTTAAGCGATCCGGCTATAACTTTGGAAGACAGACCTGAATATTCTATCAGACTTGCCAATACCGATATCTGGGATTCAACTTTTGGATATAATAATCTAGGTCATCATATCAATATCACGGCATCCAATAATGTTTGTTCAAATGATGCAGAATTTGTTTCCATAAATAAATGGAAGGGACCGGATAATGCTATGTGGAATGCTTCTCACATGTATTGGTCCCAGGAAAGAATACCAACGGAATGCGATGAAGTTTATGTTCAGGATGGCAAAACAGTCATCATTCCTTCAGGGTATCAAGCCACTGCAAAAAAAATTACGCTGATAAATAATTCATTTATTCGAATTTTGGATGATGGGCAGCTCAAAGTTTTGAATCAACAGGATTCAGATTAAACAACTTCACATCCAAATCATTTTTTATATTTCACCCTAAATCATTACTTCAGGAACAAATTTTGTAAGATCAGACCTTTTTTGTTGTTGAAATTCCAGGTTCAATTGCTCAAATTGACTGAAAAAATCTCAAACAGAATCTTAGACTGCTTTACTTCGCGGCTAATACTAACGATAATTTGAAGTATGTGATAGATATTTTACCGATTATTAGTATTTTTGAGATTTGATTGACTGTTTTGGTCAATTATCATTTTACAAAGTGTAATCAATCATGGATAAGATAAAAGTCGGGATTTCAATAGGGGATCTGAATGGAATAGGACCTGAATTGATCATAAAGACATTGGAGCATCAGGGTATTCTTAAAAGTTGCATACCAGTTATTTATGCTAGTGCCAAAGTGATTTCATATCACCGTAATGTAGCAAAATCAGAATTTTTTTCATTCAAATCTGTCAATGATGCCCACAATCTCATTGAGAATCAAGTCAATCTTATCAATTGCTGGCAGGAAAATGTGACCATTAATCTTGGAATGATCACATCTGACGGTGGAAAATATGCCCATATCTCCTTAGACAGGGCTGTTCAAGATCTCAAAGCCGGATTAATAGATGCTTTGGTCACCAGTCCGATCAACAAAAAAGCCATGAATATGGCTAATTTTCCTCATAAAGGTCATACGGATTATCTTGGAAGTGAATTCAGTGATCATACGCCTTTGATGCTGATGGTCAGTGAAGATTTAAGGGTTGCAGTTTTGTCACACCATATTCCTTTGAAAGATGTTGCTCAGCAAGTTACCAGGGAAAGTATTTCTCGTACTCTGGAAATTCTGCAAAAAGCTTTGATCCAGGATTTTGATATTGAAAAACCGGTGATTGCGGTTTTGGGTCTCAACCCGCATGCAAGTGATGAAGGGGTGATTGGTGATGAGGAAGAGTTGATCATCAGACCTGCCATCATCGAAGCAAAGAAAAATGGTATATTGGTTTCCGGGCCTTATCCTCCGGATGGATTCTGGGGTTCAGGAAAATGGAACAAATTTGATGCCATTCTGTGCATGTATCATGATCAGGGCTTGATTCCATTCAAGATGCATAGTTTTGGACATGGAGTGAATGTGACCGTAGGACTTCCGTTTGTGAGAACTTCTCCTGATCACGGAACTGCCTATGATATTGTCGGTACCAATACCGCCAATGAGAGCTCATTCAGAACTGCCTTGCACCTGGCCATAGATATGGCTTTGAACAGAAAAGAGTATGTTGAAATGAGGAAAAATAAGCTGGAAAAAATTGCAAAGCCCTCAGAAGAAGTAGTCGAGTAGGTATCCAAGTATTATACTCAGAATTGCTAAATTTCGGCTCTATCCGAACATTCTCACGAGATTGGTTTAAGCACTACTAATCCCTAACGGCTTTGCATAAGCGACGTTCTCAGTTCATCGCGATTCAAAGGTAGGTCAATTTAATAAAACTACAAAGAAAAAACTAAAAATACCTTCAAACTACCCTATAAACGCAAAAATGTACGATTTAGTTTCATCGGAGAGTTTTATTGCCAAATTCATAGAAAATCTGGTATGAATTACTTCAAAAAGAGTAAAATAATATTTTGGTCGCTTTAGGAATTTTTTTATTTGATCGCAGTTAAATGAGCTTTAAATTTATATTAAAGCCACTTTCTTACATCAGGATCAATTTTTGAAATATTGAGCCGCTTTTATTTTTTGTGTGAAAAAAATAGATGCCTGGTGGAAGTTCAGGGATCAATATCTTTTGATTTTCCTGTTCCGTCTGACCGGAAAACACGATGTATTGTGCATGATCAAGTATGAAAAATTCTGTTCCGGGTTCAAGCCCCTGAGTAAAAATAAAGTGATCGGCAGGATTCGGATAGATCTTGACCGATGATGATGTGTTCTGTTCCACAACGGCAGAAGGAACATGTACAGGTCCTATATATTTTGAAGCGACTACCAGATTGTCATACATTATATAGCTGGAAGGCGCTTCCGGATCATCATGATAAAACTGGATCCAGATATAGTTGAATAACTGTTCGGCTTGTGTTCTCCATTGAAACCCTTCAAAAGCTTCCTGCCCAGGATCGATAAAGAAATTTCCCCAGACCCAGCTACCGTTTGGAAAACCATTTCCCCAATGTCCTGTTTCCACGCCATTGATCCAGGTTTTTAGTTCTCCGTTTTTTTCTGTCACAGGATCATTGAGTTTGATCATGATCTCTACGCAGGTCCACTCATCCAATAATGTTACAGGTGGTGGATTGTAATTTCCGCATTGCATAAAATTTCCCCAGCATGCTTCATCGGGGAATGATCTCATTTCGCCCCAATAGATATAAGGTGCTATATGGGTAAATGGATGGATCCAATTACTATCCATGATTTCGTAAGCGATGGAGAACCTTGTGTCTCCAAGTCCGCAGATACCTGCTCTGGGATAAGGCCAATCCAAAGGAGGAATATAACCACCTATCCAAACGCCTTCATGGTGAAAAAAATTTACGGAAGTGGCAGGATATTTGACATAATACCTCACATATATCTCATTATCAAACCCTTCCTGGAAGTGCTTATATAGATATCCGCCTGAATTAACTCCCTGGATGCTGTGGACCTTCAGGGATTTACCTCCATTCAACCCATCAGGACAATCTGTTTCAAGACTCATTCCGTCTCCATTTACAACAGTCGAATATCTGGATAAAATGTTTTCTAAACCGTCATCAAATTTTTCAACAAAATATACATTGGTATCATATTCAATCCCTGAATCATAAGGATAAGCTTTCGAGAGCTGGGCAATGACTTTTCCATAAGATACCAGACAAATCATTAGAATGAAACTACGGAAATATAGGCTGTATTTCATATCTGTTCAATTGGTTGATTTGAATGGCCCATTTACTAAAAACCAGGAATCAGATTGAAACCAAACACAAATTTTGAGTCTTTTTGCAATGGCCAGGCAACATAAGGTTCAACCACTAATGCGCCCATGAGATTTAACCTTACAGCCAGGCCGGTACTCATCACCAGCGCTGGTTTAAGATACTCCGTGACGGCAACTCCATTTTGGTATCCGGTTACGACCAGTTCTCCATAACGCAGATGTGAATATTCATCAAATGCCACACCGGCATCAAAAAATAAGGCGATATCACTGAAAACGAATTTGGATGTGACCACTGACAATCTACGCATGCCGGAGAATGGGAATCTCAATTCAAAATTACCCATGAACATTTTTGATCCAAGCATTTGTTCAAAATAAATTCCATTTTGTTCAGCGACATCGATATTGAAAAAAGGTGAATAATACCCTCTTACCAAACCCATTTGGGCTATATAAAGCGGATAAACGGAATGTGCGTCCTGATTGAACCGGTTATATAACATACCTCTGAAAGCCAATGAAATGGGTTTCATCCAATGGTAATAGCGAAAATCAGCCAGCAAAGCTGTGTATTTGTCTGTCCCAAAATATTGTTCTGCACTGATCCGGTATCTGTAACCCTTTAATGGTGAAGTAAATCCATTGTAGGAATTGTCACCCACCAAAGCGACATTTACACCGGAACTGAATCCTTTGATAAGGGAAAAGTAATCGCTGAAAATCAGTGTATCAGCCAAGGGCTCACGGAATTTTTCCTGGCCGTAATATATATAATTGAAGGCATCGTAATACTCGTTGATCACATCATACCTGAAGCTCCTGAATCCGCCGGAAATGCCGCCTTCCAACCTAAGCGTGGGAGAAAACGGGTAGTGTGCGAACAAATTGACAGACTCATTGAAAACCCTGATAAGATGGGTCGCAACCTTGTTGGTCAGAATCGTACCATTCTCAAGTTCAAGCGGAAAATTATAATAAACTTCGCTGTACCCGGTACTGTAAGGAATATGAGAAATCCCTGCTCCCCAGGCAAATCGTTTTTGCCTGTTGAGGTATGTCAACTGACCCCCAAAATCATAAATATCTCCGTTCAGTGCGATTTGAGTGTAAAGTTGATGATTGCCCAACATATCGCCGAAAAGCAATTCGACACCACCCATCATACCTGTATAATTTCCAATGGTTGTATTGCCAACACCTACTCCGGCACTGCCACCGACGTAATCCAGTTTGAATTTTGGGCGGTATTTATTGTCTTTAAATTCAGTCGGATCGGTTTTGGCGATCAAATCCTGGTTGGACATATTCACATTGACCACATCCAAATCAGGATTCAGATTGACAGGAAGGATAGCTGCTGTAAAATCAGTTACAGCCGGATCAACCGTAATGCTGTCCAATGATTCAATTCCTGTCCTGTATATGTTATACTCTTTGGAATAATAATGTGTATAGTATAACTGGTTGTTTGACCATGCGATGCTGATGGCCGGGCTGTAACTGGTAATCCCGCTGATACCGGTCAGAAAGTTGGTTTTTTGATAAACTTCACCAGTCTTGACATTATATGAGTAGAGATTCCTGAAACCATCCCGGTCAGAGAGGAAATACAGATTGTTTTCAGAATCAAAAACAGGATTCAGATTATCTGCTCCCGGGAAAACATTCAGGTAAGAGACAGATTTGGTTTCCATGTCCATCACGGCAAGATTAAAAGTCCATTTTCCGTTTTTCCTTCCAAGTATCATGCTGTTTTTATCAGAACTAAAAACCAGTTTGTTTCCATCAGGGGAAAAAGAAGCATGGATTTCAGAATACATATCATCTGTCAGTTTTTCCAGTTTTTTCCCCTTGAAAGTATAGGCGTACAGATCTGTTTGTCCGTTTTCAAGTCCGGTAAGTACCAGATATTTACCATCGGGTGACCAAACAGGGTTGGTAAATGCATGTAAATTTTTGAATTCGATGGTTTCACTTGTTTTTTCACTCTCAATATCCTTTATTACCAGGATGTTTTTGCCATCCCTGAAGGCTACGAATGCAAATTTTTTACTGTTGGGCGACCAGGTACCGGAAGATTCCATAAAATTATAATTTTCGATATCCCGGTCTTTTAGCTGGCTGGAAAGTTTTTTGATGATCTTTCCGGTTCTGGTATCCGCCAAATAAAGATCAGTTGTAAATAATTCTTTTTCGGAGAAAAACGCCAGATAACGACCATTGGGGCTAACGGCGGGAGAAATGTTTGTTTCACCTGCATTTTCAGAACTGATTATTTTTTTTCCAATGGTTTTCTCTTTTTTTCCCTCCACATAAGGTGCATAATGAGACTTGATAGTTTCTACCCATTTTTTGCTCAACTCTCTGTATTCGATGCCTGTCGTCATGTAAATACCGGTCTCAATACCATAAATAGCCGTATTTCTGAAAAGTGGTTCAATGACCTGATCACCAAAATTCCCAGTCATAAATGATAGAAAAACGTGACCATAACGATATGGAAAGTACGTAAAATCGTTGAGTTTGTTGAAAGTTGGCACATCATCATTCAGAACTGCATCTCTCATCCACATTGCTGTAAATGGATCTACTCTTCCTATGGACAGATATTCAGCCATTCCTTCCACCAACCAAAGAGGAAGGTTGCCAAGAGACTGAACGCTGGTTGAATCGCTTTGGGAGATCAGATTGAATTGAAAAGCATGGACCAACTCGTGTCCGATCACGTGATGAGTTTGCTGATTGGTGAATGAAAGAGGTATGACCACCCTGTTTTTGAACAATTCCGTGACACCTCCGGTACCGACGCCTATGGAGCCGGAAACTGTATTGGTTTGCTGAAAATCAGCGTGATTATTATAAAGGATAAAAGGGTTTTTTTGATAAAAACTATCTGAGAAGACTGCATGATGCAATTGGAACCAAAGTTCCAATTGTTGTGCGATGCTTTCCACCCTGTTTTTATTATCCAGATAGTGGTAAATTTCAAAATTGGGTGTTTCTTTTACTTTGAAATTAAATTCCTCGTATCTCATCTTATTTTTCCCAAAACTCTGACCATTTACCGTAGGGTTTAAGCTTATGAAGCAGAGCACAACAATTGATAAGGATATGATTTTTTGCATTTCTATTGTTTTTTTAACAATTAATTTCAACCGATTTACAAGATTCGCAATGATTTTTTGGAACTTGTGGTGTTGATTTGTCACCCATCTGATATTTAACACTTTGAAGTTGTTTAAAAATTATTTTCAGCAATCAACATATTTTTAAACAACCTTACCTGGACGAGCCAGAACCAAAGAAGAAATTGATTTAAGAACCCCAAGCCGCTTCGCTACGGGGGTTCGACCCCGTTGGATTAACATCCTACGGGGTAAATATTCAATATGGCATTTTTTATAAGATCAAAATTCCTTATAGTTCTGCCAAAAAACACACACGAATTCAATTTTTAAGACACTAAATATGTATCACATCTTCCAAAAAACATTTGTTTACTACACTATAACATAAAAATAAATAAAATTATTTATGTCGAATGTCAGGATTTATGTTATAAAAAAGTTAAACCCGGATTTTATAAAAACTGAGTAATCAGTTTTTGTTCCAGTGTATGAGGAAAAAATGCTTTTTCCAAAATGAATCTGGTCAATTACAATAAAGTTCCCCCAAAAAACTGATTTTCTGGTCTTATCGTCTAAACCAAATATTTGAAGTTCCAAAGTGTGCAGTTTTTGATTTCAGAATAATCCATCAACTAAACAAGCACAAAGCTTATAAGTTTTTTATGATGCCCACTATCCGCACTTTGATACACAATAGTGTTTATTCTCCGTTTTCTTCAAATTCCTCATCAAATTCATCGTACTGAATTTTCTGCTGCATGCTTTCCCTGCGTTCTTCTGAAGGAGTAATCCGTTTGTATTTGGCGCAATCCAGCAATTCCCTATATGACGGGTCTGCAGGCACTTCAAAATCTTTACGGTAATTCAGTTTGATCAAAGGATCTTTTTCTATGGCCAGTAAGAAATTTTGGGCAACAGGTCTAGCCAGGGTGAATCCCTGACCGTCATCCAGGGTAAAGAATCTAACCCATTTTTCGTCACCTCCAACCCATGTGCTCACAACTAAATTGGGTGTAATGCCAATGAACCAGGCATCATTGTAATCGTTGGTGGTTCCGGTCTTGCCGCCAACCCTGCTTTTTACCCCACCCAGAGAAAATTTGCCGGCAACATTATTTTTAAGCATATCCACCATCACAAAATTGTGGACAGGGTTAAGCGCCTTGTTTTGTTTTGGCATACTGGTGTAGATGACTTTACCATTTTTATCCTCAATATGAGTGACAAAAACAGGTTCGGTGTATTCGCCATTGTTGGCAAAAGTTCCGTATAGCCCGGTCATGTCGAAAACGGAAATGTCAGCAGCTCCAAGGCTGATGGCAGGATATTCAGGTAATAACAAATTACCTCCGGGGACACGTTTGTCAACAGGAATGCCCATGGCTTTTGCCATATCCCGGATCACCTGAACGTTGCCAAGCTCTTTAACCAACCTGACTGTAATTGAATTTTTGGAATAGAGTAAACCATGGTACAGGTTGTATTTATTTTGAGTAAATCTATTGTCGGCATTTGCAGGCGACCATTCTTTGTCTATATTAAAACTGCTTTCGCCTGGTGAAATAGTATATTGAATATCCTCGAACTCCATACAGGGGGACATACCCTGAACAGCGATGGCTGTAGCATAAACAACTGGTTTGAAAGTAGAACCAACCTGCCTGAGGCTGTTGATGTGGTCAAATTTAAAATATTTAAAACCTACTCCACCCACCCATGCTTTGATATGACCAGTTCCGGATTCCATGACCAACATACCCGTTTGCAAATGTCGCATATGATACAACACCGAATCCCGGGGTGTCATAGTACTGTCTTTTTCCAGGGATTGGTTGTATGTAAAAACTTTCATTTTTACTGGTGTATCAAATGCTTTTTTTATTTTTTGGTCAAATGCTTTTTTTGCTTTGATCAATGTATTCCAATATTTGCCGGACATCAGATCCCGACATTTGGGGATACTTGCTTTTTGGATGATCCCTGCTTTTCGCAATGCATTCAAATCCGTATTTCCCTTTTCTACTTCGATGAGTTGATCGATGATTTTTTCATTGAGCACAAGTCCACCAAACTGCAATTCAACTTGCTCCAGAAACGGACTCAGGATCTTTTGTTTAATCTTTTGATATCTGTCAGAATTAATGATGTGATTGTCAACGCTTTCGATACGAATCTGTTTTTGATAATCATCTGCTTCAAAAATAAATGGATTCATTCCCCTCCAAACTCTCCAATATCTGCGCTGGTTTTTTTTCATCTGATCAAACACAGCTGCCTCCGCGTGTTTTTGGTAGTTAAGATCGATGGTGGTAAATATTTTTAAGCCATCAGTATATATATTATAGGCTGAGCCGTCCGGTTTTCTGATATTTTTCTCTTCAAGGGTTTTGGTCAGCCATTTGGTCAGTTCAGCCCTGAAATAAGGCGCCGGTCCACTATCATGTGATTCCATGCTGAAGGCTGTGATATCGATATCTTTATTTTTGAGTGTATCATAAACGGCAATGGGCAATCTTCTGTATTCAACCAATTGCCAGAGAACAACATTTCTTCTTTCTTTGGCTTTGACAGGAAATCTGACCGGATTGTAAAGAGACGGATTTTTGAGCATTCCGATCAGGGTAGCCGCTTCAGAATAATCCAGATCACGCTGGTCTTTTCCAAAATATGTATTGGAAGCAGCCTGAATGCCATGAGCTCCATAGATGAATTCAAATTTATTGAGATACATGGCGAGGATCTCTTCTTTGGTATAGCTCTTTTCAAGTCTGACTGCGGTGATCCATTCCTTGAACTTGATCCGGATGAGCATCAATGATTTGGTTAAACGCGATTTCCCTTTAAAGGACGGGCGATCAAACAGGAGTTTAGCCAATTGCTGAGTGATGGTACTTCCCCCTCCTGAACTTTCCTTTTGCATTATCAGGGTTTTAAAAATCACTCTGATTGTGGCCCGGAGATCTATGCCGGGGTGTAATAGAAAACGTACATCTTCGGCAGCCAGTACTGATTCAATGATTTTCGGCGAAATGGAATCATAAGGAACTGTTACCCTGTTCTCAACATAATATCTGCCAAAGGGAACCTCATTTGCATCATAAACAACACTGGCCAGATTGTATTTCGGGTTTTCAAGTTGGTCGAAAGTAGGCAATTTGGAGTTGGACAGGTAAATGAATCCCAAAAATGTGATCAGCACCAAAAATATAGCCCCTGCCCAGAAGCCTTTGATGATTTTTTTTTGCCAGGGATTGAGGTCATCGAACAAATGCAGCAAAAAGTGCTTAACTTTTTTTGCCCAATCAGCTATGTTAAACAGCAAATCAGATAACCGGATTGGTTTCCTCATATCTTCATTTTTATTTTGCTGTTCCATGCACTCATTAATTGGTTTAACCTTGCAAATGTAAAAACCAAAACTACATTTATGAATCTAACAGCCATAAAAGAGAAAAAACAGGATATTTTTTAAAGGTTTTATGCTCAATAATGATACAAATCTAAAGGATTTTATAAAATTCTAAAGCCCTTGAAAATATAAAAGCTTGCTATTTCAGTGGTCATTGAGAATATTATTTTTAATTGGATGTAAATTTCTGTTGCTTAAACACCAGGGAGAAAAATAGGTTACATGCCAAAAGCTGTACTTAAAATGTCAGGGTCAATAATCGCTGTAAAATATCAATAATTTCATCATTTCCTGAGCTGATTTTTGTGCTTTTTCCCGGATAAATGGCCTGGGTGTTTCATCACCAACTTCGAAAATGATACTTTCAGCCTTGAATTGTTTGTGAAACCAACCCTTTGCATAAGGTTGTGAGAATCCATAAGCTTCCTCATGCGGCGTATGGTCCGGCATAGCCTGATCCAGGGCATAAAGCCAGAAGTTCTTAAAACCGGGTACAACAGACACAATTGAATCCACATGGGTGTACATCACATCTTTCTGTGTGGAATGAAAATCCATGCATAAAACTACTTTGTTCTTTTTGGTTTTTTGTTCACGTACCATAAAATCAGCAAGCTGTTTTACCTCTTTTTGCCTGTATTCTGCCCAGTCTCTGTTGAGATCCACACCATGAGCATTATGTCGCCAATGACCCATATCCACACCGTCAGGATTGATCATGGGGAAAACCAGGATCCTGAATTTTTTCCTGAAAGCATTGGCTAAAACGTTGTTTTCCAAAATAGTTTCAAGGTATGCCTGCATGGCAAAATGGCCGCTTAATTCAGGTGGATGCGCTCTGCCCATGATAATGAGCAAAGGTTTTTTGTCGGGTTTATCCTGGAACATATCGAGATAAAAAAGGTTCCTTCCTCCGACGCTTGTCCCATAAGAACCCAATTCAATATCTTTCCTTTCTGCCAGTTTACTGCAGTAATCAAAAACATCTGAAGATGTGATCAATTCCTGACCTGAAAGGTAAACCGGTCTCGAATCCAGGTGAAATGGGAAAATAACTTCTTTCTCGCTCAGATATTTGATGGACAATGTATCCACCGGAATCCAGCTGATCTTGTCATAACTGTATTTTGGAATATACCTGTGAGCTCCATCCTTGTATTCCAGCACGATTTGGATATCTGCCGGAGTTTCAGATTTCATGCGAAAGGCAAACCATGCACTGTTATTTACAGGAATATTTTCTGGAGAAATGATGGCTTTGAATGTCGATTCATCCTGTTGGATCATACCATTCAGTCTGGCTCCGTCGAACAAGTTGTCAAAAGAAAACTGATCAAAGCGATATATTTTTTTCTCCTGCAATTCAATTTTCTTATCAGAAGTATCTTCTGGTTGAGGATATTCAAATGGTTTTAACTTATAACTGCAGCATGAGTTGATCAGCATAAAACCAATGAAAAGTAAGAAGCTTGATTTATATAAAGTCATTTTTTTCATTTTTGACTGGATTTTTGTTTTATTATATAATTCCGGGCCCAAAGCACCCAACATTTTCGTGAAAATTGTTGATTTTTGAAAATGGACATTTCCATTTATCCGGTTGTATTAACAGGATTTACATCCATTTTCTCTTGTCAGATTCAATTTTAAACAGTACAAAGTTGCAAATATCCTTCGCCAGATCCAAATGAACATATGGAATGTTAATATTTCCTGATGCTGTATATATTGTAATGGTAGCAAGTTGGTGTTTTCGTTGATAAATGCTTTGTCGGAGTGCCATACTTTGGATTTTGTAGAGGCGCAAGGCTTTGAAATAATTCCCAAAAATTCCGTTTCTGATATATATGAGTTCATGATTGATGGCGAAATTCCATTTTTTATGATTCACTCTGAAGGCGAGGTACACCAAAAGTGGCCATAGTGCAGTCAGCAGGCTATAGATTTTGAAATCTGTAAAAAGCATCAACGAGCCAAGGATGATGGCAGGTAATATGCCGAAGTATAATACCCTGACATAGATGTATTTTCCCGATATTTTAAAATTTTTCAGGTCTTTCCATTCTTCAGGGCTGACATAATAAAATTTGATACGTTCAACATTTTTGGAATTACATCCCGGAATGCTGATCGATTTGGTATCGCGGACTTCGGAACTGGAAGCCTGTTTGAGGTATACATCATATAGGCCGAGCAATCGCTTGAGGGGGTTATCAGCCCAGGAAATATATTGGATTTTGTGATCTTTTGCTGAAATTTGTTTTTTTGTGAATAAACCTGATACGATTTTAAAACCATCATTGGTTCTGAATAGTGTAAAATCATAATACCGGATGATGGTTCTGATCAGGGAAAAGGTGAATGATGCCAAAACAGACATCAGCCCCAGAATGATGATGGCTATTTTACCAAAATAAACAACTTCTTCATTGATTTGATCGACCACCTGATCTGTGTCTACGCCGATATCCTCTACCTGATTATATAATGTCATAAAAAATGCCAGAATGATGAGCAGAGATCTGAGGTGATTTTGTGTCGCACCTATCCGGATCAGCTCACTGAAAGAAAGATGCAAAATGGTTTGAAGAGCAAGTTCGGAGCCAGATATTTTTTCAACTCCGGAAGTTTGCGGAAGGGGCAAGATTTTTGATTTTTGTTCCAGCACAACCTGCCGGAGCGCTTCTGCTTTGGCCATGCTGAGCGCAGAAAATGAAAACTCGGTGCCTTTGGAGCCGGCAGTATCCACTTCGAGTTTGGCCACCTGGAGCAACTGATGCAGAATGGATTGTTCGATATTGATGGTTTGGATGCGTTGAAAAGGAATGTTGGTCCGGGACCTTTTAAAAATGCCCTTCACTACCACTAATTCGTCGTTGTCAATATAAAAATAATACCTTAAATAGGAGATCACAGCAAAAACAAAGACCAACACACTGATACCCGCTATGATCCAAAACAACATGTTTTTTAAGTTTTCCCTGCCAACCAGAACAGCGATCAACACCGGCCAAAGTTGCCTTACAAGGATCCTGAAAAAATGATAAGCCAGAAAAACGATTGCTGCGTATGATTGTTTGTTGGGTTGGCTGAAATCAAAATCATTCCTCTTCATCCTGAGCCGTTTTTGAAATGATGAAGGATTTTATCCTTGCGGCATCGCTTGAAAGCAGGCCGGGAAGGGAAAGGTCGCTTTGGCTTCCGCCTGCTGTGAAGATTTTAAGGCTGGACAAATTGTAAAATCTGTCAATAGGCCCGGAAACGATTTCAGCATGTTGTATCCGGTTGAAAGGAACAATGGTGGTGCTTTTGAAAAGCAACCCACGCGTATATATGATGTCTCTCTGTCTGATGGCATAGGATCTGGTGTTAAAAACCTTGCTGCTAAGGCTGAAAAACCAGATGAAGAGGATGATCAGTAATCCTGCAACAGAAAACCTGATTGTAACAGAAATATCTTTCAATAAGATTGCAGCGACCACTATCCCGGTGATAAAAATGAAACTGGTCAGTCCCCGGGTTATAAATATCACTTTGAGGTAATTTGCGGCCAACTTTTCCGCCTGGATATCTGTAATATCAGGCAATCCTTTAACATCAATCTGTTCATTCAAAAACTCCATACAGTTGTATATATCTTTTAATTTTGCAAAAATACGAATTCCGGAGAAGTGACTGTCAATTTGTTTTATAATTTGAACAGTTATATTTTTGCGGTTATAAACCATTTAAATATATTGAGGGCATTCTTATAAAAGCCGGAACAATGTATGGCCGGATCAACAAGTTCACAATTGGCACATGATTTGTTGATTTCTCCCTTCTTAAATTTTTGTAAATCAAGATAAACAAAGTACCTTTGCAAAGTTTTTCGAAAAAGAAAATAAGACTACAGTATAAATAAGTAAAATAATTCAAGAATTATGGCATTAATTGGTAAGATTAGGGACAACAGCTGGATTTTGATTGTACTGATCGCATTGGGCATGGGAGGATTTATTCTCCAGGATATTATATCCAATCAGGGCATGAGATCTGCTGCAGATTTTGAATTGGCTAAGGTCAATGGTAAAAAGATAGATTATAAAGAGTTTCAACATACGGAACAGGTATTATATGCAGGTGCGCCGGATCCGGATCCATATGCACAAAGAGAATATTTGTGGGGTTATTTTAAGGATAAAGCGATTGTAGAATCTGAATCAGAAGCACTCGGAATAGGTGTAAGCACTGAAGAATTGGTAGATCTTCAATTTGGTGAAAATCCCAGCCCGGTGATCATCAGCAGATTCAAAGATGCAAATGGAATGCTTGACAGAGAAAGACTGGAATATTTCCGCTCGCAAATAGAAAACAACACCCTTGAAGACAGGGTTAAAGAATACTGGGCAATCCAGGAAAAAGAGATCATCAAGGAAAAACAACAGACAAAATTGCTTAACTTGTTTGTTAAGGCTGTATATACACCGAAATGGATGGCTGAGGAATTATCCAAAGAAGCTGCTTCTATGGCTGACTTTATATACGTTAAAGTCCCGTTTGAAAAATTGGACGATAAAGATATTAAAGTAACTGACGAGGATATTAAAACATACCTTGACAAAAACAAGAAAAAATATATCAACCTGGAAGAAACCAGAGTGATGAAATATCTTGAATGGGAAGTAATAGCTACTCCGGGCGATTCAATTAAGGCTAAAGATGAAATTCAGAAATTATATGCCGGATTTGAAACTGCTACCAATGACTCATTGTTTGTCATTAATAATTCAGGGAATATTTCACCGGTATATTATAAATCTGAAGATATTCCCGGAGAGCTGAAGGAAAAAGTAGCTCAAATGTTTAAGGGAGAAATATACGGTCCCTATTTTGATGTAGATAAATATACCATCGCCAAACTGGTTGATAAAAAAGTAGTGGCAGACAGTGTAAAAGCCCGTCATATATTAATAGGGGCAAGTCCACAGAATCCTTCTTCATTCTCTACTGCTCAGGCAAAAATTGACAGTATCAAACAAGTACTTGATAAGGGTGGAGATTTTGCTGACCTGGCAGCCAGACATTCTGAAGATTCCGGTTCTGCTCAAAAAGGCGGCGACCTGGGATATTTCGCTCAGGGAACCATGGTCGGACCGTTCAATGACGCTTGTTTCCATGGAGATAAGTCAAGAAAGTATCATGTGGTCAGTTCACAATTTGGAGTTCATTTAATTCAGGTAATGGATCGGAAATTTGTAGATTCCAATCCTAAATATAAATTGGCTTATGTAAGTGTGCCTTTGATACCGTCTCAGGAAACTCAGGATTCAATTTATAATTTTGCATCAGAATTATTGATTGCAAGCAGTGATATGGTAGATCTGGAAGCAAATGCCAAAAAAAATGGAATGGAATTGAAGGAATCCAATCCTATGAAGGAAAGTGATTATTTATTTATGAATTTTGGTTCTTCCCAAACTTCGAGAGATATCATTCGCTGGGCATATCAACCAGGTGTTGATAAAGGTGATATTTCGGATGTGGTTTATATCTATGAAAATCCTGAAAGATACTACAACAGTCATTATGTTTTAGTCGGACTGGACAAAATTTTCCCAAAAGGGCAAAAATCAGTGGAGGATGCCAGGAAGACACTTGAAGTAGCCATTAAAAATGAGCTGAAAGGAAAAAAGATTGCTGCTGCCATTAAAGGAAAAAGTATAGAGGCAGTTGCCAAACAATACAGTGTCACAGTAGATACTACTACGGCCGCTACATTCAGCAATCGTTTTATGCCTAATATTGGTAATGAACCAAAAGTACTTAGTTCAGTTTTCTTTGGTGAGATCAATAAAGCTTCAAAGCCAATAGTGGGCAATTCAGGTGTATTCATTGTTAAACCTTTGGTGATCAAGATGGCGGACAAACCACGTGAGGATATCGATCAGATGAGAATGATGCATAATTCACAGGTTAAAGGTGAAGCAGGGTTCAGGTTTATGGAATCGTTGAGAAACAAAGCCGAAGTAAAAGATAACAGATACAAGTACTATTGATATACTTATATGTTGTCTTTAGAAAGCAACAATTCGCCAGAAAATATTAAAGGAAGCCGGAGTTTTTCCGGCTTTTTGTTTTTGACGACATGGGTTTTAGTAAAAATATTTTTTTAGTTATTCCGTTAGATAATAGTAGAAATCAACAAAACCTTTCTTTTAGCCTTTTATGAATGAAAACTGAAAGTGGTATGAAAAAGATTTTAGTAAGTTTACTGGCACTCCTGATCATCTCTTGCGGAGACCTGAAAAAAACTGAGCAGCTTGACGGGAACGGATACAGGGAAGTTTTTTATCTGGATAAAGATAATGTAAAACAAGGAACCAGTCTCAGAATCAATCCTCAGGGTATGGTCACGGATAGCTGTAACTACCTGGATGGTAAAACACACGGAGTAAGAAAAATTTGGACTGAAAAAGGGGTTTTGGATATTGCCGAAACCTATCAGCATGGTGTTTTACACGGCCCTTATACAACTTATTATCCGGATGGGAAAATAAAAAAAATTCAAGAATTTGTCAATAATCAGATAGAAGGAGAGGCCAGACAGTATTATCCAGATGGCCAACTGAAAGCGGTCGTTCAATTTAAGGGGAATCTGGAAAACGGTCCCTTCAGGGAGTATTTTGAAAACGGACAACTCTCATTCGAAGGATTTTATGAAGGTGGTGATTTTGAACAGGATACCTTAAAGGAATACGATCCAAATGGCAAATTGATCAGGAAAATGTTTTGTGAAAAGGGTGTTTGTCAGACTGTATGGACCCCTGAAAAAGGTTATATTGAAAGAAAAAAAATATTTGAACAAAATGTACCTCAACCTGAATAATGCTTTGATAATTTTATTTTTGTCTGCCAGTTTTGTGTTTGATTTACAAGCTCAGACAGGTGGTCGCCACGTGTATGAATTTCTTGGTTTGCCGGTTTCAGCAAGAGTATCAGGTTTAGGCGAAAAGCTGATTTCTGTAGCAGATCAGGATGTGAATCTGGCCGGTGCCAATCCTGCTGCCCTCAATGATCTCATGCATCAGCAGTTGAGTGTCAATCACAGATTTTTGTTTTCCGGGATTCAGCACGGATACTTTACTTATGCGAATAAGTTGCCATTTAAAGATATGATGATCCATGGAGGCATACAGTATATCCGTTACGGAGAGTTCATTGCTGCTGATTTTTTCGGCAACAGGGAAGGTACATTTACTGCAAATGAGTCTGCATTGAATGTTGGTATTTCAAAACTTGTCAATGAGCGCATCAGGGTTGGTCTAAACACCAAACTGATTCAGTCCAGGTTTGAAAGTTATCAGTCTTTTGGTTTGGGATTTGATCTGGGAATGATGTACTCGAATCCAGAGAAGAAATCAACTGCAGGTTTGGTATTCAAAAACATCGGATTTCAGTTTAATACCTATGCCGATGAAAGAGAAAGCATTCCATTTGATATTCAATTGGGTTATTCCAAAAGGCTGGCACACCTTCCATTCAGGTACAGCATAACTGCATTTCAGTTGCATCGATGGAATCTCATCTATAATGATCCTGACGGAGAACAAAATTCCATCAATTTTGGTGATGAAGGTACAGACAGCAGGTTTTCAGTTATTGCGGATAACATATTCAGACACTTGATTTTCAGCGGGGAATTCTTGCTTGGTAAATCAGAAAACATTCAGTTGAGGTTTGCATATAACCATCTGAGGCGAAAGGAACTCGCGGTCAGCAATTATATAGGTAATGGAGGATTCAGCGTTGGTGCCGGAATAAAATTTGGCAAATTTAAACTGGATTATGCCTATTCAATGTATCACCTTGCGGGAGGAAGTTCACATGTGGGATTGGCATGGAACATGGATGCATTTATGAAAAGATTCTGATTTCGAAGTTGTTTAGCTTGATAGTCCTTTAGCTATAAGTCGTTAAGCTATGATGTATTACCAGGGTCAAAACTTCAATTTTCACTGCAAATTTAGAGTCTTTTATTCAATGTACCCGGGCAATTCTTACATACTCAAAGACTTTATCAGCTAACCGTATAATATATTTCCTGATTTCAGCCTTATTTTCACACGATCATCATCCAAGCCAACCGTCCCGGTCCAATTGTCTGTAATGAATGGCCTGAGCGATGTGTTGGGTTTCAATACGTGGACTTTCATCCATATCAGCAGCGGTTCTGGCCACTTTCAGAATGCGATCGAAGGCTCTGGCAGACAATTGGAGTTTTTCCATCGCCGTTTTGAGGATCATTGTTCCGGCGTTATCAAGTTTGCAGACTTCTCTGACCATTTTACTCGGCATTTGTGCATTACAATGGATATTTTGAATGTCTTTGAACCTTTCCTGCTGGATCTGACGAGCCAAGATCACCCTTTGACGGATCTGTTCGCTTGTTTCGCTTTCATTATCAATTCTTGATAATTCCTGATAACTGACCGGTGTGACTTCCACATGCAGGTCAATCCTGTCAAGCAATGGACCTGAAATTTTATTTAAATAGCGTTTTCTGACACCTTCCGGGCAGACACACTCTTTTTCGGGGTGGTTGAAAAAACCGCACGGACAAGGATTCATAGAAGCGATCAACATAAAATTTGCGGGGAAATCAACAGAAAGTTTAGCTCTTGATATGGTCACCTTCCTGTTTTCCATAGGTTGGCGCAATACCTCGAGAGCCGTACGCTTGAATTCAGGCAGTTCATCCAAAAACAATACACCGTTGTGAGCCAGGGATATTTCACCAGGACTAGGATTCGAACCACCGCCAACCAAAGCCACATCGCTGATGGTATGATGAGGCGACCTGAAAGGTCTTACTGAAACCAGTGAGGATTCTGTTGACAGATAACCAGCCACACTATGTATTTTGGTCGTTTCCAGAGCTTCATACAGAGAAAGTGGTGGTAAAATTGTTGGAAGACGCTTGGCAAGCATGGTTTTGCCGGCGCCCGGAGGCCCGATTAGAATGGCGTTATGTCCGCCGGCTGCTGTCAATTCCAGCGCTCTTTTGATGTTGTGCTGACCTTTGACGTCTGAAAAATCTATGGAATATTTTCCTTCCTGTTCCTGGAAAATCTCTCTGGTATTGGAGGGAAATGGCTCAATATCTTTGGAACCATTAAAAAAACCGATGGCATCCACAAGACTTTCGATGCCCAATACTTTAATATCATTGACGATGGCAGCTTCTCTGGCATTTTGAAAAGGCACTATAACACCCTCAAATTTTTCCTTCCTTGCCTGGATCGCGATGGGAAGGACTCCTTTGACGGGACGCAGACTGCCATCAAGGGATAACTCTCCGATAATAATGTACTTCTCTATTTGATGAGCACTGATCTGGCCTGTAGCTGCCAGAATGCCCAATGCGATGGGCAGATCATAAGCAGCTCCTTCCTTACGGAGGTCAGCAGGAGCCAGGTTGACCACCAGATGCAGTCTTGGCATCCGGTGTTTGACATTGCTGAGCGCTGAACTAATGCGCTGAAAGCCTTCCTTTATAGCATTATCAGGCAATCCAACCAAATGATAGTTGTTTTGTCCCGGGGCAGCAGGTCCTCCTGCATGCACTTCAACAGTGATCGTTTTGGCTTCAACGCCCATGACGGTACTGGTATATGTTTTGATTAGCATCGGGTGAAATATTTTACAGTGAACTAATGAACAAATGTATAACATTTTGGTATTTAACCAAAATTTACACAATAAAATGATGTCACTTATGCTTTTAAAGCCATTTCAACAATCGGTTAAGATGCTATTGCCATCTATAGTAGGCGCTCAGGAGCCAACACTAACTAACATGTTGTTCGTTTCAGATTTGGTTGAACATAATTATTCAGGTAGTTAGTTATTAAGTCTGATAGCTTTTGAGTCTATAGGACTGAGCGAGTACATTGGGCAAAAGGCACCTGATTTGTTTTGGAATCAGCGGTATTTACCCATGGTATAAATCATTGGTTAATGGACTTAAGACTAAATTACTTTTGAGCTAATCAATTAACTAAAAAAAATGCTTAAACTCGATGTATTTACAAGAAAACCTTCATCAAAATGTATCTTTGCCCTTCGAATATAAAACAGGAATGAGTTTTCAAATCCACAAAACTGACACAAATACAAAAGCAAGAGCAGGAACGCTTAAGCTGGCTCATGGGGATGTAAGGACACCCATATTTATGCCTGTAGGGACGGTTGGTACTGTAAAGGCGATCCGTCAAAGTGAATTGGAACAAAAGGCAGACGCTGATATTATTTTAGGCAATACGTATCATTTGTACCTGAGACCGGGTATGGAGACTTTGCAAAGTGCAGGTGGGCTTCATCCTTTTATGTCTTGGAACAGACCCATACTGACTGACAGTGGAGGCTACCAGGTATATTCATTGAGCCAACGGCGCAAAATAAAGGAGGAAGGTGTTACCTTCAGTTCGCACATAGATGGTTCAAGGCATCTCTTTACACCTGAAAACGTAATGGACATTCAGCGAAAGATCGGTTCAGACATCATGATGGCTTTTGATGAGTGTCCTCCATACCCAAGTGAGTATCGCTATGCAAAAGACAGCATGGAGCTCACGCACCGCTGGTTGGACAGATGCATATACAGGGTAAATGAAACTGAAGGCCTTTATGGGTTTGAACAAGAGCTTGCGCCAATCGTTCAGGGAAGTACTTTCAAAGATCTTAGGGTTGCCTCCTCAGAATTTGTGGCTTCCAAAAATTGTAATATCCATGCGATCGGAGGTTTGTCAGTCGGGGAACCAGTGGAAGAAATGTATATGATGACTGAACTTGTTTGTGGTATTTTGCCGGAGGATAAACCCCGCTACCTGATGGGTGTCGGGACACCTGTCAATATCCTGGAGAATTTAGCGCTGGGTGTGGATATGTTCGATTGTGTCATGCCAACCCGAAATGCAAGACACGGATTGATCTACACTGCTGAAGGCATCATCAATATCAAGAATGCAAGGTGGAGCCGTGATTTTTCTGTTTTGGATGGAAATCCCGGTGTTCCAGACTCCGGAAGATATTCAAAAGCATATCTGAGGCATTTATTTGTTGCCGGAGAAATTTTAGGACTTCAAATCGCTTCTTTACACAATATAAGTTTTTATCTTTGGTTAGTAAGAGAAGCCAGAACGCATATTTTGGAGGGTGATTTTTATGAATGGAAAAAGCAGATGGTAAAAAAACTGGCCACCAGATTATAAATTATTCAGCAAGCATTTTGAAAAGACTCGATATTTATATTATCCAAAAGTACCTGGGGACATTTTTTTTCTCCATGCTGTTGATCACCATGGTCGCCATCGTGATTGATTTTCCGGAGAGAATTGATCATTTCATCAATGAGTCTGTTACGTTTAAGGAAATTCTATTCGACTATTATCTGAATTTTATTCCCTGGATCAATGCTATTTTATGGCCGCTTTTTGCTTTGATCGCTGTCATTTTCTTCACATCAAGGCTGGCAAAAGACACAGAATTTGTTGCCATGTTGAGTTCAGGTATCAGCTATTACCGGCTGTTGCTTCCTTATCTGGCCGGAGCTTTGGTCATCGCTTCCCTTCATTGGACAGGCAACAATTACATCGTACCCAAGAGTACGCGGATCAAAGCTGAGTTTGAAAATAAATATATATATAAAGCCAACCAAAAGGTTGATTCGGATAATGTTCAATTCATGCTTGACCCCCAATCTATTGCCTTTCTAAGATATTACAGATACAGGGATACCTCGGCGATCGATTTCAGGATTGAGACATATGATGGTCAGAAAATGGTCAAATACCTTTCAGCTCAAAGGATAAAATTCAAGAAAGAACCCAATATCTGGACGATAGAAGACTATTATATCCGGACGATTTCAGGAAAGCGGGAAATGCTAAAAGTAAAAAGAGGAGAAAGTCTCGACACCATGTTGAATCTGGTACCCAAAGATTTTGTCAGGTACAAAAATCAGCGTGAAATGATGACATCTTCCGAAATGAGGGAATTGATCAAATATGAGCGTCAAAAGGGAATAAGTACAGCCAACAATCTGGTAGTAGAGCTTCAGAGAAGAAATGCTGATTCAGTGACCATACTTATTTTGACCATTATCGGATTTGCTATCGCATCCAGAAAATCAAGAGAAGGTACGGGACTTAATCTTGCTCTGGGAGCAGGAATCGGTGCGATTTTTGTCGTCACTTCAAGGTTTGCCATTGCTTTTTCCAATTCATTGGCTATAGATCCAGTGATAGGCGCCTGGATACCCAATCTTTTTTTTGGTCTGCTATCGGTCTTATTGCTGTTCAAAGCCCAACAATAAGCATCGTTTCTGCCTGAAAAATGTTTTTCCGGTTTATCCTCCGTTTTTATACTTTAATCTATAAATAGTGGCATTGACTCTAAATTAATTGGGTTGCGAGCCGGATTATACTAATTTTATCGATTATATAAACAGGAAGTTTTGATACAAAAATCTTCCGGAATTTTTAGCATATTCCATTATTGCAAATGAACCTGTTAGAGAACATAAAAATAGCCATCCGGTCTGTAAGATCCAATATTCTCAGATCTTTGCTGACCATCATGATCATCACAGTTGGAATCACCAGTCTGGTGGGCATTCTGACTGCCATAGATACCATAATTATATCACTGAATGACAACTTCAGCGCTGTCGGCGGTAATACTTTCAGCATCACCCCGAAGTTTGACGAAATTAAAAGTCAGAGGCACGGGCGGATGGAAAGAGCCGGTGATCCGATCAGTTTTAGAAATGCAATGGAGTTTCAGGAAAGGTATAATTTTCCAGGATCCATGGTTACTGTACACACAGATTGTACAAGTTCGGCAACCGTCAAATACAAAGACGAAAAAACTAACCCTACCATAAATGTAAGAGGAGTGGATCTGGATTTTTTCGAGATCAGTGGTTTTGAGATCATCGAAGGCAGGAATTTTAACCGGACTGAAAACGCCAACGGCACACATATGGCCATCATCGGCAGTGAATTGGTCAACCTTTTATTTGATAAAAATCCGGATAAAGCTATCAATAAAATAATAGACATTGATGGTAATAATTATAAAGTCATCGGTACGCTTAAATCTAAGGGTTCAGGTGGAAATACTCAAAATGACCGGAATGTTTTTATTCCCCTTTTAAACGCAAAACAGTATTATCATTATGCCGATAAAGAGTATAACCTCGATATCGGTATCCTGGATGCATTGAGATTGGAAGATGCTCAATCACAGGCCATTGGAGTGTTCAGGAATGTGAGGAAACTGAAGGCATTTGAAGACAACGATTTTGAGATCCGCAAAAGCGACAGTCTGCTGAATATGATCAAGGATGCTACGCTTAAGATCAGGATTGCCACTGTGGCGATCGCACTCATCACTTTACTGGGTGCTGCGATAGGCCTGATGAATATCATGCTGGTGTCTGTGACTGAACGTACACAGGAAGTTGGTGTCAGGAAAGCTTTGGGTGCAACGCGGAACAATATACTGGTTCAGTTTCTTACTGAAGCCGTTGTCATAGGACAGATTGGAGGTATTCTGGGAATTATTTTTGGAATAGTCATCGGACTTGTTTTGGCAATTTATATTGATAGCCGCTTCGTAATTCCATGGGCGTGGATCATTTTAGGCTTCATGGTCAATATGGTCGTGGGTATTTTCTCCGGTTTGTATCCGGCATTAAAAGCAGCAAAACTGGATCCGATTGAATCGCTCAGACATGAGTAAGCGATCAGTTTTTTAAAATATACTGATAATGCGAATCAAGGGTTAAAGT
>DDTL01000139.1:57422-66292 GCA_002344345.1 Saprospiraceae bacterium UBA2365
TTTTCAACCCTTGATTCGCATTGATAATCACTATCAGGCAGTTGACTTTGCCAAAATATGTACGCGGATGTCACTGATATTCAGGTTGGCAATATTCTTTTTTCTGAAATAGTTATTCAGCATGTCACTCAATTCGTCATCGAAATAATCCTCTATTGAATTTGAATCTGTGTAATAAATATGAAAATGTGGTTCCAGGTTGGGCTCATACATTTTGATATCATTACTCGTCAGCATCGTTTGAACCATACCTTTTTCAACGAAAGTAGCCATCACCTTGTAAATGGTTGCCAATGAGATATTCGGATGATCCGCACTTACTCTTTCATATATTTGTTCTACTGTAGGATGATTTTTCATTTGCATGATGGTTTCCAGAATTACTACACGTTGCGGTGTTACCTTTAATCCGTTTTGAGCCAATCTTTGACGTGTTTCCTGCACAGCTAAAAGTTTTAACTTATTCAAATAAATTTAACGGCTAAACTAATACTTTGTTTTATCTTTTTTATTTTTTAACAGATAGGATCATCTGACCATAACTTATTTTAGAATTTTTATAAACATTGTATGAAAACGCCGGATTCTGCTTTATGCTTAGTATTGAAACAGCTATTATTTGTTAAAACTCTTTGTTTTCCACACTCCGGTATGTTTGCATATGATAGCAAGCACTGAATAATGATTGAAAATGTTTTTCAAAGTTATTTTTTTTCTTTTCTCAGCTGATCCAATGCCTGTTTTACTGCCTCAAAAATGGCGTGATTACTTATTTGTGTGCCAGTGGCCTGTTCCATCCAATATTTGGGCGTTTTTTTGCCTATGGAGAAAATACGCTGTATTTCGGTCCCGAAATCTTTTCCCTTATAATGATCCTCCAACTGGAACATGATCAGTCTTCCATACGGGTAACTCATCAGGTATAACGGGTAGACGATCATGTGAGAATATATCGACAATACCGGTTCATCTTTCATACCAAAAACATCCGCATAGTAAGCATTCCAGACCTCTTTGGAAATATCGGTCACTGCATGTTTAAGCTGTTCAGAATCCGCATCCGGATGTTGGTACATCCAATCCCAAACTTTCATATCCACCATGGAAACACCCATCATTTCATAATTGTCCCAAAAAATATCCAACACATCCAGAGCGGCTTTTTGCCGGTCATTACTTTTGATGTCTAATAAATCCAGATCTCTGGACTGAAAAACAAAAGCCAGTGCTTCCGTGAATGCGTTGTTGGGAACACCTCGCATCAGGTAATTGTCCACATGATGAAGGCTGAATGTTTGTTCCACGTTGTGTCCCAATTCATGCATGGCGATGTTATAGCCTTTGTAATCCAACCCGTCCTTGCCAACCCTTGTTCGAAGGTGAGATGGCATTTGTTTCATGGAAGAAGGCATGGCATGCCCTGAACCGCGAGCTGCATCCACATCAATATTCATTGCTAAAAAGCTTGCCGTTTCTTGATCAAATCCAAGTTTTTCCAGAATACCCGGTAATGCCTGATCGATGGATTTTGCATTCGGGAAGCGATTTTTAGTAATTTGATTGAGCTTTTCTTCCGGAATGCTGCTACGGGTGGTAAATCCGTCATACCACAGATCAAAAGGTCTCAGTGGTCTTCCCAGGCGTTTGCTGATCAGTTTGCCGGTTTCACGTATCAATGGAGAGGCAGCGTATTCCCGGAACAAAGCTTCTACTTCTTCTTTAGGGATTTCCATGGAAGATTCAAAAGTTCTTTTGATGTATGTTTCCATCCCGGGATAATAGGGATCAAATTGTCTGATGGCATGGAACTGCGCAAGTAAATGATCATATCTGGCAGATTTTTCGGGTTGGAAAACGACTGTTTTCCCATTTTGATAAAGCTTGTTCTCAAAGGGATTCCATTGGTAATCAGTATTGTTAATAAATTGTTTTGGAATGTTTTGCCCGATGATCTGCAACATAACCTTGTACAGCATTTCCTGCTTAGGTAATCCATCCGCTTTTGCATAGTTGGATTTGATTTCGTCCCTGATATTCCAGTGGGCCAAAAGTTTCATGTCATCCGGGAAAAGCTTATTCCCGTTTTGATCGATCAGTTGCCCTGCAAAAATATTGTATTCTGAAATGTACAAATCACTTTCACTGGCCACCTTGCTCATATTTTGCAATACTGAGGCAGGCACCCTGGAAGTAAAAACATCACCTAATCTGGCATAACCCCATTGGCGGTCATCCCAGGTGGCACCTAAAGTATTCTTTTCCTGAAGGGTCAAATTGGGGAAATTAAGTGTAATCATGAATGCGATCTTGTTTTGAAACAAATCTTCCTGAACATGAGAAGAAGCGTTGTAGGAACTGAAATATTGGTCAATTATATGTATCGGCCCTTTGTCTTCCTGGGTTTGGCGGTTGAGTTCGATGGAGATCCGATCCATATAGCCAAACAGATATTCAAAATTATTGTTGATCCGGTCAAAAACCATTGCCAGTTCAGCTTTGTCAGCAATGAAATTTTCTTTGACAAATGACATGAATTCTTCACCGTTGCCGTCTCGGTCTCTCCAAAGAGATGCGGTCTGTTTCACCCCTTTTTCCACCCTTGCAAGATGTTTATCACCGTGTTTTTGCAGCAGTAAAGCAATGGATTGATCGATGATTTCCTGGCTGACCGGGGATTTATCAATGAGTATGGAGTTAACCTGGGAAATACCGTTGGTCAGGATAAAAGACAATAAAACAAAAAGGAATATCTTCTGCATATCAGCGTAATTTAGCTTGCAAAAATACATAAAATAATGACACCCTGATGACCTGAATTTAAGACTCATTCAGAACTGAACAATAATTAAATGAGTCAGATCAAAAACAGCTTCCAAAATTTAAAAACCGGAGATAGTTTATTATTTTTATGGGCAATTTTAACTTACGCTAAAGCTATGGAATATTCAAAAACAAAGCTTGTTTCTCTGATTTTATTAAGATGGCTTATCGGATGGCATTTTTTCTATGAAGGTATGGTCAAAGTAATTGATTCGGGTTGGTCATCCAAGATGTATCTGATTGATTCGGGTGGTTTTGCAAAACCCTTTTTCGATTGGATAGCAGGTAATGAAACCATTTTGAATCTGACCGATCTGTTCAACATGTGGGCTTTGACCCTGATCGGCTTTTTGCTGCTTGCGGGATTCCGGGTGCGCACCGCATCCATAGGTGGAATGTTTTTACTGGCGCTTTACTTTATTTCGCATCCGCCATTCCCCGGAATTGAATATATTTTTCCTTCTGACGGAAGTTATTTTCTGGTGAACAAAACATTGATTGAACTCGCGGCACTCTGGGTACTCTTTGCCTTTCCAACTGCACATATTTTTGGGTTGGAAAGAATTTTAAAAAAATCATTTAACAGGGGAAAATAGTTATGGAACAGGATAATAACACCAGCGAACATAAAAAAATAAACAGAAGGGATATCATTAAAGGATTGGCTGCGCTTCCGGCATTCGGGATCCTGGGATATGGCCTTTGGAATCATTTTGGAGAGCAAAATGCGGGTAAAAGTAACTTGCTGGAAGATGTCGGTTCAATCATTCCCAAAGGAGTACCCAATGTAGTTCAGGGAGATCCGGTGAGAATCGGTATTGTAGGCAGTGGTGGCAGAGGCATGTATTTGCTCAAAGCCTTAGGGTTTTTGCACCCGGATGAACTGGCAGAATATGAGGAGAATGCCAGGAATGACAAATGGTGGAGTGAGTACCTTGCGCAATTCAGGGCACAGGATGACCTGAATGTAAAAATAACGGCAGTGTGTGATGTGTTTGACAAACATGCCCAAAGAGGCATGGAAACTGGTGCCAATATTCACAGAGCTGGTAAAGGAGGCAAAATGGCTGATCAGCCTAAGCGTTTTCTGACGTATCAGGAGTTGGTCCAATCGCCTGAAGTAGATGCGGTGATCATCGCCACGCCCGACCACCTGCACGTGCCGGTTGCCATTGAAGCTGCCAGGAACGGAAAGCACGTATATTGTGAAAAACCATTGTCATGGACCGTTCAGGAAACCTATGAAGTCCGGAAGGTTGTTAAAGACCAGGGGATCATATTTCAACTGGGTCACCAGGGAAGACAGACAGAAAGCTATCATGTTGCAAAATCTTTGATAGATAAAGGTGTGTTGGGAAAGGTTTCGCTGATCGAAGTCTGTACCAACCGCAACGATCCCAATGGTGCCTGGGTGTATGAAATTGATCCTGAAGCCAGTCCTCAGAATATAGACTGGAAACAATTTATCGGACCGGCACCCTGGCATGAATTCAGCCTGGAACGATTTTTCAGGTGGCGCTGCTGGTGGGATTACAGTACAGGACTGAGCGGTGATCTCTTTACGCATGAATTCGATGCATTGAACCAGATCCTGGATCTGGGCATTCCACATTCAGCCATGGCCTCAGGCGGTATATATTTTTATAAAGACGGAAGAACTGTTCCTGATGTTCTTAACATGGCCTTTGAATATCCGGAAAAAGATCTGACACTGCTTTACAGCGCTACTTTGGCAAGTGAAAAGAAAAGAGGCAAGGTCATAATGGGGCACGACGGTCACATGCAATTGGACGAAACACTGTTGATCATGGCAGATCCTAAATCTACCAAATATGCAGACAAAATTGCTGAAGGCACGATTGAGCCCAACAAGCCCATTTTTTCTTACGTGCCGGGACAGGAAAAAGTAGATGCGATCACTACAGCAACAGAAAAATATTTTGCTGAAAGAGGATTGCTGTATACCTACCGGGATGGAAAAACATTTGATACGTCTCATTTGCATTTGAGAGAATGGCTCAATTGTATCAGGTTGAAAGACGGATCACAACCGAGTTGCCATATAGATGCTGCTTTCGAGGAAGCAATGGCAGCACACATGGGTACCATTTCCTACCATGAGAACAGAAGGGTTTTTTGGGATTCCGTAAATGAAAAGATCGTTTAATGAAGCAGGTTATTCAGACAGGGCTCGTTGGATTTGGTTTGTCCGGCAGGGTTTTTCACGCGCCTTTTATATATAAACATCCGGGATTCAAGCTACATACCGTGGTCTCCTCAACAAAACCAGCATTGGATTTTTATCCTGAAGTTGAGATAGATCAGGGCTTTCAGCATATGATTGAAAATCCGGATATTGATCTGGTCGTCATCGCCACACCGCACAGTTTCCATATCGAACAGGCATTGTCTGCACTGGATGCCGGAAAGCATGTGGTGATCGAAAAGCCGGTCGCTATGCGTTCCTGCGACATCGATCTGATCAGTGAAGCTGCTGAAGACGCCGGGAAGAAAGTATTTCCTTATCACAACAGGCGATGGGACGGCGATTTTTTGACTTTGAAACAATTGATACAGGATGGATTTTTGGGTGAGGTGAAAGATTATGAAGCAAGATTTGACCGCTTTCAGCCATTGATCACGAGGGCGGAATGGAGATATGCAGACGAAGATTCAGGTGGAACACTATTCGATCTTGGACCGCATCTGATCGATCAGGCCATTCATCTTTTTGGAAAACCATCTGCCGTGGCATGCAATCTGTATTTCCAGCGACCATCTGCCAAAACCAATGACAGTTTTGATATCAGGTTATATTATCATGGACTCACTGTCACGCTGAAAGCAGGTGTTTTTGTCAGGGAACAGGGTCCTCATTTTCAGGTGCACGGAACCCTGGGTTCTTTTATAAAATACGGTCTGGATCCGCAGGAGCAAAAGCTGAAAGATGGTATTTTCCCGGATGCTGTCAATTTTGGAGAGGAAGAAGCGGGCAATTTTGGTATATTGAATTCCATCGCAGGAGGAACAGATTTGCGGCATCATTACCCGACAAAACCCGGCTATTACATGGGATTTTATGACAATATATATGAATCCATTGTGGAAGGAAAACAGGCAGCGATCGCTTTGGATGATGTGAAGCTGACTTTGCAGATCATTGAAGCTGCATTGGAAAGCCATGAATTGAAAAGGATGATTGATTTACCATAATTTTTTAAAATTTCAGCAGCATAAGTAAAAAGGACATGATTTAAAAAATCATTTGGGTGGAGTGAACAGGTAGTCATCAAAATTTGGTAAAGTTCAGTAGTCAATTGGAAGTTTGATTAATAGCAGGAAGTTTAAAAAATTGAGTATTAACTAAATATAAGCCTTATGGACGAAACGAACCAAAAAAACAAATCCATGAAACGCAGGGATTTTATCAAAAATTCTGCTTTGGCCACTGCCGGTTTTATCATCCTGCCAAGCCATGTGATCTCAGGATTGGGACACCGGATGCCCAGCGACAAGCTGAACATCGCGGGTGTGGGCGTAGGAGGCCGTGGTGGTGGTGTCATCAAAGCGGTCAGCAGTGAAAACATCGTAGCGCTTTGTGATGTAGACTGGAAATATGCTTCGAAGATCTTTGAAGAATTTCCCAAAGCCAAAAAGTTTTACGACTGGAGGGTCATGCTCGATGAGATGAAGGATTCTATCGATGCGGTCGTGGTTGGTACGCCGGATCATTCCCATGCCATCGTGAGTATCAACGCCATGAAGTTGGGCAAACATGTGTATTGTGAAAAACCGCTGACACATTCCGTTTGGGAATCCAGGGAAATGACGAGACTGGCAAAGGAATACAAACTGGCAACTCAAATGGGCAACCAGGGCAATTCCGGTGAAGGGATCCGTCAGACCTGTGAATGGATTTGGGATGGGGTGATCGGTGAGATCCGGGAAGTCCACGCCTGGACCAATCGTCCGATCTGGCCTCAGGGTCTTGAAAGGCCGAAAGAGCAAATGCAGGTACCTGAGACGCTCAACTGGGATCTTTTCCTCGGGCCGGCCAGAGAAAGACCTTATCATTCGATCTATACACCCTGGAACTGGAGAGGTTGGTGGGATTTTGGAACGGGTGCATTAGGAGATATGGCATGCCATATTATGGATCCGATTTTTATGGCGCTTAAATTAAAGTATCCTACCAAGGTGCAGGGAAGTTCAACTTTGTTCAATACAGAATCTCCACCACTGGCTGAGGTAGTGAAATACACATTTCCCAAAAGAGAGAAATTCGGAAATATTGCGATGCCTGAAGTTGAAGTCACGTGGTGGGATGGTGGTTTGTTGCCACCAAGACCAGAAGAACTACCCGAAGGAGAGATCATGGGCCGTGACGGAAATGGCGGATGTCTGTTCATTGGTACTAAAGGCAAACTGATGACTGGTTGTTATGGTCGGGATCCGTTCCTGTTGCCGCTGGATGTGGATAAAAACTATAAAAGACCAGAACCAAGCTTGCGGAGAGTCACCCTGAGCCATGAGATGGATTGGGTGAGGGCTTGTAAGGAAAGTCCTGAGTCCAGGGTTGAAGCCAGCTCTTGTTTTGATTATTCCGGTCCGATGAATGAAATGGTGGTCATGGGTGTGGTAGCAGTCAGGTTGCAGGATTTGAAGCGGGAATTGCTTTGGGACGGTGAAAATATGCGTTTTACCAATATCAGCGACCAAGACGAGATCAGGGTTGTAAAAAGTGACAAATTCGAGATCATCGATGGTCATCCACATTTTGAAACCAGGCATGAGACGATCAATGCAAAAGCAGCTGCCGAAGAATATATCAGACATACCTACAGAAAAGGATGGACATTATAATTTGTATAATTAAAATTGGAAAAATATGAAGCATTTATTTTTATTATTTTTAATGACAGGATTGTTATTCATGGCTTGCAAAGGTCAGAAAGCACCTGATGAAACTAAAAAAGAAGCGGTAGTGATGGATAATACTTTAAGTTCTGAGGAAATCCAGGATGGATGGATCCTGTTGTTTGACGGTAAAACACCCGGCATGTGGCGTGGTTACAACAAAAAGGAATTTCCCAAAGGATGGGTGATCGAAGACGGTACCCTTATGATCAAGGGTTCAGGAAGGGGTGAAGCAGGCGCAGAAGAAGGAGGTGACCTCATTTATGATGAAAAACTCAAAAACTTTGAGCTCACACTGGAATGGAAGGTTTCTCCGGGAGGAAACAGCGGTATATTTTACCTTGCTCAGGAACTTCCGGACAAGACCATTTGGCAAACAGCTCCTGAAATGCAGGTACTCGATAATACCACGCATCCTGATGGTCGCGATGGATTGCACAGTGCAGGTGCATTGTATGATATGATAGGGGTATCACAGGATAAAGTAAAACCCGTTGGCGAATGGAATCAGGTGAAGATCCTGGTGTATCGTGGTTTGGTAGAGCATTGGCTCAATGGAGAAAGGGTAGTGAGTTATCATTTGTGGACCCCTGAATGGAAGGAGATGGTGGCGAAAAGCAAGTTTCCACAATATAATCCCGATTGGGTAAATGTAGCTGAAGAAGGTTATATCGGCCTGCAGGATCATGGTGATGATGTGTGGTACAGAAATATCAAGCTGAAGAAATTGTAGCTGCTGCGGGAGATATGAACCCGGGCTTATATTCTCATTAAAACTTATATCGACGTGAAATTGAATATAGTCCATTGGTATAAGTATAATCTATTGAATTTCAGTCGGCATTTTATCAAAAATTGGAATGTTTAATAACATTCATTGGTATAAATCGGTCTGATGGAAAGGCTATAGGAAAACATACACCATTTAAATGAACTGTTTTCTTATGGACATTTCATATACATTTATATTCACTAGTGTCTGACAAAAATTACAAGATTTCTCGCTCCGCTCGAAATGACAAGGCTTTCAGGGGTTTTAGGAGGTTATGTGGTAGGTGGCGGCAATGCCGCCACCTACCACATAACTTAAACAACTAACTGTCTGTCATTCCCGATGCTCATCCTATTCGATC
>DDTL01000016.1 GCA_002344345.1 Saprospiraceae bacterium UBA2365
CCACCCCTTCAGATTTAGCCATCGATATCACTTCAAGCTTCTCTGACTTACTCCATTGTTTTCTGTGTGTTCCCATTTGCACAAATCTATAACTTTTTAGTTATTTTTGTGTCCAAACATTTAGGGGGTTGAATAGTTTGATGTGCGTTCATTACACAGCTCACCACCATTTACCTACCAATCCATCTCAAATTTATTTTTCACCACCTCATGAATGAAATAACACCTAGGAAATTGATCAAACTAATACAATTCGTTGTGCTAACCTTATCATTTCATTGCTTTCACTCGCATTTGTCAATTAATCATGGATTTCCATAAGAATAATTAAATGCAACCTTATCTTTTATTACTGTATTCGTTTTGTAATTACAATATTATTGGTATAATATATTCTGCACAATAGTACTTTTGTACTATTTTTACAATAATTGCCATATTTTCTTGTAATAATTCAAAAAATTCAGGTGATTTTGCGTTTTGGCGGGTAAGAAATGATGCGGAATCGGTTATGATGGGGTTATGTAATTGGACTTTTGAAGAAAAGTCAATTTAAAAAATGACAGTTTGGGTGGCTATTCAAAACAGCAATAACAATAAGCGTCCAGATTCAGGTAGTATTTGTTCAGCAACTCTTTCAGATTTTTGACTTCCAGTTTTCTGTAAATATTCGTCCGGTGAATGTCAACCGTATTTTTTGAGATATACAGATTCGCGCCGATCTTTTGATTACTCAAACCGGCAACTATATGTTTCAGGATCTCCTTTTCCCTCGGAGTAAGCACCTGATAGTGGATACAATTTTTTCTGTCGCTACAACCGGGCTTGATCTTCTTTTCCGGTATGCGGACAGCTTCGATTGAAAACTTCGACAAGGATTCATCTGATCTGTTGATGCTGACTATGAATTCGATGGAATCATTGGCTAACTGGCCATTGATCGTCCATCTCAGATTTTGGTGTTGGGAAGAAATGGTCAGCAAAAGCTCTTCGTCAAAACATCTGACGAATTCTTTAGAAATACATTCTTCTATTTGTTTGATTTCACTATTTGTAAACCCACCAGTGAATATCAGGTCAGAAATTTGCTTTTCATTCTGATGGTAAATAGCCTTGAATCTGTGAAAGCCGGGTGTTCTATCTTTACTTTCCATGATGTACGAATGCTGGTAAATGGGGTTGATAAAAATTGGACTTAGATAAAAAGGTTTAATTAAAAATATAAATTGTTGATTTGCAACTATACCGTTACAATATGCTAACAATATCAAATGTACAATTCTTTTTGAATGTAAGCACAGAACAGCATAAAATTTTTAAAAAATTCAGACTGTATTCATTTATATCATAAGAAGCCTCAACTAAAATATTAGCAGTTTCGCTCAAAGCATTAGCCTGAACAATCAGGGTTTGAATAACACCACTCAGATAAGTGTAATTTCACTCAAAACAAGAGTCAAATCATCAAAACAAGCGAAAATTCTCCTGAGTTGAAGTTCAGGTACTCTGATAGCATCCACCTTAAACTTTAGCACATTGACAATCTTATTCTGCCCACAGACAATCTTATTCTGCTCACGGACAATCTTATTCTGCTCACGGACAATCTTATTCTGCTCACGGACAATCTTATTCTGCACACTCTTAATCTTATTCTGCACACTCTCAATCTTATTCTGTACAGTGGCTGTCATAATATGCTCACGGACTATCATATTCTGCACACTCTCAATCATATTTTGTACACTCTCATTCTTATTTTATACACTCTCAATCATATTTTGTACACTCTCAATCTTAATTTGCCCACTCACGATTGTATGTTGTACACTCGCGATCTTTCTCAATTAAATCTTGACTTCATTCTTAGAATAATGGCTAAATGAAGATCAATCTGACGTATTTGTAAAATCCGGTTCAAATTGACAAAGGCAGGATTGGTTCAAAAGGGTTATATTTTTCGAAAATAAAATCGGAAAAATATGGCAAACAAACCAATTACTATTTACATGATCAAATAAATCATTCAGAGCTTAAACCGGGGTACCCCAATTTTATAAATAAGTCGTCAATACGGTGTTTCTCGAAACACCATCAGGAAATATCGGAATCTTTTGAGTGAGGTTGCTGTCAAATCGACCCCCGTTACCGATATGGATGATGCCATGAATGTGGTTCGGCATGATGATAAATTCGCCCAATTCAACATTGTTCGGTATTTCGGTTGTTTTCATCCATTCGTTGGACCCTATTTTTTGCTACTTTCTATGATCGCTATTTCTTCTTCGGTCAAATGATAAAGTTGGAAAACTAATTGATCGATCTGGGATTCGTGGTCGGTAGTGTCTGCTGTGGGAAATTGACTTTTTAACTCCAGGATCTTCAGAACTAATTTCTTAAATGGTTGTTCCGTTACTTCATTAATTTGTTTTACAGGAATTTTATCAAAAAACACCTTACGTAATTCTCTTGTTATGATTCATCCTAAAAAGACAAACAACAGTAAAGTTACTGACAGACAAATGAAAACGCCCCAATCCTTCGTAAAATTAAAAGAGCTGCAATTCCAAGCACATGCCAATACCATTTGCAGCAAAATTAATTTTACCCGACCCACTTTAAAAACTAAAGACAGATTAAACCAATCTGAATTATTTGACTCAAATAAGGGTCTTTCCAGACTAAAGTGTATTAACAAAAATAAAAGTGAATGAATAAATTTTATGTAATCTCTTCTGCCACGTTGATGCTTTGGTCAATTACATGTAATGCCCAAACCCGTGTAAATTGGTTTACTTTTTCAAAGGATTATAATCCGGGCACTTACGATGTAAATAACAAATATCTGGGCGGCACCGACCTGATGTATCTTGTCAATCATAAAGGAAAGCTCTGAGCAGGCACAAGCGTTTGGAACGACAACCCGGGCAGCGACCCCACACCCGGACCACAAATCCTCTACAAAGAAAACTCAACAACCGGTTGGAAAGTAGATACCAGTATGGGAATTGGCTATTTACGGACAGATGCTTTCTATTCTTTTATTTTCACTGAAGACAAGTTCGGGAACCTATTGCCACAGCCCGACACCTTGTTGCTGGCAAGTTTCAGTGACCTGACAGCTCCTTATGATGTATGTATATGGGTGCGGGACGACCAAAATAATACCTGGATAAAAACAATGGTTTATCCAAATGTCAGTAGTGCTGAATCAAGCTACATCAGACACATGAATTTGTATGAAGATAAAGTTACCGGAATTCAGCATGTTTTTGCAGCAGGTGTTACTGCTGTATTGAGGGGAGCATACAATCCTTCATTATCGGGAAAATTGGAATGGCAAGGAATTGAAATTACCGGACCACAGCGGATGCTGAGTTCTGCAGTTTGCAATGGTGATTATTACATTGCATTTGCTTCTGATGGGAATTCTGCCAATAATTTTGGAGGTATTTTTAAAAGAAATGATGGTGCCAGTCCCACCTGGACATCGGTTTGGGAATGGTCAGATACAGGAAATGTTGCACTTGGGAAAAATTGTCGTGGACTAACTACTGTAAAAGACCCATTGGGAAACAACCACCAGGTTTTAGTGGGCATAATAGAAAATCTGCGTTCTTCGTATCGAATTGATCCCGTTGCAAATACTCAAACATTAGAAGTTGACTGGCAAAAGTTCTTTGAACAGGAATGGGGTAAACAGATAACAGCATTTAATTATGCCGCTTACAACAACATGGTTGAAGTGATTGCCCCTGACAATGGCGATACCTGTTTAATTGCAGGTGCCTGGGTCACTTATCCATCAGCTTACGGCACCGTAAACAGAAATAATTCGTGGTATCTTGTTCGCAGACCAAACGGAAACTGGCATTACGGGCAGGTGATAGACTCGCTGAACCTTATCCCACCCGGGAATGGGCTTGCCGCTACGAGGAGCATAATAAAATCTCCATTCGCTGATGAACCTTATACATACTATTTCGGTGGAAAAGATGCAGGAGGTCAGAATCCTGTTTTTCATAATACTGCATGGATTTACAAAGGTAAAATGCAAAGTCCGGTAACAGTAATTATTGAACCTGAAAACCAATTTTCGGGCATGAGCATTTTCCCCAATCCCACCCAAAACCAACTGACCATCTCCAATTTGCCTATTGACTTTTCAGGAACGGTTTCAATTTACGATGCAATGGGTCAACTGATGTTTTCAGAACACAAAATCGGTTCACTGTTTAACATACAGACAGGGCAACTGAATTCAGGTATTTACATCATCCAGGTGAAAACGGATAAGGGAGAAATGGTAACAAGAAAATTTATTAAAGAGTAACAACATGAGAACAATTTACAAATCAATCATGGTGCTGACTATATTAGCAGTGTCCATCGAGAGCAGAACACAGACTTTTATCGTGAATGATGTCGTTATATCAGACACAACAACTTCATTCCAGGACCCTGAAATAGATTGGATAGGCAATCATTATTGCTGGGCTGACAGAGATGGTATTTGGATTGGAAAAATTGATAAGAAAACGGGGGATTTTATTCCAAAAAACGGGAAAGGTATTTTTTGGCAGAACTTTGACGAATTTTAATCTTAGAAATAATGCCACACAGAATATTTACCCCGTAGGATGTAAATCCAACGGGGCAAGCAAAGGATTAACGATTTAGGATTTTAGAATAAAATAAAAGATCTGAAATCGTTAATCGGTGTTCCTTGTTCTTAAATCTTTTTCCTATTTGGTTCTGGCTCGTCCAGGTTAGGTTTTTGTAAATACTCCTGTTAGCATTGAAAATAGATTCAACTAAAATTGAAGTCCTGGAGTTTACTGAATTTCAATACTTTGATTACCTGAATATCCGTTTATCAAAGGGAAATTTTTCTATGCGCATGATCCTGATTTTTGCAAACTCAGGATGCTTCGGGTTTATAAGCAGATTATAATCACCCTGGGTGACAACGGAGGGAATCTTTAATATGCAAAATATATTTTCAGACACTAATGTATCTCCGAAAATTTGTGTGGAAGAAGGGTGAGGAAATTCTTTCCAGTTTGTTGGCAAATCACCTGGTTCGATTTGCAAATAAGGTATGTCATCAGGAATTTCCAGGCTTACCATCACATAGTCAGCAGGTAAAGTTGCCAATGTAAAATGCACTGCAACCACAGCCATTGCCAGCGATCTGTTGGATGCCGTATAAATTAACTCTACACCAACTGAATTCCATCTTACTCCTTTTATTGCAGCTCCTTTTCCTGACAGTGCACCTGCAAATTTTTCCCGGGTTAATCTGAATGCCTCCATCAATTACACCAGAATTCCATGATTGATCCTGATCAATTCAGCGATCACCATCTCCTTACCGTAAGAATCTTTTAATAATTCTATGGGTTTCAGTTTACCTAAAGCAAAATTAGAAGTCTTCAGCCAGAGTTTAAGTTTGTCCATATCCTCAAAAACGTCCAGACCAACTTTGGTGACCTCAGCCATTTCTATAATTTTCTCGGAATGCAATGGTTTAAAATGGTGGTTGGTATGTTGTCTGTAGCGCTGTAAAGATTTTGTTGAAATATCAAGCAATTCTGCCCATTCATTTTCGGTAAAAGGCGTGTAATGTTGAATTAATCGGAACAATGAATAGGGAATGCCTGCTCTGATGGCGACAATGATCAAATGTTTATCATTGAGCCAGTCATCATAAGTAATTTTTTTCCTGAGCTCAAATGGAATGTCCCAGTTTTTCTTTTCATGAAAGAAAGTGTTGACTTCCTTATTGAGTTTTTCTTCAAGTTCTGATTTTTCAGCTACTATCATAACAAGACATTTGTCCACAAGTATAGGACAATATTCCTATTATAGCAAGAAAATATATTGTTCAAATTTAAGATGCGGTGGAATGGAAGATGTTTTGTGAATGATGAAGATCCATATGGACGGAATACTGATTTGATTCCCCGGCGGTGGATTTTAATTCATATTATAATTTGATTATCTTAAATGTTTTCATTGCCAGACCGTTGTCCTTAAATATACAAGTATAAGAGCCTGGAAGTATTTTGCTGAGATTGATCAGGTTGTGTCCGTGAAAAACACGTTGACTGTGGATAGTATTGCCTGTGATGTCATAAAAAATAACACTTCCATCCTGAGGAATATATTCACCAATGGTAATTTGGAGATAGTCTGATACAGGATTTGGGTAAATACTCACTTCCATTGGTGATGAAGAATGAAGTTCTTCTATGCCGGTTGTGCCTATGGTAAGGGTTCTGCAGGTGGCATTACTTCCATTTTCATTCCTTACCTCCAGACACACTTCATAAGAGCCGTCTTTTTGAAACTTGTGCACAGGATATTGTTCCTTGACAGGAAGGCTTCCATCTCCAAAATCCCAACTCCAGGAAGCAGGTCTGTAATAAGAAAGATCTGTAAAGTATAAGCTTCGGTAGTCGCTTTTATCGACTTCGTATCTGAATTTTGCCACAGGGAGATTATCTATACCTAAGGTGTCGCATGGTGATCCATTCGAAGAGCCTAACCTGTATGCCGGGAAATTAGGAGTACAGCGGAAAAAACCGGTGGGCATCAGAAGAGAATGTTGTCTAACATCGCAAGCTATGTCTGCTTTTTCCGGGAAATGCATCACGCTCATCATTCGGGTTGTAGCAGAACCTGGAGATATGTAAATCCTTCCATCAGGGGCAAGTCCCATGCTAAAAAAATCGACCTGGCGACCTAAAGGCTGTAAGGTATCCCATGGGAAGAAATATTCATATCCATCGTAAGTGGCCACCTTTCGTTCGCTATCCAGCACATTCATCGCATTTAGGTCATATTGATATATGTAATCTCTGTTGCACATATATAAAAAGCGGCTGTCGTAGGAGAAAGCTACTCCAAGGCTAAATCTGTAATTGCTTAAGTCAACATAGCTAAAGTCCGGATTGTTTATAGTGCCTGAGCATCTGTCAAATTGGGTGATAAATAGTTGCCCTCCTGTAGGTATAAATTTATCCCCGATGAACCAGGCCAGCCATTTCCCGTCGGGTGATCCGGATATTTGACCTATCCCTTTGTTTCCCGGCAGGCCGGTATCCAATACACCGTGATAGTGTACACCTGATGGATCAATCAACCAGATATTAAGTTTATGCCCTCTCATACGTGGAGCGATCAACCACCAATCTCTCCCATTGCCGTGCCTGATTGCGGTGATACTTCCTGATAGAGTATCCTCCAACATCATGATATCCTTAATCAATAGATGACCAGCCATGTTTTCATCGCTGACATCAAACAATGCAAAGCTGATCTTATTGATGGAATAAGGTGTGGTCTCCCATTGTTGAGTAGTATAAAAAGTATAATATTGATCAAAATGACCAGGGACTGGAAGTACAATTGCGCCCTGAATGGTCACCAAACCTCCCGGAATGGCCATCTCATCATCTCCATAATTGTTATATTCCCAGTCAGAACCATAGTTGATGGTATCGGCAATGGGCTGATCAAATTGATTGTATATTACCTGCCCATTGGTATAAGCAAGTATTTTGCCATTTGAATTGCAAATACTTGAATTTACAAAGGTAAAATCTAAAAACCTCTCAGGATTATAATATATTTTGGGCGGTTCGAAATTAAAATCAATATCGGATGCCCCCTTGGTCGTATCAGCAGCCCTATCAGGAAGTATTATATCGTAAATTTCTGAACCATAAAGCCAGATATAATCCTGCTTTTGTGCACCAACACTGGAAATAATACCCAGAAACAAAATACAACTGAATAATCTCAACATAAACACAAATATACTACAGTGTCCTCATTTAATCATAAGGAGCTATCTTTGATTTTTTTAAATTTACTTGTTTATCAAAATTTTATCAGTTGTAATAGTCATGCCATTTTTTAAGAATGAGATCGAGTAAAGCCCTGGATTCAAATGCTGACGAAGCT
>DDTL01000087.1 GCA_002344345.1 Saprospiraceae bacterium UBA2365
CTTACGGACATGATAAAAACGGATAAAAGCCCCGCATGGGGTGAGATCATCTTTTACCCGGCACAAAAGTTTCTTCCGGATCACAACACCACATCAGCTTGTTAAAAGAATTGAGATGCATTACAGCTTACACGTCACATTCATTGTAATGTCTCCCTTGCAGGGCTCAGGAATACAGGTGGTGCAGGGACCGTAAGCTTCGTTAGCGCTTGCATACGGTTAATAATCATTTCGTCCCTACGGGACTTTTCAGAGCAGACTCAATTATCAAATTTTCATATCAGATCATCAGATAAGCAGATCATTAGATCATCAGATCATTTCTAAATCAACCTTCGCCAAAATTGTCTTTTTCTTTCTGTTCCCGCAGATCTCGCGCATCAGTGCAGAATTTAGCTTCCTGATCAGAAAACAGATCTGCGAAAATCTGCATGATCTGCGGGAAAATCCTCGTCGCACCTCGGCAATTATCAAAAATTCAAATATTCAAATGATCCCTTCTACAAATCTCTCTGATTTCCAAACATAGATCCGTGCTGCGCAGCATCCGTGTCATCCGCGTTGCCACCTGTATTTTTCGAACGTTGATTGAAGGATCGTTGCATGTCCAATGTGGGGGTCGCTACGAATTTTCAAATCTCGCAGATCACGACATTCATCGGAGTGATTCAAATTCTCAAAACACTCCTCCTAATCCTTAGATTCAGTCCCGCAGGGATGACAGGTGGATAACCGTATGCAAGCGATAGCGCAGCTTACGGACATGATAAAAACGGATAAAACCCCGCATGGGGTGAGATCATCTTTTACCGCGGTACAAAAGTTTCTTCAGGATCACATCACCACTTCTGCTTGTTAAAAGAATTGAGATGCATTACTGCTTACACGTCACATTCATCGAAATGTCGCCCTTGCAGGGCTCTGGAATACAGGTGGTGCAGGTACCGTAAGCTGCGCTATCGCTTGCATACGGTTAATAATCATTTCGTCCCTGCGGGACTTTTTGGAGCAGACGCAAAGTTAATAAATATCACTTATTCAATGGACAATTGATCAGAAGGGTGTTGCTTTTTTTAGATTACCGAAAGGACTTTCTCTGAAACTGCGAAGTCAGGACTTCGTAACCTGGAAATCATTATTTATCTATCCTGAAGGAAAATCTGCAAATTGTCAATACCAAGCTTATCCAGAACCATGCGGTTGTATGGTTTCATCTCCCGGATAAAGTCTTTCTTTTCATAAGAGTGAATATATTTTGATTTTTCGGACTCAAAACCTTTTAGAAAATCATTGTATATCAATTTAATCTGAGCAGGATCATGTTTTGACTCCGTCAATGCTGATTCGAGTATCCGTTTTTGAATTTCACACAAGTCAAAGAAAATGTTGATGAAACATTGTGAAATGCTGTCAGTAGTCAATTGATATTTGCTTTCATACGGATCAAAAACGGTCGCCAGGGTCAGATGCGTTGAATCATCATAGGTATTCAGGTCAAGGAAGATTTTTACTGACAATTTCATCCGGTCTTTTAACAGATCAGTTGTTTGATGCACATTTGTCGGATCCTTGGTTGGATCATGTTGTGCTTCTTTGATCCTGAGCCTGTTTTCCGACCAAAGGATGAATTCATGTTCGAAAATGCCATAATGGAAGTATTCGTTTGGTTTGAAGATAGATCTGTTGGTCAGCGAATGCAAGTTGTTGAAAAATAAATCGTTGGTGTTGAGCCTGTCGTTTAACCGGTATTCATTGTTTTTTTCCCAGAAAAAATCATTGTATGGGAATGCACTGATTTTCCTGTAATCGCTGATTCCCTGATATCTGAAGTCAAATAACGGTATAAAAAACGATGAATTATAATCATAAGCGTAGAGCACCGCATTCGTTTTGACCGTATATTTTTTAGCTTCTTCCTTTTCATACCTGCTTTCATAATCAATGATATAACTGAAATCCATGTGATTGAATACAAGTTGTTGACCCGAAGTGTTGTAGCTGATGGAAATATTCATCTGAACGCGGGCAATCTTATCGAGTTCAAATAAAGGTAAAAATGGGTGAGTTGCGGCATCGTCAATAATTAATGTGATTTTGTTTATAGCCTTTTTGGAGGTATTGACCCAGATTTTACCTTCGAAAAAACGGCCGGATTTGACTTTTGGCTGATAAGCTATCACCTGTATGGAATCACCGTTTTCATCGAGATACCGGTGATCTGAAAACAGATAATAATGCTTTTTCAGCTTATATTTGCTCATTTCCAATGGATTTGAGGGGAAAAATTCGCTTCCTTTGAACAGGTCGAGCATGATCAGTACCTTTGAACTTTCCATAGAGGTGAAAAACCTGTTTTCATGTGGCTGCAGTGCAATACGGCCGGTTTTGAAATTCATTTCTTCCAGACGATACTTTTTGGAATGGAGGTTATAATAGCTTTCGACGAGTTCAACCTGATCTCCGTCAACAAAACTTTTCAGTTCATAATAGGCTTTGGCTACAGATGAATGTGTAACTCCGGCAGGCTTGCATTGATGTATCATTTCGACCAGATAACTGTCATCTTCGGGCCTGATCAGGATCTCGTCAAGCAATAAAGGGCTGCTTTCCAAAACAATCTCATAATAATTTTTGGCTTTTTTGGGGGAAATAAGATGATCTTCATAACCGATGAAGGAAACCCGTATGCTGTCGTTCCAACTCTGCAGCTCCAATCTGAAATACCCGTCCTGATTACTGATCGTTCCTTCCTGGGTGCTGAAATTGTAGATATTGGCATACGCCAAAGGTTTCCCGTCTACGCCATTTGATACCTTACCCTCAATTTTTAAGCCCTGCTGCCCGATCAGACAAAAGTGGGTGCTAAAGATCAACCAGATGCCTATGAAAATAAATTTCATTTGAAATTGCTGATTTGGTTGGAAAATGATGTTGTTTTTTCGTAATTGTTCATCAGAAGGTTGGATGTTTTATCCATGATAAGTGTTCACGCATTTAAACAACTTTTTATAGAAGGTGTTTCATATCCTGTCATGTACACAGTTGAATAAACGATTTGAAAACAGGAATAGATGCCGGAAAAGTCTGGTATCTTATATTTTCAGGTTTTTTTCTATGGAGTGTTGTGTTATCAATGAATTGCCAGCTGCTTTAGCTGCCCGATAAATTTATCATAAGTGTAGTTTATTCCATTGAGCGCATTTTGTTATTTCAATGAATTTTTGTTAAAGCCGGCAAATTATATTTTTTTTTAGTAAGGTTTTTATATAAAAAATTATTGGTGCCCGACAAAGTTTAAAAGGATAGAATTTTTTGTTCGAGATTCCTCACTTCGTTC
>DDTL01000111.1 GCA_002344345.1 Saprospiraceae bacterium UBA2365
GATTTTCGGAGCTTTTTTTCAACCTTTGATTCGCATTAATCACAATGAATTACAAGCTTTTTTACCAAAACTTATTATTTTAAACTCGATTTTTAATTTCGAAGATCCCGATATTCATCGTTGAGACCCGAATTTTCAAATTTTCTAATTTTCAATTTATCCTTATGTCCCTGATCTTAATATCGATATTGCCGGTCATCACCATCATGATCTACTTATATTATCGCGATAAATACGAAAAGGAGCCTTTGAGTTCTTTATTCAAGGCATTTTCAGCCGGCGTGTTGTCTGCCATTCTGACGATCGCTGCATTGATGCCATTTGGCAGTCTGGCTGAATTTAAAACTGGATTGCCTTTTGTGGACGCAGTAAAAAGTGCATTTTTGTGGGCAGCCATTCCAGAGGAATTTTTCAAATATATTTGTTTATACCTTTTTATATGGAAAGACCGTAACTTCAATGAACATTATGACGGGATCATTTATGCGGCTTTTGTTTCATTGGGATTTGCCTTGTTTGAGAACATCCTTTATGTGTTCCAAATGGGAATGGATGTAGGCATTTCAAGAGCGATCATCACTGTTCCGGCACATGCCTTGTTCGGTGTGATCATGGGATTTTATTTTTCATTGGCAAAGTTTAATCGCAGCCGCGTAAAAGCTTATCTCATTTTAAGCTTGCTCCTGGCCATCCTGGCACATGGAATTTTTGATTTTCTGCTGATGTATAGTTCGGCTGTCAGCCAGATTGATCAGACCATGTCTATGGTGATCTTTGTTTTATTTTTCATTTTTGTAGCATACCTTTGGAAGCTTGGTTTCAGTAAAATCAGGAAACATGTAGCTGCATCAGCAATCTTCAACATGGGCTCTGATAAAATAGAATATAGGTAATTCAGCTTAGGGGAACAGAATTATTATATTTCGTCGTCTTTTTACTAACTTCTGTAAAATTATAGATACAAAAGTAAGTTTTTGTTTTAATTTTGAGTTCTGATACCTTTAATTGAGGAATGCTATGAGTATGTTTAAAAAAATCAAGTCTTTGTTTGTAGTTGAAGAAACTCCTGGACAACCAGGTGAGGCCATTCCGACCGAACCAGCAGTTTCCAAAGCTGCTGAACCAAAAATTACTCAAAATACAGACCAACCGGTTCAGGTTGAGAATCAGCCCATAGACAAAGAATCATTTGATCGGTTTATCCAGGTTTTATCCGATGCATTGGCTGGTAAAAATCAACAGGGTTATGATTACCTGGAGTTCAAGGAAGCCGTAAATTCACTTCGGAATATGGAACCGGACGAGGCTAAAAGATTTCTGACTGCTTTTACCATGGCCAAAACCCTGGGAGTTGAAAAGAAAATTTTACTGGACAGCGCATCACAATACCTTTTGATTCTGAAAGCAGAAAACGATAAATTCAGTGCAGCGGTAGAAAAACAAAAAGTGGATAAAATCAAAAGCCGGAACGATGAACTTCTGAAAGTGGAACAGGAACTGGTAGCTAAAGAACAAAAAATCCGGGAAATGTTGGCTGAAATTGAATCAAAAAAGAAGATCAGGGAACAATTGAAGCTGGAAATGAAGGATGCGGCGCAAAAGGTTGAACAGGTACATGCAAGTTTTAAAAATGCTTACGAGGCCATAGTAAAGCAAATTCAGGAGGATATTGAAAAAATGAACAATTATTTAAACTAATCATAAAAATATATGCAACAATACAAACCCAAATCATTCTGGCAAAGACCTGAAGGCGTCACCGGTGCTATTGCACTGGGAGGCCTGGCTTTGGGCGCCGGATTCCTGATCTTTAGTTTTTTACCCCAAATTCTTGCTTTTGCTGCCAACACGCTCGGTCTGGCTGTCATCATACTGGCGATCGGTGCTTTGGTTTATATGGTATTGGATCCCAAAATGCGGAATCTGGTGTGGTTTATGTATAAAAGTGTGATGCGTTGGGTAACGGGTCTTTTTGTCAAACTGGATCCCATCGGCATATTAAAGGCTTATGTACAGGATCTGAAGGAAAATTTGAAAAAAATGAACCGTCAGATCAGCCGTTTAAGGGGTCAGATGCACCAATTGAAGGAACTGATCATCAACAATCAGAAGCAGATCAAAAGCAACCTGAATCTGGCTTCTGAAGCAAAAGACGAGAACAACAAAAATGTGATGATCCTTAAAACGCGTCAGGCAGGCAGATTGAAAGAGTCCAACATCAAACTTGAAGATCTGTATAAAAAAATGGAAATACTGTACCGTGTATTGATGAAAATGGAAGAGAATTCACAGGTTATGATGGAAGATGTGGAGGATCAGGTCAAAGTCAAGGAGGTGGAACGTAAAGCCATCCGAACTTCACATTCCGCGATGAAATCTGCAATGAACATTATTGCGGGAAATAGTGATAAAAGAGTGATGTTTGATATGGCATTAGAAGCCATCGCAGAAGATGTAAGCCAAAAAGTCGGGGAAATGGAACAATTCATGAACTTGTCGGAGAATTTTATGAAATCTGTCGACCTCCAAAACGGTATTTTTGAAGAAGAAGGTTTGAAAATGTTGGAGAAATGGGAAAACGAAGGATTTTCATTATTGTTGGGGGAAGAAAAAGCTGATCTGCTGTTAAAAGCCAATGATGATACAGATGTCCTGGATCTGATGGAGAAACCTAAAGAAAAAGTATTGAGAGAATCAGGTCATCAAAATCAATATGACAACTTTTTTGAGTAAGATGTATCTTATTGAATTATAGCTAATTATTCTTACTCAATTAAAGTCCTGCTTGAAGATAATAAAACGAAATATACCAACTGATCAGGTATGCTAAAACAAATCTGAACGATGAATATCATTAAAAAAATGGGTCCGGGATTGCTTTTTGCCGGAGCTGCAATCGGGGTTTCACATCTGGTACAATCGACCACCGCGGGGGCAAATTACGGCTTAACCCTGGTGATCGCTGTTATATTGGCCAATGTACTCAAATTTCCCATTTTTGAATTTTCTGTCAGGTATGCCAATGTCAGGAAGGAGAGTCTGATCGAAGGATACCGGAAATTGGGTAATTGGGCCATCATTTTGTTTACCATAATCACCCTGGGAACCATGTTCGGAATACAGGCAGCTGTGACGGTCGTGACTGCGGGGTTGTTCGAGGAAGTTTCCGGTTGGGGAAATTCAACTGTCTGGTCTATCATTATTCTGGTGATGGCCGGATTGATATTGGGGATCGGCAAATATAAATTTCTTGATACACTGATAAAATATATCATAGTTGTTTTATCCATTACAACGATCATTGCTGTTACTGTTGCACTTATTGAAAATCCACTTCCTGGCTGGGGTTCCTTCAGTTTTTCCAATGAGATCCATATTGCTTTTTTATTGTCCCTGGTTGGTTGGATGCCTGCGCCGTTTGATCTTTCAGTATGGCAATCCATGTGGGTGATTGAAAAACTAAAACTTGGTAAAGGAAAAATAAGTCTGAAAGATTCTCTGTTTGATTTCAATACAGGTTATTGGGCTACCATGTTCTTAGCAGTTTGCTTCCTGTTTTTGGGGGCATTGATCTTGTTTGGTTCTGAAGAAAAAGTTTCGCCGGTCGGTGCTGTTTTTGCCCGACAGGTGATTGGAATTTTTACAAAAAACCTTGGTGCATGGGCATATCCGATCGTTGCTTTGGCCGCCATCACAACTATGGTCAGTACGGTTATTACCTGTCTGGATGCCTTTCCGCGTGTTTTGACCACTTTAAGGAAAGAACCCTTCACCCATCCTGTTCTCAAAGGAAGAAATGGTTACTGGTTCTATATGATACTGGTGTCAGTTGGTGCAATCATTTTCATTTCTTTTCTGACCTCTACCATGGGGCAAATGGTAAAAATTGCTACCATCATTTCTTTCCTTACAGCGCCTGTCATTGCGATCATGAATTATAAGCTGGTTTTCCGGAAGGATTTCCCGGAGGAACACAGGCCAAATTTATTCATGAAATATCTCAGTTGGGTTGGTATCATATTCCTTACAGGTTTTGGTGTTTATTACCTGTATATGTTGATTTAAATGCATATTATAATTAAACTTATTTAATGATCTAATTCTTAAACTTCAATTATGAAAAATTCAGGTGTTACCAATGGTATTTTAGCTGGAGTGATCGTGATGATCCTTACGCTGATCCTATATTTTGTGAATAAAGAACTGGTTGTTTCCATGGCTGTAGGCTGGTTCCTGATGCTCGTTTATGCTGCATTCATGCTCAAAGCCGGGCTGGATGAAAGAGCAAAGAACGGAGGATTTATTTCTTTTGGAAGTGCACTTGTTCCGATGCTGATCACTTATCTCATCGCTACTTTCATTGCGACAGTATTCAATTATGTCCTGTTCAACTTTATTGATGCCAGTCTGGTGGACCTGCAATTGGAGGTGGCGATCGAAGGAGTTGAAAAAATGAGAGGATTCCTCGGCGATGAAGGTGCTGATGCAGCCATTGCCGCCATTGAAGAAAAAGGTATTTCTACCGGACCTCTGCAATATTTGTTAAATTGGCTTGGTTCCTTACTTATACCGGGTTTATTGTTTTTGATCTATGGTTTGATCGTTGCTGCGATCATTAAGAAAAACAATCCCGAACAGGAAAGGTTCGTTTAAGTTTTGGTTTGGATGATCGGTTTAAATATCTGGTATCCTGAAAGCTTGCCATGTATTTGATTGATATTTAAAGATTTAGTCTGTTCCGAATAGTCCGGTGTATTGGTTCCCAATCGTTTTTTGTCCCAGGATAATGACGTCCAGGATCAGTACAAGACTAAAGGGAAAGGATTGAAAACCATCAAATTAAAAGTTACCTTTTATGCCTGTACTGACTGAAAACGTCAGTGGGGATATATGGGCAAAGACTTTTCGGAGCAGACTCATGTTTTTTGCTGAAATATAATTTAGGCACAGGTTTTGCCTTATAATTGTTTATTGGTATGAATGTGACCTGAGAAAATGTATTTGGTTTTCAAAACAATGTGTATTTGTTAATTAAAAGTATTCCAGATGAAAGAAGCAGTCATAGGTATGGATATTGGTGGTACCAATACGGATATCGCCCTGGTAGATAAAAAAGGTTTGATACTCTCAAAAACCCATCTGAGGACAACAGATTACCCGGAATTCGATTCATTTGCCAATCAGGTAGCGCAGGATGTGCGTTCATTGACAGCCAGTGTGGGGGTAAACCTGAAAGCATTGGGTATCGGAGCGCCGAATGGTAATTATTACTCAGGTATGATTGAGTTTGCCCCTAATCTGGCCTGGAAGGGCAAAATTGATGTGGCAGGGGAATTGTACAGCCGGTTGGAACTTCCTGTTTTTGTCACCAATGACGCCAATGCAGCTGCCATCGGCGAAATGAAATTTGGTGTAGCAGGAGAAATGAATGATTTTGTCATGATCACCCTGGGTACCGGGGTCGGGAGTGGTGTGGTGGCCAATGGACAATTGATCTATGGGCATGATGGTTTTGCAGGAGAAATCGGCCATATGACAAGCACTCCTGGAGGCAGGTTGTGTGGTTGTGGCCGCAAAGGTTGTCTGGAAACCTATTCATCTGTTACCGGGCTCCGCAAAAGTGTTGTTTTTATGCATGAGGAACAAAAAATGGCTGGGAAACTGGAGAATATACCGTATGAAAACCTTACAGGGAAAATGATCGAGATCGCTGCCCTTGAAGGAGATGTTGTTGCAAAGGAAGCATTCCGACTTGCCGGCAAGGAATTGGGCAAAGCGCTGGCAAATGTAGCCGCCGTAACCAGCCCATCGCACATCGTTTTGTTTGGTGGAATGGCTGCTGCAGGTCCGCTGATCTTCGAACCTTTGAAAAAATACCTGGAAGAAAATCTTCTGACGATCTATAAGAACAAAATTGAGATATTGCCATCAGGTCTGGATGGCAATAATGCTGCCATACTTGGAGCGGCTGCCCTTGCCTGGAATGAATTGGATAAACTAAAATAATTATATGAATCCCTGATAAGTAAAATAGTCATTTTGACGATACTTCAGAATGAGCATTTGACTTATCAGGGTTATTGTACCATTGAACAAGTCGCAACTGGCGACCAAATAAAGAATAGACAGATGAGATTATTGAATATGTGGACAAAAGGAAGTTTTGCTTTCCTTTTGATGTGGGTAATCATGGTATCCGTTGAATTGAACGCTCAGTCTTATACCAATTATGTAAACCCTTTTATCGGAACAGGAGGACATGGTCATACTTATCCCGGCGCTGTTTGTCCTTTCGGGATGGTGCAACTGAGTCCTGATACCAGATTGACTGGTTGGGATGGCTGCAGCGGATACCATTATTCGGATACCATCGTTTATGGATTTTCACACACTCATTTAAGCGGAACAGGTGTGCCTGACTATGCAGATATTTTATTTTTACCCTTTCAGGGAGAAATCAAAAAATATGAGCAAAAGAAACCCGGTTCAGTTTTCAATCACAAAATGGAATCTGCAAGCCCCGGATTGTATAGTGTATATCTGGAGGATTACCAGGTAGACGTTACGCTGACTGCGACGGAAAGATGCGGTATTCACCAATATGCTTTCAAAAATCAGGGTAAAGCTGGTATTATGGTCGATCTGGAACACAGGGACAAGGTTACTGCTTCCGCACTGAAAGTCGAGAGCGAAACAGAAATATCAGGTTACCGGTACTCCAAAGCCTGGGCAAAGGATCAGCGGATTTATTTTGTTGCCCGATTTTCAAAACCGATCATCAGCCATGATTTACTGAATGGTATGAAAAGAGTTGATGGTAAAGAGATTTCCGGGGATTCTTTAAGAGCATTTTTGCATTTTGGTGTCAACGGAGGCGAAAAAATCACAGTGAAAGTGGGTATTTCCTTTGTGGATATCGATGGAGCCCGTAAAAATCTGGAGCAAGAAACCGCCAATTTAAGTTTTGATGAACTTTACCTCGCGACCAGAGAAAAATGGGAAAAACAGCTTTCAAAAATTCAGGTTTTTGGGGGATATAAAGATCAGAATGTTAAATTTTATACTGCGCTGTACCATACCATGATCGTTCCGAATCTGCTCAATGATGTGGATGGACGATACAGAGGTATGGATAACAAGATCTATCAAACGAATGATGGCAACCGGTATACTGTTTTTTCTTTATGGGATACTTTCAGAGCCTTACATCCATTGTATACTTTGATCGAACAGGAAAGAACCAAAGATATCATTAAGACATTTATCGGTCACTATGAACAAACCGGGATTCTTCCTGTCTGGGAGCTCGCATGCAATGAAACCAATTGTATGATCGGCGCTCATGCCATTCCGGTCATTTCGGATGCGATCAGGAAAGGAATCACCGGATTTAACGCGGATAAAGCTTTCGATGCAATGAAAGCGAGTATGGCACAGAGCATACCCGAACTTCAGTTTTACCGGGAAAGAGGCTATATGCCTTCAGATAAGGTATCGGAATCTGTTTCCAAAACGCTGGAATATGCATACGATGATTGGTGTATTTACCAGACTGCAAACGACTTGAAGAAGAAAAAAGATATGAACCAGTTTCGCTTGCGCGGGCAATATTACAAGAATATCTATGATCCGGTTTCAGGATTTTTCAGACCTAAATTGAACGGTGCATTCAGATCACCCTTTGATCCATTGGAAGTTGATTTCAATTACACTGAGGCAAATGCATGGCAATACCTGTTCTTTGCTCCACAGGATATTTCCGGGTTGATCCGCCTCATGGGTGGTGAAACTGAATTTGACCAGAAACTGGATCAGCTTTTCAGCACGACGGATGATATCAAGGGACGGCATCAACCGGACATCTCAGGACTGATAGGTCAGTATGCTCATGGTAATGAACCAAGCCATCACATGGCTTACCTTTATAATTATATCGGAAAACCCTGGAAAACTCAGTTGCTGGTGCAACAGATCATGGACGAAATGTACAAAAACGCTCCTGATGGACTGTCAGGAAATGAAGATTGTGGCCAGATGTCTGCCTGGTATGTGTTTTCTGCGCTCGGTTTTTATCCCGTAACACCCGGAAGTCAGGATTATGTCATTGGTATGCCACAGTTTCCCAGGGTAGTGATCAATTTTGAGAATGGAAATCATTTCATCCTGGAGCAATTTAAGAGTTCAAAGGATGTGAAGTACATCACTGCCGTGGAACTGAATAAAAAGTCTCACCAAAAATCCTTCATCCGGCATAGCGACCTGACAGCGGGTGGCAAAATGGTATTTTTGACCGGATCCGAGTTGCGTTCTGATTGGGGTGTCAATCAGGATGACAGGCCGGTTTCAGGGATCGATGCAACCGGGTTTGTTGCGCAGCCCTACATTCACCCGGCCAATCTCAGCTTCAAGGAACCCTTTGAACTGGGTATCTATCATATGGACCCTGCAGTAAAACTTTTTTACAGAATGGTTCATGAAGGAAGTAAGCCTTCAAAATGGATGTTTTATAGCGATCCGATTCCAATCAGTAATTCTGTCAAGGTAGAATTTTACGCTCAGGACAAGGAAAAGAATAAAAGTTTTATTGAATCTTCTACTTTCATAAAAATCCAGCATAAATGGGAAGTCAGCTATGAAACTCCCTATAGCAATCAATACACGGCAGGAGGAAATGACGGTCTGATAGATTTGCTGCGAGGAAATGAAAGTTTTTCTTCAGGACGTTGGCAAGGATATTACGGAGATGATTTTATTGCAACTTTGGATATGAAGGAGAATAGAGACATTAAATCTGTTAAAATCGGTATGCTCCAAAGTCCTTATTCATGGATATGGTTTCCCAAATCTATCAGAATATCCATCTCTGAGGACGGCCAGCATTATGTAGAAGCCGGTATCATCAAAAATGATTATCCGCTCAATTCTTCCGGAACGACCATTAAGGACTTCGAATTATCGGGCTTGCAAAAAAATGCGCGCTACATCAGAATTCAGGCAGAAAATATCGGTGTTTGTCCCGACTGGCACGTGGGTGCTGGTGAAAAAGCCTGGATTTTTATGGATGAAATTATAGTTGAGTGATCTGATCATCAATGTCTTAAAAATTGAATTCGTTTATTGTTGGCAGAACTTTAAAGAAATTTGAAGTAGAATTAAAGCCTCACTGAATATTTACTCCGTAGGATATATATCCAACGGGGTCGAACCCCATAGCGAAGCGGCCCGGGGTACTTAAATCAATTTCTTCTATGGTTCTGGCTCGTCCAGTTTAGGGAAGGAATATTCTGTCAGCAATGATCCGGTAATTTGCTATTCTTTGTAATTGTATAGCTCAATAGTCTTTTAGCCTTAAGTCTATTAGCTAATGATTTATACCAAGGTTTAAAACCTTAGATTCCAGGACAAATTTGGTGCCTTTTGCTCAAAGTACACGCTCAATTCAAAGAGACTAACAGGGCCTAACAGACTCATTAGCTAACCACCTAAATAACTACTATTCTTTTCTTAATGCAATGATGATATTTTTATCCAGCGCCTTCCTGAGTGGAAAATAAATCCAGCACAGTGCATGAATATAGATCAGAATAATAATGACGAATAAATAACTTTCCGGTAAAGTATACGTTGGTGACATAAACGATGGAATTAAAGCCATGACTGCTGTCAGTATACCGCTGACAATCCCTGTTGTCAGCAGAATTAAATTTTCTGCAAAAAACAAATATCTGATTTTTTTCCTGGTAAAACCTATTGCCATGAGGACAGCGATCTCTTGTCTTCTTTCAAGCATATTTCTGTAAAGGATGATTCCCATCCCTATGGTTCCTATCAATAAGCCAAGACCACCAAGTATCATAAATACGGACAGGTAGGTATTGGAAACGGAATTAAACTGGTTCAACCTCTCTGAAGTAGAGCTAATATCGATACCATAATCCTGCAGATACTGCGAAAGCTGATTGGCGATCTCACTTTTTTTGGTTTCCTGCATATCTATCAACATCAACCTGGACGTGTTAATAGACGGAAAATGTTTTTTGAAATTTGACTCTGAGATCAGGAGATTCCCCTGAAAAACTGATGCACTCAGTCCTCCTGTCAATACGATTCTGAGATCTTCACCAAATTCGTTCGTATATAAAAGGGTGTCACCTACGCTTTTCATCAAACCCCAGGTAATCACCGTTTGATCCGCATAGCCAGGGATTACATTGTTTCCGTAAGATATGTCCAGTCCAGGCCAAGGTTTTATTTTGTCAACATGATCTGCCAGTTGATCGAATGAAAACGAATTTCGTTCATCAAAAACGGTTGGGTTTATACCTATGATCGTTGGAGATGATACCTGATTCAGATTCAGGCAACTGGCATCATTCCCTTCCAGAGAAAGCATGGGATAAAATGTAAGATTTTTCAAAGCTGCATCATCCTGAAAACCCAATTTCTCTCTCCCTTCTGCTGTGTTGATATCGTAATTGAACGGCACAGTTGATTCTGCCCAGAGATCATATCCACCCGTTCCGGATGAATTGTCTGAATCATTTTCAGAAACTGTTTTCCTGTTGGCTCCGGTTAAGATCAGCACAAACACACCTAAAGCAAGCAAAATGATCGTAGTTAAACTCCTGACTCTATTCCGGAATACATTGTGTATTGCAAGTCCGGTTAAACTGCTGATCCGGCTGTTCATTCGTTTTGGTTTAACAGGATGAATGGATTGATTGCCACCATTGATCAGTGAAACTGCGCTTCGTTTATAACTTTTTATCGTTATAAAAAAGATGACCAAAAAAGATAAAACAACACTGCTGATAAAGCCGCTAAACAAAGTGAGTGGTTGAATGGAAACATGCATCATGGAAGTACGCAGGATATCATTCCAGACAGAATTGACAGCCATTAGCAGTCCATAATTATAGATAATTCCAACCAACACTCCCAAAACACTTCCAGTTATGATCAGGATCACATTTTCAAGTACCCGGTATTTTAAAATATCTTTGCCTGTAAAACCTAAACTGATCAAAATACCTGTTTCAGCTTCCCGTTTCTGTAAGCTCAGGACATACAACATGCCTGTCAGTATTAAGCCTGAAAGGATCACAAAAAAACTCAAAGCCAAAAACAACTGACCGAAGTCCACCCCGTTTTGAGATGCCTCAATACCTGAAAGCTTTACATCAATAAAATTCAGATTTAAATCACCGGGGCTGAATTTCTTCAATATTTCAGGTTCCACTTGCTTTCCTGAGGAAGCCGTTGTAAAAATGGAATCATTAAAACGAATGGCCGTATAATCTCCAAATTTATTTTGCCATAATTGTTGACCTGCCCGGATAGAAATGACCGCTTTGGGTGTGCCTCTGAATTCATTCCAATACGCTTCATCCTTGTCGCGGATCCTATCCATATCTACCGGAATATTGGAATTCCATTCCATACAACTTACAGCCTTGGCAAAGCCTGGAAAACGAGGCATCAGTGAACGATCAATCAAATCATTTTTAGTCGGAATGATTTCCTTTACGATAAAGCTGGAACTGTTTTCTTTCAGGTTCTGCAATGGGTCAATGATAAAATACGTCAATTCGATGGTATCTCCGATAGCAGCTGAAAGGTCATCTGCAAGCCATTGATTGATGATGATTTCCTGATCCTTAATTTCTTCACCATAGAAATTGTCTGACACGGCAGTTACAAAGGAGTATGGGGTGTTATTCGTTTTATGACGGATGGTATTTACCAGATAACTCAATATCGTCTGAACACCTGATTCCCGGTCAAGTATGGAATCGGAGATCTGTTTGTCAATAAAAATTCTGTCTGAGGTAATTTCATAATTGCCCTGTTCGTCGAGTTTTTTTAAATCTAAACCAGCATCCTTCAGTTGCCATGTTTTTTCAAATGTTGCATTAAAATTATCAGCGCCAATTTGTTTCGGATCACTGATAAGAATGGCATTGGAAAGCCCGTAAATATCGAGCTTTTCCCATAATAAAGAATTGGAAATAAAAATATTATAAGGCGCTACCTGATTGCTCCTGAGGCTGAAACGACCTAAATGATCATCATCTGCTATGGCTATGATCTTCAACCTGAACGACTCGGAAGGTGCTTCGCTGACACTGAATGGTGAATTAACAGGAATGACACTGATCTTTTCGATGCGCAGTACGATGTCGTCATGTACTTTTAAGTTCAGTTTTTCAGCGGTATGTTCACTGATTATAGCTTCGTCTGTGTTGATTACAGGCATTTGAAGTCCATTCAGTTTCCAGAAGCTTGAATCAATGCCGACCACCTGTGACCGGTTGATCTGTAATTCCTTTTCCGGGTTGCCTGCAACACCTTCCAACAGAAGCACGGATGCAGTGCTGACATACAATTCTGATGCCAGTTCCTCTCCCAGGCTGGCCCGGACGAACCTGTCATTTGACTGCAAAACATATTGTATGTTGCCCAGACGAGCTTCCGTGATTTTGCGCAGGCTGAATTTTATGGAATCGCCAATCACCAATGCACCTGTAATGATCGCTGTACTGAGTATTATTCCGGCCAGGACCGCAAGATGTTGTCTTTTATAGAAACGGATGGTTTGTATTATAAATCTGATCTTATTCAAAATGTAATTCAGCTATGAGTTGATTAAATGTCCGTTTTGCAATGAGTAAACCGTATTCATTTTTGAGGCCAATTGCGGTGCGTGTGTTACTACGACCAGTGATACCTTATACATCTGATGGATAGATAACAACAAAATTCCGACATGTTCGGCAGATTCCTGATCCAGGGAACCCGTGGGTTCATCGGCTAAAATCAATTCAGGCTGATTGATCAATGCCCTGACCAGAGCTGCCCGCTGACATTCACCTACGGAAAGCTGACCGGGGTATTGCCTGATCTTATCTGTCAAACCCACAGTTTGAAGTAACTCCATCCCTCTTGAAACTGCTGTGGCATTGAGAGATTTGTCCTTAAGTACCAGGGAAGGCAATAATATATTATCCAGTAAATTCAGTTGTGGCAACAAGTGATGCAATTGAAAAACAAAGCCTATTTTTTTATTTCTGATCGCAGCGGTTTCTGCCTCATTCAGGGATTTGATATCCTGATCATTTACACTGACAGTCCCCGAATCAGGCTTATCCAATGTGCCGATGATATTCAACAGCGTACTTTTGCCGCATCCCGATGGCCCGGTAATGGCAAGGGTTTCATTGCTTCCGATGGTCAGAGAAACATCCTCCAGTACATTTTTCGATGCTGTCGGATACTTTCGGAAAATATGTTCGAGTACAATTTTCATTTAAAATTCAGTTATTTTAATAGGTCATATGATTTGATCCGAATCCCGGCGATGAATGTCGGGATTTGCGGGATTAAGGAT
>DDTL01000015.1 GCA_002344345.1 Saprospiraceae bacterium UBA2365
TTATCGAAAAAATATATATGATACAAATTTTTTATATATTTTTTTTAATATTTTTTAATATTTGGTTTACAACAAATTATAAAGAAATACAGTTTTACATGAAATTTTTTATAATCTGTAATTTTGGCCAGGCTACCATCCATTAATCCAGGGGTACGTGCTTTAATCGTCCATAGGAAAAAATAAAAACAACCAATGCTGATGGATTTTGTAACCGGATGAAATGCATTTTAACATGACACAAAAAAGGCCTGCAATCTGTATTGCAAGCCTTTAAAGTATTTAGAAAACTATTTAGGTCTACGATTTATTTTTGAGGGAGGCCAGCATATTCTCCAGTTCAATTTCACTGTAAACCAGTACATCTCTTGGTTTACTTCCGTTGGCAGGGCCGACGAGCCCCAAAGCTTCCATCTGGTCCATCAATCTCCCAGCTCTATTGTAACCGATCTGCATTTTTCTCTGAAGCAAAGAGGTAGATCCATACTGTTCCAGAACTATCATTCTTGCTGCCTGTTCAAACATATCATCCAGATCATCATATCTGACACCTTCATAATTGCCATCTTCCTCATTGGTTTTATATTCAGGTAGATAATATGGCTCAGGATATCCCTGCTGATGTTCGATGTGATTGACCACCCGGTCGATTTCAGGAGTATCGACGAATGCGCCCTGAATCCTCATGATGTTACTTCCACCCACTGACAAAAGTAAGTCACCCCTGCCAATGAGTTGTTCAGCCCCCATTTGGTCCAGAATCGTTCTGGAGTCGACTTTGGCAGAAACTTTATAGGCGATCCTTGCCGGGAAATTGGCTTTGATCACACCTGTAATGATATTGACAGAAGGTCGTTGAGTCGCGAGGATCAGGTGAATGCCAACGGCTCTGGACAACTGTGCCAAACGTGCGATAGGTAATTCTACCTCTTTCCCTGCGACCATGATCAGATCTGCAAACTCATCGATCACCAGAATCAGATAAGGGAAAAAGCGGTGTCCTTCTTTCGGATTCAACTTTCTTTCCTGGAATTTGGCATTATATTCTTTCAGATTCCGGCATTTTGCCATTTTAAGCAGGTCGTACCGGTTGTCCATCTCCATCATCAGGGAGTGCAGCGTATTAACCACTTTATCGGTATCAGTTACGATCGCTTCTTCCTGATCGGGTAAAAACGCCAGGTAATGCTTTTTCAAACCCGTATAAGGAAACAATTCTACTTTCTTAGGGTCGATCATAATAAATTTGATCTCAGAGGGATGTTTTCTGTACAACAAAGACACTATAATAGAATTGATACCAACAGATTTACCTTGTCCTGTCGCACCTGCTACCATCAGGTGAGGCATTTTGGCCAGGTCAGCAACAAAAACCTCATTGGAGATGGTTTTACCTATGGCAATGGGCAAATCCATTTTGGCTGTCTGGAATTTTTCTGAAGACAGTATTTCCTTTAAACTAACAGTTTGCTTATTCTTATTTGGCACTTCAATACCGATGGTACCTTTACCCGGAATGGGCGCAATGATCCTGATGCCCAAAGCAGCCAGGCTCAAAGCGATATCATTCTCCAATGACTTGATTTTACTGATCTTGATCCCAGGTGCCGGAACAATTTCATATAATGTCACTGTGGGCCCTATGGTTGCACGGATCTTGGTGATCTCAATCTTGTAGTTTCTGAGTGTATTGATGATCTGATCCTTATTGCTTTCCAGTTCTTCCCGGTCGATATTCAGGGTTGCAGACCCATATTCTTCAAGTAATTCAGTGGATGGAAATCCATACATAGACAGATCTTTCCTTGGATCGTAGGGTTCCAGTACAAAATCAGATTCTTCCTGGATTTCCAGTTTTTCAATATCTGATTTCTTCTCCACCAGCGTGAATCCTGAGTCTACTGATCCATCTGAACACTCGGCAACAATGATCTTTTCTTCAATTTCCAGTCGAAGATCATCCTGGTCCTTATACCTGATCTCCTGTTCAGGCTCATCATCGAAATCAAACTGAATGGTATGTTTAGGAAACGCTTCATCTTTTTGGGGAAAAGCAGGAATTCCCGGATTGACTATTGCTTCTTTATTCAAAGGAGATCCACCGGCATCTGAAACTTTTGATTTGAAAAAGGCTTTATTATTAAAAGAAAATGCCGGAAAACTGAAATTCATAAACCCTGTGTTGAGTTGTATGGTCTCAAATTTTGGATTGAAATACCACACGAACAAAGCGAACAGCGTAAAGATCAACAGCAGCAACAAACCCGCTCTGCCAATAAAATTACTCATCCATAAGTTGCTTGCTTCTCCAAACGCTCCACCCCAGCTAAAACCAGAATTTTTGAAGATAAATTCAAGGGTAACTGATAAAAACACCGTTAAAAACAGCATTTTCTGAAACAAGCGGTAACTGCTGCGAAGGCTTCTTTTTGCCAAAAGATTCAGTGCCACATGCACCATCAGGTATATCATGAAAAACGATGAAATACCAAAACCCCAATAAAAAAACATATTTGAAACCAAAGCGCCCATTCTGCCCAACCAGTTCTCCACAACAATATCTCCCATGAACAAAACATCCCAGGAAAATTCCAATACTTTATCCTGATCACTTTTCCATGTGAGTAAATAAGAAGAGAATGCGATGGCTAAATAGATGCTGGTTAAAATTAAAACAATCCCAATTATTTTTGGCCATCGCTCATCACGAATATCCAGTTTGCCAAATAACGAATTGCTATACCTTTCTTTAGTTTTCTTTACTTTTGTGCTCATATCAAAACCCGTATAAAATCGGTTAATAAGATGATGCAAAGGTAAATCAAAAAATACATATTAAAAAATAACGCAATATGTTTTTTATATATATAATTATCAATATATATTCATTGTTGATTTTCCATCATATGTGATAAAAAAATAATTATATAGGGATTCTCTGAAATCGGATTCAAAAATGCTTGACTGTGTATTACTCGTGCTTTGGCTTTGTGATCACCGGAGTGAACAGAGAGGTAATTCGTATTTTAATCCCAGGCTAAAGTATCTGTTACGGTCAATCCGCACAGACGAAGCGGTTCCTTTCTTGTCAGAAAACTCAGCATTTTTAAATTCAGAAGCTGATTCTGCTTTTGCGATTTGGATCAAACCATGGTTGTAATGGCTGTAAAGAGTCAGCCCGTGCCAAAGTTTGTATTCGATTCCGAGTTGTGGACTCAGATCAAATCTGTTGAGCATTTGCTTATTGAATAATACTTCATCTGAAAGAACGATGGTATTAAAGTATTGCTCCGTCAAATCCCTGACCGCATTGGAACCAAAAATCAGCCATGAAACATTGATCCCGCCGAACAATCCAAGTTGCTTCCACTGGTAGCCGATTTGAAATGGAATTTCCAAATAATGAAGTTGCTTAACAAGCCCCAAAACATATTCATATCCGATGGTATTATTCCTGATCTCAGCATTCTGCAATTCATACGAATAGCGTTCTTCCACCCAGTCCGTCGAATTACTTTCTGTCTTTAATCCACTGATATTGAATATACCGGTTCTCATCAAAGCATTAGAAAAATAATTTTTGTTCAATATTTTATAGTTCAGCGTTGAACTTAAATAAATATGACCACCCAGATACTTTTTGTATCCGATGCCAACTTCAAAACCCCCATAACTGGCCAGATTTTCTGAGATCATGCCGGATTGAAATGTAAGCCCATGATCGCATGGACTTTGCTGACCAAATCTGCTAAAGCTCATGGGCATTACCAACAATTTATAATCCGGGAAGTTTTGTTCATCTGAAAATTTAGGTTCAAAATATTTGTTTACCAATGTATTCAATTCAATGACATCATTCATATCTGTTTTTGCAATAAACTCTTCCGTAGAATAATCTACCTTCAATTCCATTGAATTTTCATCCATTTTCCCCTCAACCAGATAAACTTTTTCATTTTCCGATAGAGCGATCATTTTGTTCAACGATTGATTTTTACTCACACGGGCATTTTTATTTAAATTTGCAGCTGGTTTTTGCGATGAACCGGCACCCAATTTGCTTTGCTTTTCAGACAACTTTAAATCATTGATTGTCAAACTTTTTTGGTCAGACAGGTTTTCATCCAATAATACTTTTTCCTTTGAAGTACGATCCTCCGCATTTTGCAGAGCATAATCCAAAGAAATTTCAGGTAATGGTTTTTCAGGAGTCTGATCAACCTGATCTGTTGTAAACATCCAATAACCCACCGCAACACCTGCTGCAATAAAAATCAGCATAAAAATCAGGAAAGGAAAGATACGACGTGTCTTTTTATTTTCAGCAGGCATGGATGCATTCAGTTTTTTCTCCATATCAGCCCAGCCTTTATCCGCCAATTTATCCATTATATCTTTATAATTTTGTTCGTTCATCTTTCAGCTTTTAATTGACCGTTAAATTGCAGCCTCAATCTCTCCCGTGCTTTGGACAAGTGCCATTTGGATGTACCTTCACTGATCTTGAATTGTTCACCTATTTCCTTATGAGAATAACCGTACATCTCATAGGATCTGAATACATTTTGCATCATCGCAGGCAGGCTTTCGATCATGGTCATAAGATCTTCGTAATATAGTTTTGACAATGCATCAGGTCGGAAAACCATGTCTTTTTCCTCCATGAAAACATTTTTGATGTATTTTCCATCCTTGCGGAAATGGTCAGACAAACTATTGAATACGATTCGCCTCACCCATCCTTCAATGCTTCCTGTTCCTTCATATTGACTGATACTGGTAAAAACCTTCATCATCCCGTCATTGATGATACTAATCAACCTGTCCTCATCTGTGGTAAATCTACGGCACATGGACAGTAGTTTCGGAAAGAAATAGCGATAAAATATCTCCTGACTTCTCCTGTCATTTGAGATACAACCTTTAATGATCTTTTCGTCTATTTTCCTTGTCAACTCCACTTTCTATCCGATATACATTAATTTTCAGTATCCTTTAAAATATATTTTTTCATCAAAGCCTTCGATATTGATATAGAAATCTTCCGTATAATTCAGCGAACCGAGGTCGAAGCCTGTTTCTATTTTGATATACGCCTCACAATTATCCTGGTCATCATGAACTAATCTGGCAATTATCTGAGGAGGATAAGTTTTAATCCAACCAGTGGCTGCCATTTGAATATCATGTTCCTTGCAACCACCGCCAAATCCAACAGTGAGGTATAAGCAGTTTCCTTCCAGCCGGTAACTCAACACCCTGGTATCCTCTCCTTCTACCCCATTTTCAAACCAACCATCATTGAAATGTATCGGCTTACATGATGCTGTCTGATCTGTGATCTGATGTTTTTCACAACCAGATACCCCAAGGAATAAAAACAAAACAAGAATGAATAATACCTTTTTCTGCAAATTGAAATTCCCGGATATCATTTTCAGCGATTTTATCATGCTATTCAGATTCAAAGTTAAGTGATTTTGCCAAATTCTTTTTAAATTCTATTCCGCAAAATGATTGATCAGCCTGACCATCAGGTCATTGAGAAATTCAACTTCATATTCGCCAATTGTTGGTTCCAGGTGATCATTCCCGATACCACTGTGATTTGTAATAAAAACATAGGTTGAGTTGGTGGAGACGGACATAAAACGCATGAGGAACTCTGTTTGCTTGTCAATACCACTTGCAGTGACAGGGATGATTTTGATTCCCTTTTCTGCGGCCATTTTATTGTATGCGTGAATGTCTTCTATCACATCCTGTTGGTAATGTGGCGGTGCATCCAATACAAGAAAAAGCAACCTGGTTCTGGCTGTAGATGACCATGAAAGTTGAGTGATCGCCGCTTCCAGTGCTGAATGCACCGCTTCAGGGAAGTCTCCGCCGCCACCCGCTTCCTGATCTTTGATGAATCCGATGGTAGTTGATGTGTTTTGTGTAAACTTGGAAATCCTGGTCACATATTCATCACCTTTATCCCTGTAAAACACAGAAGAAGTCCTGATCAGTGCTTCGGGATTGGCTGATTTTACCCTTGAAAGCACATCCACCAGCTCTACTTTGAGGTATTCGAGTTCGTCGCCCATGGATCCGGTTGCATCCACCACAAATGCGATCTCGATATTGCCAGATGGTGGACCGGATGAAACAATGGTCTGATTAACACCTTGATCGATCGTCTTGACCTGGCTGATGGTTGCTGCTCCATTATTGATATTCAGGGTATATTGTGACAGATCCGGTTGAATGTTTTGCTCAAACAGGTCAGGCCATAGTTCAGCTTTCCCCTGATTATCTGTTTTGGCAGTAAAAACAGTTTTCCCTTCCTTTTGAAGTTTCACAACCGCGTCAATGACAGGTTCCCCCTGCTGGTTTTTCAATTCAACTTCAATTCTGTTGTCAGTAAAATAAGACCAATAATGAGACATTGAGTCGAGGTCATCCCTCAGGAGGATTTCCTGCCAGAAATCCCAATGAGCCAGATCTTTCCATTCTCCGGCAGTGATCACACCTGGCTGGTTGCCTGAGCCGGAATTGCCACCGCCGCCACTGGACTCTCCGGATTTACCACCTGCATCATAGTACAAGTCATCACCCAATTCCTTACTGCATCCCGAGAAGCCGAGGATAATCAAAATCAGAAAAAGTATGTTTTTATTCATAATTAAACTTTTTATTGTATTTTTTTCTAAATAGGATCTTTAATGAAAATAAGCCTCCATGCTATATTCCATACAGACAATCAGGTAAATAGACCGTACTTTTCATATTGCATCTGTAATGGAATTATATATTTTATTCGGTAATTCAGTTTTAATATCTGCTGAAACCGATGTTCCTCAGTTTTGTTGAAACGTTTTCATCCGATTTTATCAGGACCATAAACAAACCACCTGTCTGGCAATTACAGGCGGTACAGGCGATGGCATTGGAAGGATCGAATTGATATTTTGCTTTGATCACCACAACTTCTTCTTTGATCAGATAATCTATCATGGCACTCACTTTCTCATTGTCATTTATTCTGTAACTTTCAACAGGTTTGTACCAGGGATCTGCACATTGAGTTTCAAAAAAAACCCAGACTTCTTCACCTTCACCCGGAATAAGATCATCCGAAAGATAATCCTGTTCCATAGAACAGGCTACCATTGAAAGGGTGATCACCAGGTAAAAAAATATATACTTCATTTTTGACAATTTATTATAATATATTTACTATCAATATTTGAGTCTACTCTGAAAAGTACAATTTGTTGTTTTTCAATCGTTTAAATAATTTTTCCTTTTAATTACAATTTAGAAAAGATCATCTTTACTTCTCCTTCCAGCATCAATTGATCTGAATGTAAGCTCAGGGATCTCATTCCCGGTAAAAATGAAGCAAATTTCAAGGAATACTCTGAATCACAACATGCCAAAGGACAGTGTGGCTGACCGAAAGAAATGTGATCAATATCCGTCACAAAATAAGTGCCACCACAGTCATTTCTGCTCAAAGAAAGTTGGTATGTTGAATCGGATCCAAATTCCAGGCAAAGATTTTCCTCAGTTTTGGTATAAAACCAATTATTCTTTTCTTTTATTCCCTCCAGTTTCCAACGTGTCAAAACAAGTTTTGCTGACGGGTCTTTATCACAGCCAGTCATGAAAGGAAGAAATAAAACGATCAGCCAGGCAATTTTAACGCTCATTCAGATATTTTAAAATCAGATTTCCAATAATAGCAAAAAACATAATCCAATTCGGTGTTTATTGAAAAACTTTGTCTAATAAAAAGCAACAAACATCGTTTAATGCAAAGACATTAAATCAACAGGAATGGTTGGGTTGAAAATGTTTTCTACGGCAAAAAAGTCAATAAAATCAGAATTCTTTTTGCCCCAGCCGGATATATTTATTCACCATAAAATTACTCAATAAAACAGGCAACAAGATCCCCGCTAAAAGGATGATCCCGAACACAAAGATGGTCAGGCTTACATCCAGAAAATATGTGAACACCTGTATGCTGTAATCCAGGTAAAAAAGTATGCCCAGTAGTACGATCACATTGATCAGGCCTGAGATCAGACCGATCTGCAGACTTTTTTTGATATAGGGCATTTTAATAAATCCGGGACTTGCTCCTACCAATTCCATGGTTCTGAGCATTTTGCGGTCGCCTCTTAAAACCAGCTTGAGATTATAATAGATCAGCATCAGGGAAATTGATATAAAAACCAGGCCTGCGATGAGGAAAATATAATTGAATCTGCTCAGATTGGATTTCATGGCGCCGATTTCCTGAAATTCGAAAAAGGCATTTTCCACTGCAGGTCGGGCCATTAATTCACTTTTAAAAGCCTGCGCTTTACCACTTCGTATGTAATCTGCTTCAAGGAAAAAGCGTATGACGTCTTTGAGCGGGTTGTCAGACTGTTCTTCAAAGATTGCGTTGCCCATCTGGTTTTCCAACATTTTGAGTCCATCTTCCTTGGAAATGTATTCGACGGTACTGCTTTGGATAAATTTGCGCGATTTCAGTTCTGCGATCAACGCATTCAGTTCATTTTCAGGCAAATCATCCTTTAGTTCAATAACAAACGGTGTTTTCTCGTTGATGATATTTTCCAGGTTGCTGATGTGCACGATGATAAGTAAATACACACCCATCAAAAACAATGTGAGTGTCAGGCTAATGATGGTCAGTATCGTTCCCGGTTTAAATTTCATACAGCGATAAATTGTCACTTTAGTTTGAAAAGGCAAAAATGATAACTTTTTTTCAAATAAGTATCATGCACGGACTGATATCATTCAGAAACACATACCATCATCAATTCCAATCCACCAGTTTTTGTTTAAATAATCATAACTTTGCACTGATCTATTGCCCGATTGTCATTTGTTTGAATCTGAATTTAATTTGAATTAAAAACATCCGTTTAACCATCCAGTTGATTCGTAATCAATGAATTGCTTATAATTTTAAAATAATTTTTTTAATCCGGATGGTGTTTTTTGATTCATATTTTCACCAGATTATTTTGATAAATATAATGATGATTTCAAAAAAAACGCAATTAATGAGTCTGCTCCGAAAAGTCCAATTTGTTGATTTTCATTCGTTTTTTGCACCGCCCTACGGACGTCAAAGATCAGCACAAGACCAAAGGAAAACGATTGAAAATCAACAAATTAAAAGTCCTCTTTTAGGTATATGCTGACTGAAAACGTCAGTGCCTGTACTGACTGAAAACATCAGTGGGGATTTAAGGGGCAGAGACTTTTCGGAGTAGACTCAATATTCAGTTGATCAGCTGATCAATCTGAGCGTCATTTAGTTTTTATGATTTGAGAGGGTTCAATGAGCAAAGGGCATTATATTTGCTGTATCATTGACATTTTGACCTAAGCCATAATAAGTTCCTAAAAGACTCAAGGCTAAAAGACTAAACAGCTAAACACGTACAAAAAACATAATTTTACCGTGTAAAACACTTAACAAATGGGCTACCACATCGACCTTGAAAACATCACGCTGGAAGTTTATAAACAAAAGCTGGCCGTTGCCTGGCTGCCTCCGAGCAGGAGGATCCTTCAGGAAAGGCTATCTGAACGATTGGACTATTTCCGGGAGGCAGATATTAAAAACCTGAAAGAACTCCAAAAACTGCTAAAGCAATCTGAATTATTGAAAAAATTAAGCGAATTAACACTTTTTGAAGGAGATTATCTGGTCATTTTACTAAGGGAAATCAACAGTATGCTGCCGAAACCAAATCAATTAAAAGATTTCCCGGGTATTCCTTCAACCGCTACTGAAAAACTTGCAGCGTTGGGCATCAAAGACACAAAGCATTTGTTCGATAAAGTATTGACTCCCGAAAAAAGGCAAAATCTGGCATTCGAAAGCGATCTCTCATTGGAATTGATCAATGAATTGGCCAGTCTGACGGATCTGTCGCGAATCAAATGGGTTGGAGCTATTTTTGCCCGGGTATTGTTTGATCTGGGTATCAAAAACGTCAGGGATGCCGCTGGAACTGATCCGGTTGAACTCCACCAAAAAGTCAATGAACTTAACAGGCAACGGAATTATTACAAGGGACAAATTGGTTTGAACGATATGCGTATTTTTGTTGCCGCCGCAGCTGAAGTACCATTGGAAATTGTCTGAATCAGGATTTTCAGGATTTAAAGATTTTCAGGATGTCATTACATTTTTATTAGATTGTTGTCCTCAAAATGATATTTAATGTAAAAAAATCTTGAATTTCATCTTTGTGTTCTGATTAATTCTCTCCTTCACCACTTATGATCAAATCATATAATGGATTTACTGTCAGGTTTTTACCCTCATTGATAATTACTTCGATGACTTCCTTATTCTCTTCTAAAGTGATATCGGAGTTAATTTTCACACGCGACCAGGCGTGAACAGGATATCCTTGTCCGTTCTGCCAGTTGGCTGTATTTATCCAGTTGCCATCACTTATGGAAATAAATGGTACAGGTGCTGTGGATGCCTTGAAGGCATCACTGTCCAGATTGACCAAGGTACCGTTGTTGAGAGAAATATTGTCATTGGTTTTGGTATCGGAAGCAACATTGAACTGATAGTAAGAAACCAGGCCGGTCTCATTTCCGTTTAGAGTCCGGTACATATTCTGCCGTATTTGTTGTTGTGTCAGAGCCACATTCCAGATGCGTACTTCATCCATCACTCCCTTGAAAAACTGGTCGCCGGAGGTTCCGGATCCGATTACTTTATTGCTGGAATTGTCGATAAATTCATAGGGTGAATCGGAAATCAATGCCTGAGGAATACCATTGACATAAATCGTGTGGGTACCGGCCCCTGAACCTGTCCGTACATAAGCAATGTGCGTCCATTGATCGTTGATATATGAATTATCCCCGGTTTGAGCAACCCATGTATTGATACCGTAAACAGCAACTCGTTTTGTACCGCCATTTGCTGAACCGATCTCCAGCCGGAATGCGCCAGCTGAATTGGTGAAAGAAGTAGAGAAAATCCCTTGTCTGGTTGATTTGTCCCCGGGTTTGATCCAGGCTTCAATGGTCAGCACGTTCCCAACATCAAAGCTTTCATTATTCCCTACATTTACATATTCGTCTATACCGTTAAATTCCAGTGCGTTGCCTGCAATGCTATCTGTCGGAGGATAAAACTGCCACGCTAAAACAGGATACCCATCATTTAAATACGAGGCAATATTCCAGTAGTCATTATTGCCATTGGTTGATTCGCCAGCAAAATCCCAGCCAGCATCGGTAAAGGTGCTTTGAGTTTTCATAAAAGTTGTAGTTTCACCGGAACCTCCTGAACTTGTAGTTTTACCCGATGTCTCTGTATCCCAAAATGAATTGGATATAGTACCTGAAGAATTATTTCCAATCAGACCACCGTTGAAGGAACCTGAAGCATTGACCTGGCCTGTCGAAAATGAATTTGTCACCACACCAGAATTTGAGTTTTCTCCCACCAACCCGCCTATTCTTTCAACACCTGTTGCATTTCCTCTTGCATAGCAATTGGCAATTGTACCTACATTATTATCTCCTGTCAGACCACCGATGTACGAGATTCCGCCAGTATTACCCAAAGCAAATGACCGCTCTAAGGTTCCTCCGTCATTGGACCCGAGAAGCCCACCAACATAGGTTTCCCCATTTACCTGAGCTGAAGAAGCACATTGTCTGATCATTATTGTAGGCCCCGTGATACTTCCTATCAATCCACCAACAAAGTTAATGCCATTCACTGTACCTGCACATTGAATTGAATCGATCAGCGGATTTACCCCATCTATCCTTCCGGCAAGACTTCCGACGTATTGATCCCCTGCTATGGAACAGTTTTCCAGCAATAAATTGTGTACCTCAGCGCCATTTCCAATATTTCCAAAAAGTCCTAAGTAATTATTGGTTCCGCCGTTTATATTCATGTTAATGATTTTAAATCCATCTCCGTCCAGAGTTCCGGTAAATTTTGTCCCTTCAAAACCGGCACCTGTACCTGTACTGAAGGCAATCAACGCTTTATCATAAATTATATCGGTCAGATCAATATCATTGACAATCTTGAAATGAGATGATAAATTGTTGTTTACATTTTCGAGCTGTGTACGGTTTGAAATAAGGAAAGGATAATAGACAGAACCATCTCCGGCAAATTCATAAGCACCCATATCAATGGTTTCTCCGCTGCTGATACTTCCTTTGACAATACGTTTATTGCCCAACAGATCGGTAGTAATACCTGACGGTAAATGACTGTTTAAGCCGGCATCAATGGCAGGGGATGAGGTTTGTAACTGATAATTGCCAATTGTGTTGGGTGTATTTCCCGATGTCGGGGTTACAGGACTGACAAAATTAGGATTTAGAGTAATGCTGTTCGTGGCATTTACAGCACCCCCGCTGGTTATGAATACCTCCCCTGCACCATTATTATATAAAGAATGATCAATGTCTGCAATACAATTGGAACACAACCAAAGCTGGTTGCCTTCCGGGCCTGTATTTCCCCAAAGGACTGAGTTTTTAATCCCAATTTTTGAACCATTGATCATACTTACTCCTCCTCCGCGTTCACCCGCAAAATTACCACTTATGGTAGTATTTATTATCCCGGTAGAATCACTGTTAAAATAAGCACCTCCTCCGTGTAATGCCGATCTGTTGCCACTGATCAAAGTATTTATAATTTTCGATTCAGAAGAAGCATACCGGCTATAATAACCTCCTGATTGCTGCGTGGAACCATTGCCTCGTATAATACAGTTTGTCAGTAAAGTATTATGCCCGTCATTGAAAACAGCTCCGCCATATAATGCATCATTTTGTTCAAAACTTGAATTGGAAATGATAATATCTGAGGACAATCTATTTGTATAATTGCCGCAATTCTGATAAACTGCGCCACCATATTCCGCTTCATTTTCAGAAAAAACAGAACCAGTAATGGTTAAAAATCCGGGATTAACTGAGGCATGTATGGCACCTCCCCTTGCACCAGAGGATGATTTATTTACCGTATTCCCTAAAAAGGTACAGTTTGTAAACGTCGCACCTTCAGTATTGACTGAGGTTCCTATATAAACAGCGCCACCACCCTTTGCTGATCCTGAGGCTTGTGCAATATTGTTTTGGAATGTGCAGCCATAAAAACTGGCATTGTTCCTGATCAGAAAAACTGCCCCTCCAATATCTGACGCAGTACTGTTCACAAACATTGTATTGTTGGTTATCGGATTACAGTAGCGACTGTTGTATATGGCTCCTCCCTGAGCTGCCTGATTGTTCTTGAAGACACAATTACGAATGGTAGGGCTGCTGCCGTTTGCAGAGGATGTCCCTGAATTTAACATACCACCTCCCTTGTTATTTGGATCTGTGCCTGTGGCTTTTCCTCCGCTGATGGTGAATCCGTCCAGAACTGCGGTATTATTCAGACTAATACTCACATGCCGGAAAACATGGTATACATTATTGCCTCCTCCCAGATCTCCGCTCAGAATGGTTTCATTCGCAGAAAAATCACGATCTGCCAGATCAAATGTCAATAGATCTTCAGTTCCTGCAAAGCCCCCGTAAATAGAAACTCCATTTTTCAACTGGAAACATTTAAATAAATTACCTGTACCCCCTACTTCATTATCCGGCACATAGGTTCCTTTGGCAACATAAATGCGGTCTCCCGAAATTGCTGCACTTAGAGCAGATTGGAGTGTTATGTAAGCATCTGTCCAACTACTGCCGTTATTACTTCCCGAAGCATCATGTCTTACATAAATACTGGTTTGGGCATCCATGCCAAAGCTTATTATCATCAGCACAATAAATAGCGATATCCTTTTCATATGGAAGCATTTTTTAGTTTTTCAGGTTATATTATGTCCCAAATTGTATGGGATGAAATCAAATTTCTTTTGATAGTTCTTTTGTCCGGGTTGTTGAGATGTTGAATTATTGAGTTGCTGAATTGTTGATTTGTTTGAATGTTCTATAGAATCTCTCATCTTTTAGATCCCGATATTCATCGTCGGGGTTCGAATCTTCATAATTTCGAGCTGAGCATGAAGACTAAGTATAAGATCGCATTATTTGCTGAATATCAGTATAATTAAACATGAATACACTATCAAATAACATATTTTAGCATGATCACCCGCCAATATACGACAAAGTCAAAAAATGTTTTGATTTACCTTGTAACAAAATAATGTTTTATCAGAAAATAGCGGCTTATTTTGATTGCTTCCAAAATGAGCAGGAAACCATTCATTTGTATGAAGATAGCAGCTGAATATATTGAAGCTGGTTCGGCAATTTATCTGGGGCACATAATCAATAATCTGTCTGAATCAGGATTTGCAGGATTATGGGATTTGCAGGATTATGTTAAAATTATTGCAATCCAGGATGACAAATACTAGAGTTCAGAAAATTGGCCTGTTAATCCTTCTTCGTCTGAATCAGGATTTGCAGGATTTATGGATTTTCAGGATGTGGGAATATTTTTTTATTTTGAATATCGAAAGAGTTAAGTACCATGAAAAAAATCAATTTGATCTCGATAACAATGATCAATTTTCCGGTTCGCCGCTTATAATCAAATCAATGCCAGGATTAATGATCAGGTTTTTGCCCTCATTCACAGTCATTTGGATCACTTCCTTACTCAAATCCAAAGTGATATCAGAATCAATTTTCACCCTTGACCAAGGATGAACAGGAAAGCCTTGTCCGCTTTGCCAGTTAGATTCGTTCAACCAGTTGCCGTTTGCGACAGAAATGAAGGGAATCGGAGCAGTAGAATCCCTGAATTCATCACCACTCATTTGTACCATCATACCATTATTTAGAGAAACATTGTCATAGGTGGTGGTACCGGATCCTTCATTGAACTGATAATAAGAAACCAGACCTGTTTCATAACCCGTCAGAGTCCGATACATATCATTTCGTATCTGTTCTTCTGAACGTGCAATATTCCAGATACGGATTTCATCCGCCATTCCTTTATAAAACTGAGCGCCTGAGGTGCCCGACCCTAGCACCTTATGAGCAGTATTATCCACAAAATCATAAGGATTATCAGAAATCAAGGTTTGTAAAACACCATTCACATAGATTTTATGAGTTCCAGATCCTATACCTGCCCGCACATAAGCAATATGTGTCCAATTATCAATATTGTAAACATTATCACCTGTTTGCGCAACCCAGGTATTGACACCTGACACAACTATACGTTTAGTGCCTCCGCTACCTGTTCCGATCTCTAATTGAAATGAACCTGAGGAATTTGCATACCGGGATGAAAAAATTCCCTGCCTTCCAGCTTGTTCCTGTGGCTTCAGCCATGCTTCAATCGTCATCACATTGCCAAGATCAAAACTCACATCATTACCAACATCAATATACTCATTTATACCATTAATTTCCAATGAATTACCTGCAATATCCTCAACAAATACTTCATCTGCAGCTTCCGATCTGGTAAGCATAAATTGGCCTGTATTTGATATATTCAAAAAACTTGCATGTCCCTCAGCTTTTGATACAGAATTTGCACGAGTGACAAAACTCCAACCTCCATCAGAATTGCTGTTTCTCCTATAAAGCCGAATTCTCCTTGGATTGTTTTCATCATTTATGCTAAATCCTTCACTTATACTCAGGGTTAATTCTGCATCAAAAGATCCGTTTCCGAACCTGTCGATGATCCAGTATTGGTTGTTGAAAGATTCCGTATTATCAGGATTCCTGTTTGGCGCCAGGTGAAGTTTCGAAACAGTTACAGTAGCTGCGTTATGTGTATCGTATTCTGCAGCTGCTCCTGTTCCGCTAAATTCCACATTACCATACTTTTCAGTTGCCGAATAACTTACGCCGATACCAGCAGGTATGGTTGAATATACCCAGGTTCCCTGTGTCATATTATTCAAAAAACCAGTACATCCTCCTGCATTGTCACTTGCCGTTGTACCTGATCCCTCATTGAATTGCCAGTAATTTATTAATCCGTTTTCAATCCCGGATAGTGTAAGATGCATACACTCCCTGATTTGTTGTTGGGTTCTGACTATATTCCAGACCCTGATTTCATCCAATTTCCCATCCAGATTTTCAGAAGCAGACGAAAATCCAAAAGTACCATTTGGAGCAAACAGGCTGCTCTCAGGTGTTGCTGAAGATATTAATTCCCCATTCAGATAAAGTTTCATTTGGTTACCATCGCAGGTACCTGCAATATGCAGCCATTCACCGGTGGTCAATACATTATTCACACGCACTCCGACCAAACTTCCATTTGCTTTTTTAATATAAAAATGGAGCTGAGCCGGACCGCCAAATTGTGATCCGTCATACCTCAAAACGGCTACTTCAGGATCAATGGTAATAAAGCGTGAAATTGCATTTTCCGGTAATGAATTGATATTCACCCATGTTTCAACCGTAATGGCAGTGATGGTAGTATTGAAACCAGAACCTGAAACATAATCATTTTCCTCATTGAAATTCAGACAATAATTATCCTGGGCCACCGGATTTGTTTGGAATGTAACCTCATTTCCGTATGAAGTCCCCTGTTCATTTGTAGCATAAGCACGCACAAAGTATTCAGTATTTGGTGTCAGCCCCGTAATTTCGCAGGAAAACCCTCCATTGCCTGAGACCGTTCCTTCCTCTGTCCTGCTGTCCGAAATAACGGGTGAACCACTCGTATTCCAACAGACTCCGTGTTGAGTCAGCACAGGAACACCCAAATTTTCGATGTTCCCGTGTCCGGTTGCTGCTCCAGTCGTAACACTGGAAACTGCTTCTGTGGTTACGATTGGCAGGTAAATCTGCCAGTTCAGATATGGGTATCCATCATTCACATAGGACAGCATATTCCAGTAATCATTTTCACCGTTTGCTGTTTCTCCGACAAAATCCCAGTCTCCATCTGTAAATGTCGATATGGTTTTCATTTCTGAAGTAGCTTTCCCTGTTCCGCCATTTGAAGTAGATATGCCACTGCTTTCCATATCCCAGAAACAATTATTTATTTCGGAATAGTTTTCAGTATCATTATACCCTGCCAAACCTCCTTTAAAACTGCCACTTGCTGTCACAGTACCTGTTGAATAACTATTAGCTACCATTACCCAATTTGCACCGATCAATCCTCCTACATAATCAGTTCCGGTGATATTTCCGGTTGCATAACAATTATTGACTAAACTACCTTCCTGCGATCCCACCAGACCGCCCACATAAGTACCCCCAATGACATCGCCGGTAGCATAACTATTATTGATAGAATTGCCACTGTTCATTCCCAACAAGCCCCCTGCCATGCCATATCCCACACCATATACATTGCCTGTAGCATAACAATTGTTTATGTTGCTGTCCCCACTTGCAAGCCTGCCGATCAGTCCACCACAAAGTTCTGCCCCAACCATACCCGTTGCGAAGCAATTACTTGCCGTAGCGTTATCCAATTTGCCAACAATCCCTCCGGCGATTCCTTCATTACAGCTAATTTTTGCATCAGAATGACAATTGGCAATACTTCCGGAACTTTTAATTCCGAAAAGACCACCAGCATTTGCAGCATAATCTGTTCCTGTACAGATTACAATACCTGTTGAGTAGCAATTGCTTACCTGACCGGAACCTGAACAATACCCTATCATGCTTCCAACCTGACCATTGCCTGTAATGTGTACATTGATCAAACCCAGGTCTTTAAAGTCTCCCTGAGGACTATACGTATTTCCAAAAAGACCAATATGGTCAGTCTGGGGACGATCAATAAACAAATTGCGGATGATATGATTTTGTCCGTGATATAGTCCGGTAAAATTAATAACATCATTTCCTATCGGAGTCCACCCCTGGTTGCCATCCCAACCCGGAGTTGTCCAGGTTACAATATCTTGCGTTTGGGTGTATAAATTTGTCCATCTTGAATCTGCAGTCGGTGCAATGGACATAGCTTCTGCAATCCATACCAGGTTCATCAGGCTCGAAATCTGGTTGCCTGAAGGAGCAACGGAATAGGCTCCTGTCCATTGCAGGACAGGATATCCTGCAAAACAAATTATTGAAGACATTACCCAGTTATTATTTCCTGCGGCAAAATTCCAACCACTAAAAGTTCCGGAGGATTTCATCTGGCTTGTTGATTTTGCTGTGGCTCCGATGCCCGTTGTCTGACCACTTGTGTTCTGATCAAAAAAGTTTGCAGTATTGGTTCCACCTTCATTATTCCCGATAAATCCTTTATCAGTGCCAAAATTCACTGACCCTGTTGAATAACAATTCATTATCGTTCCCTGGTTATTATCACCGCAAAAACCTCCGAATGCTATATTTGTTCCGGAATATCTGTTAATATTCCCCAAACTGAAACAATCGGATATTGTATTATTAATATTATATCCTGCAAAGCCACCGACATTATTGCCACTTGCGTCCACATCACCCGTTGAAAAACTATATTTGATTGTGCCAGATCGGCTGTATCCGACCAATCCACCTACATACCAATTGCCTGTAATGTCTGCCAATGAAAAACAATTGCTGATCGTACCATCATCATTGTATCCGGCCAAACCTCCGATATATCCTGGTCCGCTGGCATTTCCCGCGGAAAAACAATTCAATACCGTTGCGTTCTGGACGTATCCTGCAAGCATGCCGATATACCAGTTGCCGGTCACATCTGCATCAGTTATTCCCAGATTTCTCACGTTTTCTCCATTTCCGAGAATATACCCAAACAAACCAACATAATTGGTTGAACTCCGGTTGATGTAGAGATAAGATATGGTGTGCAGTTGTCCATCATAAAAGCCGGAAAACATGGTCGTATTGTTTCCTATTGGAAGGAAACCTTCAGAAGGTCCGGCTGAACCATTGTTGTCCCAATCCTGCTCTGAAGGATCAATGTTAAAAAAAATGTCCTCTGTCTGAATAAAATACCTGGTCCAATCGTCCGAAGTCAGCGAAAGTTCAATCAAATCGTTGGCTGTTGCAATTTTATAAGGATTGGATGATGAACCCGTACCGCCAGAGTACACTCCGGCTGTTGATTGAATGCTCCAGATCATGATTATTATCACCAAAGTGATCAAGCTTGTTTTTTTCTGTTTTGACAATTTCATAATTCCTCAGTTATTTTATTCAATTACTTAGTTTATTGCACCATGCTGATCACCTTCCCCGCTATCATCTGCAACATCAAAGCCGGAAAACTCCTGATGATCTGCAGTTTCAGAAATTTCCATTTGCAGTATTCTGAAAAAAGGATTGGTAATATTGCAGAATTCCAGGAACGTTTTGAGTGTTTCAGGTTTGCAAGAAATGATTACACGGACAGATGCATCTTTTTGATAATAAACCCTGCCTGTTGTTATACCGCACATCTCTGATCTGGCTTTCAGATAGTATCTGAAACCTGTTTTATAAACATCCCCGGTGATATGAATATCATAGCATGGCATGGCACAAAAGTAACTGGCTGGCTGTTATGCCGGAATGCTTATGCGTACATTGAATTGTCTGTGGATAAATTACTTGAAAAACCTGTGGAAACTCAATATATTTACCATGAGTGATAAAATCCAAAAAGGTCTGAGCATGAATTACTTATCAGGAATATTTACAGTTGGATCTCCCGGTTCCATAATGTTTCAAAACCACAAGTCATGCAGCATGTCATTCTTAAACCGGATTTGTCTGAATATCCAGATTTTTAGCCTGCTCCCTGAACTGCATAGGAGTCATACCAATAGATTTTTTAAACCTTTTATAAAAATTTGAATTGGATTTGAATCCGGCCATTTCCCCGATACCTTCCACTGAAATATGATTCAATTGCGTGTTATTCAGGAACTCAACGGCTGTCCTGATGCGATACTCGAACAACAAATCGTAAAAACCCATCTGGTAATGATCATTAATCAGTTTGGAAAGATAAGTCCGGTTGGTATTCAGTTTTTTACAAAATATTTCCAGACTGACATCACTCCACAAATAAGGTTTCTCTTCAATCATAAATTTCTTTAAATTCATTGCCAGAACATCCGGTTGATTATCTCCATTGGATTTAATGCCTGATCCTGTCAGCTTACTGAAATAGTGTTCAGCCTGTTTTTCCAGCTTCAGAGCCTTCAGATTCTGCTCTGCCAGTTTTTTATAGGTTCTGTTTTTGAATCGGTACAGAAAGATCAGGGTCATCAATAATCCTGTCGTGATCAGGAAAATAACAAATAGAAAATTCAACTGTAACCAGTATGTTCTACTCTTTTGTGCTTCTTCCTTGATTTTTGCTTCTTTTTCCTTCAGATCATATTGTGCAGACATCTGATTGATTTGCAACTCGATGCGGTCATTGTAAAACTGGATCATCAGATCATAGGCCACCATAAGATATTCAAAGGCTGCATCAGGATCACCCAAATGATAACTTACGTTAGCCAGATGGTAGTAAGCATACCTGAACAAATTGCGGTTTTCTTCAACATTTCCAATATCCAGGGCTTTTAGCAGGATGTTTCTGGACTCAGGATATTTTCCCATTTTACCATAAATATAGGACAAGTTGAGGTAAGCGTTGATCGTATTCGGAATTTTATGTAGCTTTTGGAAGATCCGGGCAGCATCGAAGATCAGTACCAATGCCGAATCATACATATTATGGTTAAAATAATTATAACCGAGCTCATTTTCAGACAATGCAAGGTATAGCGCGAGATCATTTTTTTCCGAAATCTGAATACAACGTCTTGAATATTTCCTGATTGAATCCGTTTTATTACCTTCAAAAGGTTCTTTTTCACTCTGAAGAGCCGCCATTCTGTTATAGGCAAATGCTTTGTTTCGAACACTTATCCCGCTATTCCCAAGGACTTTATAGAGCATGGAAATTCCTTTTTCATACTCACGCTTTTGCCTGTAGGCATCTGCCAGGTAAATGGCAGCATAAACAGATGAATCACTTCCTTCATTTACCTGACTCATAAACTTAAGAATCAGAGGGATCGCTTCATCAGGCCTTGACTGGCTTATCAGCTCTTCTACTGAACCCATAATGTTCCCGTTTTCGACACCGGCATCTAAATCCATTTGTTGGATTGAACCCAGAATTCCGTTTATCTCATTCAAAACATTCACTTTGGAACGGATACGATCCAGTTTAGCCTGCTGTTTTTGGGTCAATCCTGCACTCTTTTTCATTTTTGAGACCAAAAGATTTAAAGAATCAAGACTCTCACCCAATAATTTCCCGGCAAATTCATATTGCCTGTTAAAATCCGTAGATTTTGATGCCTGCCCTGTTGCCCTGACATTGATCAAAACAAGGAAAATCAGACAAACAGCAAATTTATACTTCATGCTCATTACCAAAGATTTCAATTTATTCACAAACTCCGCTGCCATGGTAAAATGCTCTCTCTTTTATTTGAATTTCATAACTGGTGTTAAATCTGTGACTGATCCGATAAATCCCGGACAGGAACGATGATTAGGCAAAGGATCTTTCTCCCCCGGAACTATTCCTTTGCCTGACAGGAATCTATATTTGATCCGGATTGTTTTTCCGAAAAGCTACTGCTGTTTTGATGATTTTATGTAATGACTGTATTTTGTTGTTCTGACTGTATCAATTCAAAGTTTATTTCAGATCAGATTTTTCTTTTTTTGGGGTTAATATTAAGTGATGAAACGTTGCACATTTGCGATAAAAAACTCAGTAGTACCGGGAAAAAATCAGCTACATCTTTTTACTGAAGTTATCTGGCAAATTTAAGGAATTATTGTCGTTTCCAAAATACTGGTTTACTTTTACTTTAAACTGTCTGAATCAGGATTTGCAGGATTTGTGGATTTTCAGGATGATCCAGTATCGTCCGAAGTCTGTCTATTTCATTTGTTGGTAAGGGTTGGCGGTATACTTGTTTAGTTCATCTTATATCAACGATAGGTTCAGCAGCCAAACTTATTTCCTGTTCTTATAGTTTTACCGTTTTATCTTCTCCCTAAACCTTTGCAATCCTGTCCTTTATTTTTTGCTCGGGATTTATTTATTAAACCAGGTCATATCTCTCATTTGAAATGGTTCATTTTGCTCCGGAATCAGTGGTACAATTTGGCCGGTATATTCAATAAAGTTTGTCCAATTTTCTCTTTCGTGTATGTACATAATTACCACCGCAAAATATGCGGCACAAATACAAATTTTTCACAGCAAAACAATCCTTTGCATCTAAAATCTTTATTTGTTGTCTATTGACTAAGAATTGACCCCCTGGTTGACGGAATAAGTGGTTCAAATTGCTCCGGAATATTCATTGGATAATACTGAGTTTCTCCATCTTCGTGAATTTACTCGTGCCTTTTTCTGTCTTTTTCATATACATAATTACAAAAATTTTTTTGTAATCATGTCCGAATATTTAGGGGTTCGGAACACTAATTTGAACAAAGCCACGTACTCTTGTCAGTTGTTTTTTGTGACACGCTTGGTATCACAAGCCTCATTCATTTGTTTCAAAATACTTAGAGGTGTGAAAACCTCTGCCTTATCACGGGTTCTGTAGAGTTGCTCTGTTTTACTTTTTAATGCCCTTGGTTGTATTAAACTAACTAAAGCTCCTGTTATTAGATCAGTGGTAATATGTTCGGTCGGAGCAAACAATTGCCCATTAGAATCATACGAATCGGTTGCCCACAAAATATTTTTACCAGTGGTTTTATCTTGCAATAGAATATTCAGCAAATCATCTTTTTCAATAGATAATCTTCACGGATGTCTATGTTTACTGTATGTTTTTCTTGATCCGGCATGTATTCTATTTACCCTATGGGTTTTATTTCACTTATTATAAAAGCAATTTTTATTTACTCTTTTTCTATTTAGGTTTCAAAAAATTTTCTCCGGTAACTACATTTTTTCCAGTTTTAGATTCTAATTCTTTTCGGGCATTTTTGGCAATGGCACCTCCTTTTTTGCTGGCTTTGGCGTTTTGGGCTACGCCTTTCGCTTGTTAAACCTCTGCAATTTGACGGGTAGAAAGCTCGGCAAGTGCCGTAAAAAGGAGTTCTGCCTCACTCATGTGATCTCTTAAATTTTGTGATTTTAAACCCTTAATTTCTTTGTGCTTTTTTACAGAAATACCAGTCCATTCCTGATGAATAATATTGGTCAAAAAAGCAAATTCATCTTGTTTGGTAACGCCACTTCCTTTCCAATAATCGGTGAGTTTGTTTCGGGTTTCTTGCCCGGTCATGCGTTGCTGAATCCATTTTTCGGAGCGACCCATTTTTTGCCAATTTTCTCTGGCTCTGTCCATGCTTAAGCTTGGGTCTTGAATTTCTTGTAAGCGTTCGTATCCTACTTTGGCCAACCATTGTTTAAAAGGTTCGGCTTTGGGAGAAGGAATGGATTGTATAAGTCGGAAAATTTGTTCTACATCTCCTACATCAGTTTTATAATATTTTCCATCCTCTGATTCTAATTTCAGTTGGTTACAATTTGTAACCGACTCATTTCCCTCTTTTTTAAGTCTGCTTTTCAGTACTTTCCAATAGTTTCTTGCTCGTTCCACAGTAGGTTAATCTGTAAGAATACCCACAATATCTACAATACTGAAATACCAAATTTCCTTTTCAGCATTATATTGGCTACGAACTTTTTTGTTTTCAAATAATTTTATGTTGCTCATTATTTATTTTTTTGCCTTGTTTTTTTTTACTCCATTGATTAATTTTGTTTTCTATAAAGGCAATTTCTTCTTCACTCAAACCATATTTTTATATAACGGTCGCGCATAGCCTCCGACCGCAGCGATAGCAAGGATGTAGTGCTATGCGA
>DDTL01000117.1 GCA_002344345.1 Saprospiraceae bacterium UBA2365
CTATGTACCTATGTGGTGAAAAAAATATTTTAACTCATAGATAAACAGGCATATAGGTAATGAATATCGGGCATATCAAAAATAAAACAAATTGAAAGAAAAATTTGCATTAGTTCCACAATTAGTTAACTTTGTGTATGGAACAAATAAGAAAATTGATCTTCTATAAGTCCTATTTCTTCGAATTCTTTGACAGTAAGGAAGAAAAAGTAAAGGAAAAGATTGATTTCGGACTTTTTATGTTGCAATATGTCCGGCAAATTCCAGGTAAGCATATTGGATCAACCCATGAAAAGAATTTGTTCTAGCTTAGGGTAAAACAAGGTTCAGATATCTTTAGAATTTTCTTTTGCTATGATGAAGATAAGATCGTTGTTGTGATGAATGGTTTTACAAAGAAATCTCAAAAGACACCTCCTAAAGAAATTGAACGTGCTATAAAAATCAAAAGACAATATTTCGATGAAAAGTAACAAACATATAACCACATTTGAAGACCATTTGAATGAGCGATATGGTCCCGTTGGAAGTGAGAAACGCACTGAGTTTGAAGCAAAGGCAAAAGCATTTGTGATAGGTGAATTATTGAAGGAAGAACGACTGGAAGCTAAATTGACTCAGGAAGAATTGGCAGATAAAATTGGTGCTAAGAAGAGTTATATTTCACGAATTGAAAACGGGAAAACCGATATTCAACTTTCAACACTTTTTAAACTATTTGAATTCGGACTCGGAAAAAGAATAAACATTATCATCGAATAAAACGGTGATATCAAGGGCTTTGGTGAAAGTTTGAAACTTTAAATACTTGTGCAAATCTGTAGAAAAACCGACATTCATTTTTTTAAACACGGATCTTACGGATCAGACAGATCAGCACGCATTTTTATAATTGGTATTTGTAAAAATCCGTCAAATCCGCATCATCCGTGTTCCCCTTCATTTGTGCAACAAAGCTTTTCAAAAAACCATTTTATTTTCAATGTTTTATCCTGGAATCTAACAGGCACAATAAACCTATGTGCCTATGTAACTATGTACCTATGTTTCTATGTGGTGAAAAAAAATATTTTAACACATAGGAACATAGAAACATAGGTGCACATAGTTATAGTTTTTCAAGTTGAAATTTCCGAAATAGTTATGTTTTTTTTGAACACGGATATTACGGATCAGACAGATCAGCATTGATTTTTATAATTGGTATCTGTGAAAATCTGCCAAATCCGAGTCATCCGTGTTCCCCTTCATTTGTGCAACAAAGCGTTTCAAAAAACGATTTTATTTTCAATGTTTTATACTGGAATTTAACAGGCACAATAAACCTATGTGCCTATGTAACTATGTAACTATGTACCTATGTGGTGAAAAAAATATTTTAACACATAGATACATAGAAACATAGGAACACATAGGTATAGGCCTGCAACGGGAAATTATCGAATTAACCAAAAAGTTTTTGAACACGGATCTGACGGATCAGACAGATCATCACGGATTTTTATAATTGATATCTGTGAAAACCCGTCAAATCCGTGTCATCCGTGTTCCCTTTCATTTGTGCATCAACGCTTTTCAAAAAACCATTTTATTTTCAATGTTTTATCCTGGAATTTAACAGGCACAATAAACCTATGTGCCTATGTAACTATGTACCTATGTATCTATGTGGTGAAAAAAATCTTCTAACACATAGGAACATAGAAATATAGGCGCACATAGTTATGAGTTTTTCAAGTTGAAATTTCCGAAATAGTCATATTTTTTTTAAACACGGATCTTACGGATCAGACAGATCAGCCCGGATTTTTATAATTGGTATCTGTGAAAACCCGTCAAATCCGTGTCGTCCGTGTTCCACTTCATTTGTGCATCAACGCTTTTCAAAAAACCATTTCATTTTCAATGTTTTATCCTGGAATTTAACAGGCACAATAAACCTATGTGCCTATGTAACTATGTACCTATGTGGTGAAAAAAATATTTTAACACATAGGAACATAGAAACATAGGCGCACATAGTTATGCGTTGGTTTAGCGAAAAACTATAATTTAAGAAATCTGTGTTGCAATTTGTGCAAATCTGTGGAAAAGACTACCCGATCAAATCAATTACCCGATCCACATTGAATCCGAAATGATCGAACAGTACCTCAGCTGGTGCTGACTTTCCAAAACTATCCATTGCCAGTATCTTCCCTTCAGCCCCCGTATATTTGTACCAACTCAACGAACTACCTGATTCAATAGCCAGCCTTTTCTTTACGGCAACAGGCAAAACGGAGGATTTATAAGCTTCATCCTGTTGCTCAAAAAGCTCAAAGGACATCATCGATACCACCCTGACAGCTTTACCCGTTTCATTGAGCTTTGCTTTTGCCTGCAAAGCGAGATGAACTTCTGAGCCGCTGGCGATGATGATCCGGTCAAAACCGGGATCTTCAGCCAAAACATAAGCGCCTTTTGAAGCCAGGTGAACCGGATAGGTATCCGTATCCAAAATATTTAAATTTTGTCTGCTCAATACCAGGCAGGTAGGCCCGTTCTTTCTTTCCAGGGCAATTTTCCAAGCTTCAGCGGTCTCATTGGCATCCGCAGGGCGCAAAACAAACAAATTCGGCACAGCCCTCAATGCGGCCAGATGTTCCACAGGCTGATGGGTCGGTCCGTCTTCGCCCAGTCCGATCGAATCATGCGTCAAAACAAAAATGACCTGCTGATGCATCAATGCAGCCATGCGGATGGCCGGTTTCATGTAGTCTGAGAAAACAAAAAACGTCCCTCCGTAAGGGATCAATCCGCCATGCAGTGCGATACCATTCATGATACTACCCATTCCGTGTTCGCGCACTCCATAATGCATATAATTGCCTGAATAATCTTCTGCGGTAAATGGCTTATGAGCCGATGTTTTGGTATTGTTGGAAGGTGTAAGGTCAGCCGAACCACCAAATAAAATTCCGGTATGCCGGACCAGGTATTCAAGCACTTTTCCTGATGCAGACCGAGTTGCCAGAGCCTTGCCGGGCGCAAATGCCGGAATCTGGTCTGCCAGTTGACTTAGATCCTTTTCAATCGCTTTGTCAAAAAGATTGGCACCTTCCGGATCTTTATCCCTGAATTGTTTCAATACATCAATCCATTCCTTTTCCAGTTCAATTCCTCTGGCCTGAGAAGCCCGGGCGAGTTCAGCCAGTTCTGCAGGAACAAAAAACGACTGATCCTCAGGAATACCCAAGGCTTTTTTGGTCAGCACAACTTCCTCAGCGCCCAATGGTGACCCATGTACATGGCTTGTTCCGGCCTTATTCGGGCTGCCATAACCGATGACGGTTTTGCAGATCACTATGCTTGGTTGATCATGATTTTCCTTAGCTAAATTGATCCCAGTACGGATCTGTTCATGGTCATGTCCATCGATTTCCTGGACATGCCATCCGTACGCTTCAAAACGCTTCCTGATATCCGTTGAACAGCTCAAACCTGTTTTTCCGTCTATGGTGATTGAATTACTGTCGAATAAAAGGATCAGTTTTCCGAGTTTCAAATGTCCAGCCAAAGCACAAACTTCGTGTGAAATACCTTCCTGAAGGTCTCCGTCTCCCGCCATCACAAAAGTAAAATGATCCACAGGAGCAAACTGCGCATGCAGATGTGCTTCCGCTATCGCCATACCAACCGCATTGGCGAGACCCTGACCCAAAGGACCGGTAGTGGTTTCCACCCCTGGTGTCATCTCAATTTCAGGGTGTCCGGGCGTCCTACTGCCCAGTTGCCTGAATTGCCTGATGTCTTCCAGGCTGAGATCGTAACCGAAAAGGTGCAAAAGGCTGTATAACAACATACTACCGTGCCCGCCGGACAAAACAAACCTGTCCCTGTTGAACCAGTCAGGATTTTTCGGGTTAAATCTCAGGTGCTCTTTCCATAAAACAGTGGCAACATCGGCCATTCCCAGGGGTAAACCAGGGTGACCACTGTTGGCTTTCTGGATGGCATCTATGGCAAGTCCTCTTATAGTATTGGCAATCAGTTGGTGAGAAAATCTGTTGTCTTTGTTCATTTTTTTTGGATTTATGCCCGTGCAGGTGCAGTTAATCTGATTATTGAAGCTCAAATTATAGTTTTGCAAATATAATCGAAATTTTACAAGAGGTGTAAAAACAATTTCATACATTTAGTTTTAGTTTCGCGATTATGATATTTCGGGGCAATTCGGGTCGTTTATTGACTTAATCAACTTTTCATTAACCATTAATAATTAACAATTAACCATTAACAATTAATAAATGTACGATTTTATCATAATAGGAAGTGGCTTCGGAGGCTCAGTCGCGGCATTGAGACTTTCAGAAAAGGGGTATAAAGTCCTGGTAATAGAGAAGGGGAAATGGTTCCGGCCTGAGGATTACCCCAAAACGAACTGGAATCTCAGAAAATGGCTTTGGATGCCTGCCCTAAAGTTTTTTGGTATTCAAAAGATCACATTTTTGCGGCACATCACCATTTTAAGCGGAACAGGTGTGGGTGGAGGCTCTCTGGTCTACGCCAATACTTTACCCAAGCCCAAGCCGGGATTTTACAAAAACGGCAGTTGGGCAGAACTCGCTGACTGGGAAAGTGAACTGTCGCCTCATTACGAAACTGCATGGAAGATGCTCGGGGCAGTTGAAAATCCTGCATTGGGAGAAAGTGATCTGGCATTCAAAAAACTGGCAGAGGACATAGGTGTCGGAGAACATTTTTCGGCTACAAAAGTAGCTGTTTATTTCGGCGAGGAAAACAAAACGGTCGCTGATCCTTTTTTTGACGGAGCAGGCCCTGATAAAACAGGTTGTATCAAATGTGGCGCATGTATGACAGGTTGCAGGCACGGGGCAAAAAACACGCTGGATACCAATTATCTTTATCTGGCTCAAAAAAAGGGGGCAGAAATCCTTGCCGAACGCGAAGTGTCTGAAATTATTCCTTTAGGAGAAAACGGAAAGGATGGCTATCAGATCGTAATCAGAAAATCAACCAGGTATTTTTCCAGAGAAACCGTACTGGAAGCAAAAGGGATCATTCTCGCAGGAGGTGTTTTGGGAACTATTCCGTTATTGTTAAAAAATAAAAAGAAATACCTGCCACTTTTGTCCGATAAACTTGGCGAACTGGTCAGAACCAATAATGAGGCTTTGTTGGGCATTGTCAGCGCGGATAAAAATTCCGATATGTCTACCGGTATTGCCATCGGTAGTATCATTGAACTGGATGAAAATACTCATATTGAACCGGTCAGATATGGCAATGGTTCAGGCTTCTGGCGCCTGTTGATGATGCCGATGATCACAGAACCGGTGTTTGTGAAGAGACTGCTATATATATTGATTTCACCGTTTAAGGAATGGAGAAATATGCTTAAGATGTTCAGCATTAAGGATTTTGGAAAACAAACCTCCATTATTCTGTTCATGCAACAATTCGATAGCACTCTCCGGTTGGGTCGTAATCGAATGGGATTGTATTCAACAAGTGAAGCAGGTGCATCGCCTACAGCATTCATTCCGCTTGCTCATAGCATTGCCAGAAAATATGCCGGTATCGTGAAAGGGATCAACAGGGTTCTGGCAACTGAAACAGTGACGGGTATTCCTACAACTGCACATATTCTCGGAGGCGCCGTCATGGGTGAAAATCCGAAGGAAGGCGTGATTGATGCACAAAACAAGGTTTTTGGCTATGAAAATATGTACATTTGTGATGGTTCTGCCGTTTCTGCCAATCCGGGTGTGAATCCGTCATTGACGATCACGGCGATCGCTGAAAGGGCGATGAGTAAAATTCCGGCAAAACATGGATGATCAGGCTACTTAAACCAAAATTCTGTAGAAAAAGTAAGCACTGATCTCTGTGGCGTTCTGTGACTTCTGTGAAAGCATTGTGTAACCATGCAATTAAAGTGATACAGAGTGTCAAAGTGATTTTGAACAGAGCGCCACAGAGAAACTTTAAATAATTATAGAAAATGGAAATTAAAGAGATCTTTGAAAAGCAACAGGTAAATAAAAAGGAATTAAGATCATCTGATGCAGCATTTCGCAAAAAGAAGCTGAGATTACTGGAGAAAGTGATAATGGAGCGCCGTGAAGCATTCAGACAAGCGCTCAGGCAAGACCTCAACAAATCAGATGTGGAAAGCGATATGACTGAGTTGTTTCCTGTTGTGAGCGAAATCCGGTTTCTGAGAAAGCATTTAGCCAACTGGATGGCAGGCGACCGGGTACCAACACCGTTTTATCAGTTTGGCGGAAGTTCAAGGATCGTTTATGAACCAAAAGGGAGCAGCCTGATCATTTCTCCATGGAATTATCCTGTCAATCTCAGTCTGATGCCACTTGCAGGAGCGATCGCAGCCGGGAATACGATCATCCTGAAACCTTCGGAGTTTTCTCCTGCAACAACTGAAGTCATAAAGAGCATGATACAGGAAACATTTGATGAAAAAGAAATTGCAGTGGTGGTTGGTGATGCCGAAGTTGCCAAAACATTGCTGGAATTGCCCTTTGATCATATTTTCTTTACAGGCAGTCCGGCAGTAGGAAAACTGGTTATGAAAGCTGCGAGCGTACACCTTAGTTCAGTTACCCTCGAATTGGGTGGGAAATCACCCGTGATCGTGGATGAAACGGCAGATATTGAACTGGCTGCAAAGCGCATTGTCTGGTCTAAGACCATTAATGCCGGTCAGACCTGCATTGCACCGGATTTTATTATGGTGCATCATGCTGTAGCCGAAAAATTGATCCAAGCCTTGCAAAAAGAGTTTGACCAATGGTTGACGGAAGATGGAAAAAATCATCCGGATATGGTCAGGATCATCAATGAAAGGCATTTTGACAGGTTGAATGCATTGGTGGATGATGCAGTGGAACGGGGCGCTCATCTGTGTTCAAAACATTATGCGAACAGGGAGAACCTGGAAATCAGACCTAATATTCTTAAAAACGTATCTCCGGATGCTGCCATTCATGGTGAAGAGATTTTCGGGCCTTTTTTGCCGGTGTATGAATATGAATCCAATGATTCATTGATCGGAATGCTGAGTGAAATGCCTAAACCCCTGGCATTGTACATTTTCTCAAAATCTTCCCTGAACAAACGGCAGTTCGTAAAGCAAATTCCTGCCGGCGGAGTTGTGGTCAATCATGGTTTACTTCATTTCACCAATCCTCATTTGCCTTTCGGCGGTGTGAATAACAGCGGTTTGGGTAGTTATCATGGCTGGCATAGCTTTTTAGCTTTCAGTCACCAGAAGAGTGTGTTAAATTATTGGGCGCCTTTCAGCATCTCTGATATCTTCAAGGTGCCATACAGCCCGTTCATGAGAAAGATGGCGGATTGGATCGTGAAAAAATTGTGAGATATATAATTTGAAAATTTGAAAATTTGGAAATTTGGAAATTTG
>DDTL01000158.1 GCA_002344345.1 Saprospiraceae bacterium UBA2365
TTTTTTCACCACATAGGTACATAGATACATAGATACATAGTATTTCAATCAAATCAGAATTTTAATCTGATAAACTTTTGCAATTCATCCCTTAAATATAAAAAAACTGAAGGTACAACACAATCATCGCCTCAAAACTTAGTTAAGCATTCGCCCGTTTGCAAGATAATTACTATGTGCGCCTATGTTTCTATGTATCTATGTGTTAAATGTTTTTTTCACCACATAGATACATAGATTCAAAGAGATTCAATCATTGAACTATTATCAATTCAGGTCGGGTGGTCATGGCTGACCTGATCCGCCAGCTCATTTGTTCATGGAAGGCGAAAACGGGATTCCGGCTCAAGGCCGGAATGACGGCCTCGAGAAAAACGGTACCGACTTTATTTGTTCATCAAATTGCCAGTTAATTTTGTATAGATCCGCGCTGCGAAGCATCCGTGTTATCCGCGTTGCTAATGTATTTTTTTTGGGCAAATAGTTGTAGCACGGAGAGTCACAGAGATCCCACTGAGCGCCACGGAGGATTAAGTATTTGATTTGGGAAAGTTTTGATGATGGAAGTCAGGTTTTTCACCACATAGGAACATAGTTGCACAGATTCATCATGCCAATTTAATTGCGAGTTGAAATGGCTTATAAAAGGATTGTTGCCTGATAAATTTGACAAAAGCAGAAAAAATTTATTTTTTATCGCGGTGATAGATCTCAAGACCTTCTTCCACAATATGTCTGCTCAACACAGGATTCGATAGATCTGAAAATATCACTACATCAACGAAATATGGAAGTGAACTTTCTTCAAATTCACCCTTCAGTCTGAAAAGCGTCCTTTTATCAACTATCTCATTCATGATGGCCAAATCGATATCACTGCCTGTATGATAGGTTCCGTTTGACCTGCTGCCAAAGATCCGGACAGATTTAATGTCCTCATATTTGTAAAAAATGTTTTTGATGGTAACCAAATCCCTTTCAGTCAGCCCCGAAAGTGATAAAAGATCATTTTTTATAATTAATGTGTCGGACATGTTAAAATTGTTTATTGAAAAACTGATAAAGCTTTTCCATTGCAGGATAAATTTCCTGTCTCAGGAACTTTTCAGAGGTTTCAAATTTTGTTCCATTGTAGTCATGAGATAATTCATTTCTCATATCCAGGCCACCGATCAATATTTGTGCAAAATCTATATAACCAGCCTGTTGCGCAATCCTGAAAGTATCTTTTGGCGAAGGTTTAAATGAAAAACCTTTTTCTTGCAGAAAATCTATCATGACTTTCCATGACAGATCAATGGTGAACTCAAATCTTTGGATCAAACCATTCCGTTCCAGTTCATTCAATTCATTCAGTTCGACTGCTTCCTTCAGTTTATTAAATGCACTGGTATAATTTTCAAATCGTTTTTTCCATCTTTTGTTATCCTCTTCCATACAACAAAATTACACATTTCAATTAATTACATCATATAAATCGATGTTTAAGGCGCTAAGTAACAATAACTAAATACAAAGCCGTTCATTTTCAGATGCTGTTCAGTCTGTTTTTCTGTTTGGAATTTCCGCCCTGGAGCTTTTTGATTTATCCGAAAACAAGGAAACTTCCTGATTCAACCCCTTCCGGGTTGTAATAAGCGAGGTACTTTTTCATGGCATTGCATGCCTTGTTATGGATATTCAACCACTTCGTGGTTTTTTACTCGCGTATCTATGATAAATGCATTTCAATGCAACATTATTCAACCATAAAGCAATTTTTATTTCCATTAGTATAAACCCTGAAAGGGCTGAATATCAATAACATGAAGTGAAAAATATTAACATATCAAACCTGCATCATTCAACCTTTATGCTATTTTTATATCCCGTTAATTCAAACCCTGAAAGGGTTGAATTTCAATAACTTTGGGTGAAACCCAAAGTAACGGTGGGGATGCCATACTACCCTGAAAGAGTTGAATATCAATAACATGAAGTGAAATATATTAGTATATCAAACCTGCATCATTCAACCTTTATGCTATTTTTATATCCTATTAGTGCAAACCCTGAAAGGGTTGAATTTCAATAACTTTGGGTGAAACCCAAAGTAACGGTGGGGATGTCATACTGCCCTGAAAGGGCTGAATATCAATAACATGAAGTGAAAAATATTAATATATCAAACCTGCATCATTCAACCTTTATGCTATTTTATATCCCATTAGTTCAAACCCTGAAAGGGTATAATTTCAATAACTTTGGGTGAAACCCAAAGTAACGGTGGGGATGTCATACTACCCTGAAAGGGTTGAATATCAATAACATAATGTGAAAAATATTAGTATATCAAACCTGCATCATTCAACCTTTATGCTATTTTTATATCCTATTAGTTCAAACCCTGAAAGGGCAGAATTTCAATAACTTTGGGTGAAACCCAAAGTAACAGTGGTGATTTCAAACTACCCTGAAAGGGTTGAATATCTCTTCAATCATTTTAAAATTGAGCAAAATTGAGGTACTTAAAATATAAAAATGATCCCATGGCCGTTCATTATTATTCGGACATTTGGCTCTATGAGATGTACCGGAGCAGCAACAACACAGATCATTTTAGATTCAGATCATCAGATTCCTGACGATAAATGTCAGGATTTTCAACATTTAAAAATCTGAACATTATAGTATCAGATCAATCAAATTTTTTCCAGTTGTATAATGCCAAAACTACTCCACCTTCACCACCTTTTGTACCAAAATCTCTTTCCCTGCCAGTATCCTCAGAAAATAGATCCCCTTCTGCAACTGATCCAACCCATTCAAGACCAGGCTGGATCCATGACTCTCCATTCCATCCTCATTGATCTCAAAAACCCTTTTTCCCGCCGGATCAAAAACCTCGATCAGTAATGGTCCGGAACTGTCAGGCTTAAACATTAAATGAAGCTGATCTGAAAAAGGGTTCGGAAAAGCCTTCCAAAACACACCAACCTCAGCGGGATCTTCAGTCAATACCGGAGAAAGCATGACAACCAATTGGGTGTCTGCCTTAAGGTCTATAACCCCGGTGTATGGATTGTATCCTTCTGCAGATATAATGTATTCATAATTCCTGGCAAAGAGCCCATGAGTGGTTGCTGTTCCCTCATTATCCGTCCATAAAATGTTGTCGTAGATTTCAATTTTTGCATCCTTAACCGGCAAACCTGATCCAATTACTGTAAACATGATTGAATACGTTGGAATTTCCTCCAGATATACTTTATTGAAAACATTGACAAAACTGACTACCAAAGTGTCCACCACATTTTGAAAGCCGTCTTTGGACACTTCGTAAATTTTGGTACCGCGCAAAACTTCACTGAAAACGAAAATACCTGCCTGATCAGTCAATTGGCTTTTAGAATCAAACTGAATGAGCGCCTCATTCACCGGTTCTCCGCTTGAACTGCTCAGTATCTCAAAGCTAACCTGTTGGAATGACTGGGGAAAAACGATCTGGTCAATCCACGCTGCATCTGAACCACCTGTATCCGCCTGATCCTTGATATACTTCCATTCAAAAACCTGCATACCTGTATCCACCGCAAATGTTGCTACCGTCCAGTCAGTTTCTCCGCTCCAGGCAGCCTTTTCTTCTCCATTGATATAAAATTTTAAAAAATCATAGGAAGCCTCACTGGAAGTTTTCAAGGCAAAACTGATCTCGCCTCTTGCTGCAATTTTCAACGGAATCGATACGGTAGATGTCCTGTTGTGACTGATTTCACCGGACTTCAGACTGGAAAGACCGTCATACGAAACATCATTGACAATTGTCCATGGATTGGTTTCCGTCAAGAATCCGGGAGTGAGCCCTTCTTCAAAGCTCTCCGGATCGCCGGGAAACAGGAATAGTTCGATGATCTGCTGAGTGGTGTCAAGTTCAACCTCATTCAAAGAGGTAATAAATCCTTCTTTGGCTATCCGCAACTCAAAGTTACCTATACTGACTGAATCCATTTGAAACCAACCGCTTGAGTCTGTTAGGGCAATATGAGGAGTGTTTTTCAGGCTCACCTCAACATCTTTCAAAGGCTTATTTGTACCAAATTCATAAACCCTTCCCGCTATGGAAGTTGTCACTGCTTTTTTCAGTATTACATTGAGCGTTTGTGAAGAATCGATATCTGTCACCTCCACTTCCAGCACCTGGGGTACATAACCAAAAGCAGAAAATTCCAGTTGCCATGTTCCGGGTTCCAGCATACGCAGATAATGACCGTGATAAGGATTGGAACGTACCCAGGATTCATCCTTGTCGTGATTCAGAACGGTGATCCTGGCTTCCAGGGGAACTCCGGCTTCATTCATGACGGTTCCGCTGACGCCTGTCTGCAACCACTCAATGTAGCTCAACAAGGATTCTTTCTGATAATTCCAGAATGAAGGCAACAATTCCGTTGCAGTTAAAAAGTTATCATGGAGCTCAAGCGTCACTTCCCTGCAATGGTGCCAGTAATTCATATAGTCCTGTCTGCCGCCTGCCACCACATACCAGTCGCCGCCATGGGTATATCCGGGAAAGAAATAACCTTGCGGACTGTTTGAATGCACCTGATCAGCCCATTGAATGGAAATGGCTTCAAACCAGTTGTGGTCAGCGTGTTTCCGTTCGCTGCTTACCCAGGCATCCCAGGGATAATTGATGAGTTCGGCGCCGTCATGAAAATTGGCAGACAGACTGAGGTTTTTGCTTTGGGCAAATTCCATCATCGCAATGGTCTCGGGTTGATGTGGTCCGGATGGGTAGGTCCCTACCCTGGGATCAGGAAAATTCCTGTTCATGTCCTTGCCGTTGGCATTACCCCGGGTGGCTCCGGCAACCGTGTGATTGCCGGATTTGTAGGTGCCGTCCGGGTTGGCTGCAGGGTTGAGGTAGATCACGCTTTCATTGAGCATTTTGGTGACGCGGCTGTCTGAACCGTAGTTTTGAAGTAAATGATCGGCTAATCGGAGCATCAAAACAAACCCGGTAGTTTCATTGCCGTGGATGGAGCTGGTGTAGAACATTTCGGGTTTGGGCAAAAGCTCATCCACCTGGCTGGTAATCTTCAGCACGTAAAGTTTACGACCTTTGATGGTGGTTCCGATACTGTCGAGCCGGCACAATTCAGGAAACTGCGCCTCGAACCGCTTCATCATGGCCCGGTAAACTTCGTAAGTAGGGTAACGGTCCCAATCGGCCATCTGATCGATGTTTGTTGCCATATCCAGGTTTCTGTAGGTATCTGACGGGTGTTTCAAAAGTTCCGGTGCATATCCATAAGCCCTGATCTTTGCAAGTTCCTCCTCATTTGCAAATGCATAGATGTTTTCTCCTTCGATCTTGTGTATGGAGACGACCCGGGTGATGTGTTCATTGATCAGGTTTCGGTCCCGTTCCTTGAGCTTTAGGTAATATTCCTGGCCAAAGAGACCGGAATGAACCATGAACAGGAACAGAAAACTCAAAATTGCAAACAAAATTTTATTTCTCATGAGCAGAATTTATTTGTCATTACGTATTTTTTGCTACCGGAAATTCAGCCGGGATCAAAATATTCGTTCGTATATGAATTTATCATGAATTCAGATGTAATATTAAAAAAAATCCGTTACCCGTGAATGTAAATTGCAGTAATAATCGTACTTTGGTGCATCAATTTTTGAAGTAAATTCTTTATTCTAAAGTAAAATATAACGAACTGAGAGTATGGTTTTTTCACCGAAAAAGTAAATAGGTCACAAATTAAAACAAATCAAAATATCTGTACTGGTATACATAACTTTTAAAGGTTAGAATCATGTGTTCAAGATTCCTCTCTTCGTTCGGACTTATCGTTACCTTAGCGTCAGGAATGACTAACAAGTAGCTGATAGTGAGGTGGTAGGCGTCGGCGATGCCGACGCCTACCACCTCTCCAATACCAAAAACCCCGAAAAAATTGTCATTTCGAGCGCAGCGAGAAATCTTTTAGTTTTTTCAGGACAATTATGTTAAAATATCATAAAATCATAGACAATTTTCAAAAAACGATTGTTTTTCATTATTAAGACCTTAAACTCTGTGGCCCTCTGTTCAAAACTCTGTGGCCCTCTGTGTAACTTTAAAAAATATGACAAATAATTTTACCCCAATTAAAACCACCGAAAGGATCCAATTGCTCGATGCATTGCGAGGCCTTGCTATTTTTGGTATTCTGATGGTCAATATGCCACTGATGTATGCCCCCATTTCCAAAATTCTGGCAGGAGCGGAGGAAAATCTTTCAACACCCGGTATCATCGGAGAATCCCTGATCAAACTGTTTTTTGAAGGCAAATTCTATGTGCTGTTCTCCATGCTTTTCGGCTACGGCTTTTACATTTTTATGCAGAAAAGCACACCCGAAAAGAGCATTTTGCCCACATTCACGAGACGCCTGTTCTTTTTACTTCTTTTCGGTCTGACCCATGTAGTCCTGCTTTGGGCAGGAGACATCCTCGTATTCTATGCCCTTTTCGGATTTTTACTCATACTTTTCAGGAATTCATCCAATAAAAAGATCATCGGGTGGTCCATCGCATTTATTTCAATACCCAGTCTGCTCAGCATCTTCGGAGTAGTGATGATGGCCATTTTCATAGCAGTTCCACAGGCACAGGAAAGCATTCAGGCAAGCAATGAACAGAGCGCCGAAACCATGAAATCCCTGATCGAACAGGCATATCAGGTGTATTCCTCCGGCAGTTTTGCCGAAATCATCTCCATACGTCTGAAAGAATACCTGGCGCTGTTGCCCGGACTATTCTTCTTTTACCCGGTGGTGATGGGTATGTTCCTCCTCGGATTTTACGCTGCCCGCAGGCAACTGATCGCTCAATACCGGGAACACCTGGCTTTGTTCAGGCGAATGTTCAGATGGACTTTGCCCATAGGCCTGCTCACCAGCCTGTTCTATGCCTTTTCTTATTATAAAACAGACTACTCCATGCCCGACGCCTGGTCAGCGCTGAGCACCGTCGGACATACCCTTTCCGGGATTTTACTGGCCCTCGCCTATGTATCAGGCATGGTGCTGCTTTTTGCAAAAGGAAAAATGAACTTCCTGTTCAAATGGCTTTCACCGGTTGGACAGATGGCATTGACCAATTACATCATGCATTCGGTCATCACCGCCATCCTTTTCCATTCCTACGGTTTCGGGCTGTTTGGGAAAATAAGTGTATGGGAAGGCATTGGATTGACCGTTGTGATATTTTCGGCACAGATACCTTTGAGCAAATGGTGGCTGAGTAAATTCCTGTACGGGCCGCTGGAATGGCTCTGGCGCAGCCTCACCTACCTGAAAATACAACCATTCAAAAGAAGTAAAAATATAGCATAGTGAATTTGAAATACTCCTTTTTATAATATGAAGTTGTTTAAAAATGTATTTTAATGCTTGCAAACAAATCATTGAAAGCACTGACGAAGCAAGCATGATATTCTCTGTGAAACTCAGTGTATTCCTCTGCGAAACTCTGTGTTACAAGAATATAGTCAAATAGTAACTCTGATCATTAGCTTAATAAAAAACATGCATCATGTGCAATTTCATCAAACTCCATCCCGATAACATCGACTCCGAACACATCTGTTGCGCCTTTTCCGATAAAAAATGCGCCCAGGGCTACCAGATGAAAAAGGATTGGCTAAAGGCCGAATTTCAGAAAGGCTATGTATTCAGACGGCTTGACGCCAGGGCCAAGGTATTCCTGGAATACGGGCCGGCGGAATCCGCCTGGGTTCCGGTAGATGCACCAGGTTACCTGTTGATGAACTGCTTCTGGGTTTCCGGGCAATATAAAGGCAAAGGACATGCAAAGGCATTGCTCCAAAGCGCCCTGGATGATGCAGCTCAACACGGCAAACATGGCCTGGTCACGGTCGTTGGTACCCCAAAATATACTTTCATGAGCGACACCAAATGGTTGCTGAGACAGGGCTTTCATGAGGTCGAAAGCACAAGAGACGGCTTCAGCCTGCTTGTCAGAAAGCTGCATGACGATGCGCCCGATCCTACATTTCTGCCAGTGGTCAAGCAGCCACCCGTACCGGTGAGATCCGGCCTCACGGTGTATTATTCCAATCGCTGTCCCTTCACGGAATACTATGTCCGTGAGGAATTGACCAAAGCAGCCGGCAATAGAGAACTGGCATTGGATATCGTGCATCTGACCACCATGGAACAGGCACGTTCGGCTCCGTCACCTGCCACCATTTTCAGCCTGTTTCTGGATGGCAGGTTCATCACCACGGACGTAAGCGTTTGCCTGGATAATCGTTTTGATAATATCATAAATAAAGCATTGAAAAATAGCTAAATAGCTGAGTAGCTAATTAGCTTTTTAGTCTGTTAGTCTATCAGGCATATACAGAACAAATCGCTAAAAGACTAAATCGCTAATAGACTAAATGCTAAAAGACTAAATCGCTAAAAGACTAAATCGCTAAAAGACTAACAGACTAAATACCTAACAAACTTAACAACTAACAAACTAAATACCTGAAAAATGATCACTCAAAAACAAATCACAGCATTTTTAGCATGCAAAAACCTCGCCATCGCCGGCGCTTCCAGGGATAAAAAGAAGTTTGGCAACCAGGTGATGCACGAACTTATGCGCAAAGGTTTCACAGTTTTTCCGGTCAACCCGGGTGCAGAAGAGATAGATGGCTTGAAAGTCTATCCGGATGTGCTTTCCCTGCCGGAAGCAGTCGAAAGCGTTTTGATCGTAACGCCCAAAGCAAAGACAAAGTCCATGCTGGAACAGGCATTGCAAAAAGGCATCAAACACATCTGGATACAGCAGATGGCTGACTCGCCCGAAGCCCTGGATTATGCCACTGAAAACGGAATGGATGTCATCTATGGAAAATGCATCCTGATGCATGCCGGACCAGTCAAAGGCGTACATGGTTTTCACCGCTTTTTTATGAAACTATTCGGTAAGATGCCGAAATAGATCGGATATTTTAATTTAAGTAATAGTTTAAGTAACGAATGTTAAACAACTGTTATATAAATATTTAATATCTTAAAAAAGATAAATGCTAATGGTGAGATCAATGCTCCGTGGCTCTACGTGTAATTTCCTATTTGTTACACAGAGTTACACAGAGAAGTCACAGAGAACCACAGAGGGTTTATTTTGATGCACTCTAAAAATATCAACTATGCAAAATTTCTCCGTGGCCCTCTGTGCCTGCTCCGTGGCTCTCCGTGTAATTTTCTCCTGTTAATTACACAGAAATTATAATCAAGCGTTGAGCTTTTTCAGTGGCCCTCAGTGTAATTTCCTTTTTGTTACTCAAAGCTACACAGAGAAGTCACTGAGAACCACTGAGGGTGTTCTGATTTTTTTAATGTAAAAAATTCTCACTTGAGGAAATAAAAACTTGCCGGTGAATTACTAAATTCATGCATTCAATTCTCACACCAAAAATAAGTTTTCGAAACACTTGATAAAAATTTAAAATGGATCTTTGTACCTATGTGGTCAAAAAAATTAAACACCTAGTCACACAGGTTCCTATGTACCTATGTGGTCAAAAAAAAAAATAAACACATAGACACATAGAACCCTATGTACCTATGTGGTGAAAAATAAATTGAACACTTCACGACATAGATCCCTATGTACCTATGTGGTGAAAAATTCTTTTACCACATAGAAACATAGATACATAGGCGCACATAGATTCAGCATGCAACGGGAAACAGGTGTCATCCGTGTTCCCCCACCAATTGTGCCCATTTGTGGAAAAAACCACCTCCAACATGTTCTAACTATATATTTAATTTTCTTTTATATATTTGTTGAAATATTAATCATCTCTCCTTTTTGAAAATAAGAAAACTACAATTGAAAAGTATTAAGGATTTTCTTATTGTTCAAAATATTTCCTCATGAATCAACCCATTGCTGCAAGACTGATCCTTGAAAACGGTAAGGAATTCTCCGGCAAATCCTTCGGTTACCCCGGATCCATCGCCGGAGAAGTGGTCTTCAACACGGCCATGACCGGTTACCCGGAAAGCCTCACCGACCCTTCCTACAAAGGACAGATCCTAATATCCACCTTTCCCCTGATCGGCAACTACGGTGTCCCGCCTGCCAAAACAGACCAACACGGTCTCATGCAATACCTCGAATCCGACCAGATCCACATCAGCGGCCTGGTGATCTCGGATTATTCATTTGAATACAGCCACTGGAACGCCATGAAGAGCCTGGGCGACTGGTTCGTGGAAAATAGGATCCCTGCCATCTTCGGCATCGACACGCGTGCCCTCACCAAAGTCCTCCGGGAAAGCGGTTGCATGCTGGGCAAGATCGTCATCGATGAGGATGTGGACTGGTACGACCCCAATCAGGACAACCTGGTCGACCTGGTGAGCATCAAGGAAAAGATCACTTACGGAACCGGCAGATACCGCATCCTGCTGATCGATTGCGGGGTGAAATACAACATCATCCGCAGCCTCCTGAAATATGACACAACCGTGATCCGGGTTCCCTGGAACCACAACATTCAATCCGAAAATTACGATGGTCTGTTCATCTCCAATGGCCCGGGCGATCCGGTCATGTGCAAAGAAACCATTTCACAGCTGGAAACAGCTTTGGGCAGGCCCGAACCGATCTTCGGCATCTGCCTTGGAAGTCAGTTGCTGGGTATTGCGAGCGGCGCCAATACCTACAAGCTCAAATACGGACATCGCAGCCATAATCAGCCGGTGATCGAGCATGGAACCAACCACTGCTACATCACATCCCAGAATCACGGTTACGCCGTAGATCACTCCCAACTGAAAGCAGATTGGGAACCCTATTTCATCAACCTGAACGATCAGACTTGTGAGGGCATCCGCCACCGGTCCCAACCTGTCTTTGCCACGCAGTTCCATCCGGAAGCGTCCGGTGGCCCGACAGACACCGCCTTCCTGTTTGAAAACTTCATCGATGAAATAAAGAAAAATTTGAAAATTTGAATCCCGACGATGAATGTACTGACGAATGCTAACGATGCTTTGCATATCAGTACTTATCAGGCTAACTTGTCAGCATTTTCAATCGGGATCTTGGAGATTCGAAGATTAAAAATGAAAAGAAATTTCCCGCAGATCTCGCAGATTTTCGCAGATTTTTGAAGTTATACGAATTGCAGTTTATTGTAGGGTATTATTTACGAAGTGAGCCTCAGAGTTTAAATTTTTTGAAATGAAATAATAATAGGATTTTTTCGCTAATTCTCGAAGACTTTTTTGTAATCAAGAAGTTAATATCTGCGTTGATCTGCGAGATCTGCGGGAAACAAAAAAAGTCATTTAAAAGTCTGCATGATTTTAAAATGAATTAAATTGTATTTACTATGTGCCTATGTGGTGAAAAAAATACATGAACCACATAGAAACATAGGAACATAGATACACATAGTAATGGATATGATCAGCTTCTATGTGCCTATGTGGTGATAAAAAAATACATGAACCACTTAGAAACATAGGAACATAGATACA
>DDTL01000143.1 GCA_002344345.1 Saprospiraceae bacterium UBA2365
AGTTAATATTATATGATGAGTTAAATCAAAAATTATTAGTTTGACTAAAACCTTGCTTTTCTGTTTCGAAGATAAAAAAAGAGCCATCGTGTTAAACCAAAGGCTCTTTTTTTGACCAGGTTTTATGTTATTATAAAACACTGACCATTTTATTGACCGCCTGATTTCCTTCAACAAGGCTTACGATAAATTGTCCCTTATATGATGGAATCCAGGTGTATTTGTAATGTCCCGCATCCAAAGTCTCGTTCATTAAAATGGTTTCCACCAGTTTTCCGTCCAATGAAAATATGTTGAGCCATACTTCGGATTTTTTACTCAACTCAAAATCAATAAATACCTGGTCTTGAGTCGGATTGGGATGTAGGTTCATGGTAGAAACACTTCCTGATATGTCAATGGTAGGAACTATGTTGCTGACAATCTTGAAATTATCCAAAAACAAACTGTTGCCGTTGTCAGATTCCAATTCGAATTTGAACATTAAGGTTTCATATGCTAAATCGGTCAAAATGATGGTATCTGTTTCCCATTGATCGGGTGAAGGAAAAAATCTGTCAGTCATTGGGTTGCTTGTAGCCAGTTCATTTCCAGATTTTTTATAGACCAGGATCCAGTTTTGGCCACAGTCATATGAAACCCAGGCTTCAAGTGCGTCATTGGATAGTGTACCGGATTTCTCTCTTTGAGCATGTGCCCGGTCAAAAGTGATTTCTACTCCGCTCACTGCTGATATATCCGCATTGTCCACAAACAAGGCACTTCCTTTTTTATTGAATGAAGCAATATTCCATTGTCTGAAATTGGCAAAAACAGACTTTTCTGAGTTGCCGTAACCACCTATTGGAGTTTCTATATTTGGGAACATATTCTTTTCTGAAATTCTGATAAACAGGTTGTTGTGACTTACCAGTTTTACATGGTTTGTTATCACAGCTCCTGCTTTATCGTTTTCAAATCCGATGTCAAAAGTCTCAACGGGTCTGATGGCGATGGCCGTAAATGGGTCGCTAAAAACCAGGTTGTTGAGTAAATTTGTTTCACGAAGGGAATCACCATTTATATTTTCTATGGCGTATGTTATTTCGTGCGAGCCTGATGGCAATATCGTAGGTTCCTGGTTTTCCAATAAAATCGTGTCCCCCGGATTTAGATTCATTTCAAAATCAAAACGGTGTGTTTCATTTCCGAAATTGTAAACTGCTGTAGCTGAATGGATGACTGTATTGCCAGAATTTTCGACCAGCATTCCCAAAAGCGCCATTTTACCACAGTCATCACCGCTGAAAACAGTTCTCTTTTCAAGAATGGCCAGGTCAGAAAAAGATGCAGGAATGTCAGGAGTTTCAGTGATTGCTCCATTATAAATTTTCCTGCTTTGGGGATTCTGAAGGAAGGTGATAAAAGCCATTTCCTTCAGATCATAAATGTATGACGGTATTTGAAGATTTTCATAATTAAAAGTTGTGGACGCCCCTGGAGCCAGGTAATTGAGCAGAGGTATCCCATTTTCCGGATAAATCCGTCTCATAATCTGGGTAAAATGCTTTTCTCCGTTCGACCCGGGAGCAAAAAGCCATTGATTTTCCATTTCAACCAAAATGACAGGTACCCAAAATTGTCCTTCGATTGGTTCGCTACCATGGTTTGTCAGATGGACATATACATCTGCACTTCTTAGATCTTCTTTCCAAACAGCCTCAATATGAATGCCAATGGTGGTCTCCAACCCTGTCGCATAGTCCAGTACCTCCTGATTAAATCCACCCGGTGCTCCGGGATACCATCCTTCGGAAGCCCATTTGCCAATTCCTCCTCCATAAGTATCATCAGGGACTGCACCATCTATTAAAGCTGTTGGCACCCCGAAAATCTCATACAAGGCTGACCGGTCTAAAACATCCGGGTTGTTTTGAGCATTATAAGGATCATATCCGGGATACTCGGTCTGATATTTAATAGCGATCACCTTCTCTTGATTTTGCTTCAAAAGTTCATTGAAGGCTGGATTTTGACTCCCGCAAGGTGAACAGGATGCATTCGTGAATTCCTCAATTATGACCATTTTAGGTACTTGAGCTTTTCCAAATACTACAATTAAAAGTAACGAGGTCATAACGACATTAAACCTGGTAATTATTGAAAATCTCATGATAATGTATTTAAATTAAAATAAATTACAAATTCAATGCTAAACAAGAAATATTAGGATAAATGAATTTCAGGATTAACTATGATTGCTCATGATACAATATTAGTGTTTTTAAGACTAGCTATTTATGAATTTTTAAGGAATTTAATCTGAAACATCCAAATATATTATATTTTCTAATATTAATAACGGATTTTTGTATTTTGAATCAAGAAATTTTTTGGCTTTTATAAAAATTCTCCAACATCATGCTATATTTTTTTGGCAACCCTGAGTCATCCGTGATAGCCGTACAATGCGATGGATTTCTGGAAACCGCTTCAATTGAAAAACTGACCTGGTTATTTGGCAATGTACCCTTGATCCCGGACAAAAGAATTAATCATTTTTTTGTCGGGCCACGGGTAGAAATGATTACGCCATGGAGCACCAATGCGGTCGAAATATGTCAGAACATGGGTGTGAAGGGGGTTTTCAGAATTGAGGAATTTAAAAGAACTGACAGGAATCATCCTGAATATGATCCGATGTTGCAAAATGTCTATAAAGCATTGGATGACAATGTCTTTGATATCGAAAAAGAACCTGAAGATGTGCTGGAAGTCTCTGATATTCAGGCTTTCAATAGAGAGGAAGGACTGGCCTTGAGTCAGGATGAGGTAACATACCTCGAAAATTTGAGTCGAAAAATGGGGAGATTGCTTACCGATAGTGAAGTTTTCGGTTTTTCTCAGGTGAATTCAGAACATTGCAGGCATAAAATATTCAATGGAACTTTTGTGATTGACGGTCAACAAATGACTGAATCTCTTTTTTCAATGATCAAAAAAACTTCCAAAAATAATCCCAACCGTATCGTATCGGCTTACTCAGACAATGTTGCTTTTATAAAAGGACCTGTCATTGACCAATTTGCTCCTCAGAAGGTCGACCAGCCTGGTTTTTTTGCCATCAAACCTATTGAATCTGTGATTTCCTTAAAAGCTGAAACGCACAATTTCCCGACAACAGTGGAACCATTCAATGGCGCAGCAACCGGAACCGGAGGTGAGATAAGAGACAGAATGGCTGGAGGAAAAGGGAGTATGCCTATTGCCGGAACTGCAGTTTATATGACTTCTTATCCCAGAACAGTTGATGGCAGATGCTGGGAAAATTATACAGAACCAAGACCCTGGCTTTATAAAAATCCGGAAGAAATCCTTATTAAAGCTTCAAATGGTGCAAGTGATTTTGGTAATAAATTCGGTCAGCCATTGATTTGTGGTAGCTTACTTACTTTTGAATATGATGCAGGCCAACGTTATTTTGGGTATGATAAAGTCATTATGTTGGCTGGGGGCATAGGTTATGCGGCACTGAAAGATAGCCAAAAGGCTTTGCCAGAGCCAGGCGATGTAGTAATTGTTCTTGGAGGAGACAATTATAGGATTGGTATGGGTGGTGGAGCAGTTTCATCCGTTGCAACAGGTGAATTTTCAAACCAGATAGAGCTGAATGCTGTTCAAAGATCCAACCCTGAAATGCAAAAACGTGTTGCGAATGTTTTGAGGGCATTGGCAGAGTTGGATGTCAATCCGGTAATTTCTGTGCATGATCATGGCGCAGGAGGGCATTTGAATGCGCTTTCAGAATTGGTTGAATCAACCGGAGGAATGATTGACCTGACAAAGTTGCCAATCGGTGATAAAACATTATCCTTTAAAGAAATTGCCGGAAATGAATCCCAGGAAAGGATGGGATTATTGATAAGAAAGAAAGATGTTGATCTGGTTCAAAAAATTGCAGAACGAGAACGTGCTCCATTTTATAAAGTAGGGTATACCACTGAAGACCACCGACTGGTGTTTTATGATTCAAAAACCGGGCAAAAACCGATCGATCTGGCCATTTCTGATATGTTTGGCAATGTTCCGGGGAGCGTATTGGATGATCAGCGTTATGACATCCGGTTTGACGAAATTTCTTATGATTTGAACCTCCTGCCCGGATATATTGATCATGTTCTGATGATGGAAGCGGTTGCTTGCAAGGATTGGCTCACCAATAAAGTGGATCGCTCTGTGACAGGAAGAGTCGTTGTACAACAATGTGCAGGACCTTTGCAATTGCCTCTGAACAACCTGGGTGTTGTAGCCTTGGATTATACAGGTAATAAAGGTATCGCCACTTCAATAGGACATGCACCTGTAGCAGGTTTGATCAGTCCTGAAGCAGGTAGTATTTTGTCAGTGACTGAAGCATTGACCAATCTGGTGTGGGCTCCCATTGAGGGTGGACTCAAAGGTGTTTCTCTCAGTGCTAACTGGATGTGGCCTGCCAAAAATGCAGGAGAAAATGACAGGTTATATAGGGCTGTAAAAACGATGAGTGATTTTGCGATCGCTCTGGGGATTAACATTCCTACAGGTAAAGACAGTCTGTCCATGAAACAACAATACAAAGATAAAGAAGTTTTTTCGCCTGGAACCGTAATCATTTCTGCAGTTGGTGAAGTGAGTGATTTTACAAAATGTGTCGGTCCTGTAATTCAGAGTCAGCTCGATACTTCTATTGTTTATATTGATTTTTCAGGAAGCCCTTTTCACTTGGGTGGTAGTAGTTTCGCACAGAGTTTGGCAAAACTTGGTGCTCAAGTTCCAACAGTCAACGATGCAGCTTATTTTGCTAATTGTTTTGAAACCATTCAGGAATTGGTCCGCATGGATCTGGTTTTAGCTGGCCATGATGTTTCAGCCGGTGGATTAATAACTTGCCTGCTGGAAATGAATTTTGCCAACATTTCAGGTGGTTTGGATCTCAACTTTGATGGCATGAACGAATCTGACCTAATTAAAATTTTATTCTCTGAAAAACCTGCTGTTGTGCTTCAAATTCAAAATGGAAGCAAAGCCATTGAATTACTTGGTATTGCAGATATAAATTATTGGACAATCGGACAACCAATAACCGAACGGTCAATCAATTTTAGTTTTAAGGAGAAAGATTATCATTTAAACATTGATATTTTAAGGGATAAATGGTATAAAAGTTCCTATTTGCTGGATGCGAAACAGCATTGCGAGTATCTGGCTCTGGAAAGATACCTTAATTATAAAAACCAGGCTTTGTCATATCAAATGGTTTCAGTATTTAACGATAAGTATTTCCAGGCTTCTGCTGCAAGAAAAATTAAAGCTGCCATTATAAGGGAGAAGGGCGTTAACGGAGACAGAGAAATGGCTTTTTCACTTTGGGCAGCCGGTTTTGATGTAAAGGATGTTCATATGACTGATCTGATCAATGGAAGGGAAACACTTGAGGATGTTCAGATGATCGTTTTTGTAGGTGGTTTCTCCAACTCAGACGTGCTTGGTTCGGCTAAAGGTTGGGCAGGAGCGTTTCTGTACAATAAGCAAGCTAAAGAAACGCTCGACAGATTTTATGCAAGAGAAGATACTATGAGCCTTGGGGTGTGCAATGGTTGCCAGCTAATGGTTGAACTGAACCTGTTAGGTGTCCGGGATGAGATCAAACCAATGATGTTACATAATGATTCCGGTAAGTTTGAATCAGCGTTCATTACAGTTGATATTAAGGAAAATGTTTCTATCATGTTGCAAGGACTTGAAAATACAAGGCTAGGTATTTGGGTGTCTCATGGCGAAGGAAAATTTGCTTTTGGGTCTGATAATGAAGCTGATTACCACATCCCGATACAATACTCACAAACTAAATATCCGGGAAATCCCAATGGATCAATGTTCAATGCAGCTGCTGTTTGTTCTGAGAATGGCAGACATCTGGCCATGATGCCTCACCTGGAACGATCTGTCATGACCTGGCAGTGGCCTTACCTTCCTGATAAAAGTGCTGTAGAAAGGTTTAGCCCATGGTTTAATGCATTTGTCAACGCAAAAGAATGGCTTGAACAGAAAAATTGATTTGTTCGGTACCTATTGTCATTAATGGCCATCGGAATCCTATAATAAAGTATTTGCACTGGAATTGTTTCTTTTTTTGAAACCTTTTGATGGATTTTAATGTAAGGAGCATGCTCATTTCCTATGAAGATTTTGAACTGTATAATGGCTTTTAGTTTGACTTGAATTGGCATGGAAGCATTTAAGAAAAATGGGATTCACTACCTTATATCGGCAGATATTTTCTATTGCTATTGCTAAAGAAATGTCTGCAAAAAAAAAGAAATGATGGGAGCGGATACAATGTGCAAAAGACACTCAACTCGCTCTTGAAATGATTTTTTGGCCAGATATGGATCATTTGATAAAAGACTTCTGACTAAAACACATTCAACCTTAGCAATTACTTTTTCTTTTGATTTCATTTTTTAGATCGCATTATGAGCGAATCAAATAATCTTGTATTCAAGCTGTAGGCGGATTATTTTCAGTTCCCCAGATAAAATGACCTGATTTTACTCAAATTTTTATAAAATACCATTAGGTATTAAATAAAATACATACATTTGCATTATATTTATTTAGTATAAATAAAAATAGTATGATAGTCAACGAAGAAAGCAACATTGGTGAAATCATTAAAGTGAATGCGAAAGCAATTGATGTAATTGCTTCTGTGAACAAACACTTCAACAAACTAAAAAATCCAATCCTCAGAAAATTGCTCGCATCAAGAGTAAACGTCAGAGATGCAGCACGAATTGGAAATGTAAAACCATCCGATATTTTGAATGAATTGCAGAAAATTGGATTCGAAATTCAACATGATGGAGGAAAGATGTCCGAAAATGCTGGTCTTCAATCGCTGAATAGTCATGAAATGACCGGAGAAATTTCTCAATCTGTCAATGAAAATATGATTGTATTGGATGTGCGACCTATGCTGGATGTAGGAACTGATCCTTTCAAATTCATAATGAAACAGTTAAATAAGCTTTTACCACAACAACAGTTATTGATCATCAATACTTTTGAACCAGTTCCTTTAATCAATATGCTTAAAGAAAAAGGTTTTTTATACAAAACTTCAAGACCATTTGCAGGTGAAGTGCATACTTTGTTTTATAAGCAGAATGACTTTTATGATAGAGCTGAAACAGAAGCTACAGTGCATGAAAACAATGAGAGATTGTTCAGGGAAAAAACTGAATTTTTTCTGCAAAAATGCAGGAAAATTGATGTGAGAGAGCTCGAAATGCCTTTACCTATGGTAACCATTCTTAAAGAACTCGAATTGTTGGAAGAGGGTTATGCACTATTGGTAGAACATAAAAAATTTCCTCAGTTCTTACTGCAGGAACTTTCAATACGTGGGTTTAAACTTGTTTCATCAAAAATCAATGAGCATTACACCCGGCTGTTGATTTTCAGATAAAATCATTTTGACTCTATAATAGTTATAAATCAATTATATATATATTAAATAATTAGTTGCTATGTTTGGTTTGAGTACAGAAAGAGCTCCGTCACCTACTTTAGTTGTGCCATATTTCATTTTCTCAGCAATCGCATTTCTTATATTCAGTGTCCTTTTATTGTTCTCCATTCCTGAGCTCGGTTTGCATTTCATGAACCCCAAAATTTTGGCTTTAACTCATTTTGCAGCGCTTGGTTGGATTTCTATGATCATTATGGGTGCTGTTTACCAATTGGTTCCCGTTATTTTCGAAACGGGTCTTTATAGCCAAAAGTTGGGAAAATTGAATTTTGTCATCTTTGGTTTAGGGATTTTAGGTATGGTTTGGTCTTTTTGGACTATGCATTTTAAAAACTACCTTTTCGTCTTCGGCGGACTGGTCTTTTTTGCATTTCTGCTCTTTTCTTTCAATATTTTTAAATCCATCATACGTAGTAATAAATGTCATTTTTCCGGGAAACTGGTACTTTCAGCAATTTTGTGGTTACTTTTGACCGGGTTGCTTGGTTTCCTCTTGACACTAAATTACACTTTTCCATTCCTGAAACAAGACCAATTCAATGTACTCAAAACTCATGCTCATTTTGGCATGATTGGCTGGCTCCTTTTCCTAGTGATGGGTGTTTCGTCTGTACTGATACCGATGTTCCTCGTTTCCCACGATCTGAAAGATGGTTTTTTGAAGAAAGCTTTGTATTTATGCAATTTTGCTCTTCTATTGATTTCAATTGATTGGCTGGCTTTTGCCGGTACCCTATGGATATCAGTTTATTTCCTTATTTTCTTCCTGGGTTTTAGCTATTTTTTGAAATACATATTCGATGCTTACCGTAAAAAGCTCAGAAAACTTGATGTCGGAATGAAACATACTATGATCTCATTTGTCTTTTTATTGATTCCAGCCGTTTTAGCTGGTCTTTTAAGCCTGTCGGGCTGGCTGGATATGCCAGAAATCAACCAATTGATCATACCTTACGGACTGAGTATATTTGTTGGATTTTTCAGCAATCTTATCCTTGGCCAAATGTATAAAACTTTACCATTTATATTATGGCTCCATAGATATAAACATTTGGTAGGTAAAAAAGAGATCCCTATGCCTAAAGACCTGTATTCAGAACAATTGGCTCAATGGCAGTATTATATATATCTCTTGGCTGTATTATTTTTTGCCCTCGGATTTTTATTCGAAAAGTCATTTTTACAATATACAGGTGCTGTTTTGCTGATTGTGACTGCATTGTTGTTCAATGTCAATGTATTTATTATTGTATTTTCTAAAAGACAAAGAGCTTTCATAGAAATTTAAAAATAATTGAAATTATGATCACAAATACTCATGAATCCGACCAAAAGTGGTACGAAAGGATAAAGAAACTTTTCGGGTCAAAGAAAAAAATGGTTCATCCGGCATTTAGTGATGTTCATGGCACTGAACTGATCCCGGATAATTCTTTCGAATCACAGGTAAAAGGAATTTTAAAAAAGGTCATTGATCCTGAACTTGAGATCAATATCGTAGACCTGGGACTTATTTATAAAGTTGAACAAGATGAAACCAATCGCATTTTTGTGGAAATGACCTTATCTACGCCTGCTTGCCCGATAGGTGATGTGATCGTTCAAAATGTGATTGATACCCTTCAGAATGCGTATCCTTCTAAAGATGTGGATGTTAGCCTTGTTTTTGATCCTCCCTGGCATCCAGGTTTGTTGACAGAAGTTGGTAAAAAGGCACTACGGGGAAATTTCGATTGAGCATCCCTTTTTCAGGTAAATCATTATCTGAATTATGTTAAGTGATTGATATAGAAATATATAGGTAGTAGATTGTTTCGATAATTTCATTGAATTCCAGCATCTGTATAAAAAATCAAAAGGCAGTGCTTAAAAATAAATTATATTTGCAGTTTGATTTTATAAGCGTTTTTTATGATCAGAGTTGCAGAAGCCTGGATACCGACAAAAAGGGCCAGGTTCAGAATGATTACATATTTAAATGGTGAAACTGACCGTATGCCGCACATTGCTTTGGTGCATGAACATCTGGACAAGACTCAACCTGTTTTGGTCCGAATTCACTCAGAATGCATGACCGGTGATTTATTTCACTCTACCAGGTGTGATTGCGGAGATCAGTTGAATATTTCGATGGATATGATTTCAGTAGAAAACGGTTTGCTGATCTATCTAAGGCAGGAGGGCAGGGGAATTGGCCTGGCAAATAAACTCAAAGCATATAATCTGCAGGATAAAGGAGCTGATACTTATGAAGCTAATGAAGAACTTGGTTTTCACCCGGATGAAAGGAATTATGGAGATGCGATTGAAATAATCCGGGATCTTGGCATCAGGGAAGTGATTTTGTTGACCAATAATCCTGAAAAGATCAACTCGTTTGAAAATTCCGGGATCCGATTGGTTCGCAGGGTTCCTATTATTACAGATCCGCACCCTGATAATGTTTTATATCTGGAAGCGAAAAAAAATAAGGGTCATTTGATTTAACTAAAAAAATTGGTGGTTTAGTTATTTTTTGTTTTTTCAATTTACAAGATTTTGGCTATTATACAGTGAAAGTGAATCTAGTTTTTACTATCAATTAATTTGAAAAACATTGATCCAACTTTAATTCCTTTTTAATAATGTAAAGCACAATGTAGATGCATTTCGAACGAATAAGAGAATTTTGCCTGTCAAAAATGCACGCTCAGGAATCATTTCCATTCGATGAATTAACCCTTGCTTTTACGATCGGAGGAAAAATATTCGCTTTGATGTCTTTGGATGAACCGGAAGTCCGGATCAATTTGAAATGTGATCCCGACTATGCTGTTGAACTGAGGGAACAATTTGAATCCATCATTCCAGGATACCATATGAATAAAAAACACTGGAATACGGTATTCGCTGAAAAAATATCGACTGAATTATTAAAGAAGTTGATCGGCCATTCCTACGATTTAGTGTTGGATAAATTACCAAAAAATATAAAAGAAAATTTATTAAATGACCAAAATTAGGCGATTTAGGGGCATTTTGACCCTGTTTTTGTTAATAAATTGTAAATAGTAAAGTTTTTTTAAAAAAAAATTGATTTTTTCTTGCACGATTAAAAAGGGTAGTATATCTTTGTATCATCAAACAGAAAATATATAAGTTATATATAAAGAAGTAGGGTGAACTGGTTTTCATGGGGCAACGCTTGTTGCCCCGCTTTTTTTTATATACTTTCCTGATTCGTATTATTGTTCAGTATAAACTTCCTTTAGTGTCTTAGCATATTTTAATGGTTATACACTTTGTTTTACATTCAAAAAAAAATAGTGACTTATGTAAGCCACTATCTTTCAATTGAACTTTATAATAGGAGATTTAATCTTTTTATACTGTTATTAAATTAACAATTATGTAAAGTCTTTTATCACAAACTATTTTTATCTTGCAAACAGGATCTCTCTGTATTTTGGTAATGGCCAGAGAGTATCATCTACCAGAAGTTCCAACTCGTCTACATGCATCCGGATTTTTTCAAAGAATGGTTTTACTTTATCAGCAAACTCAATAGATTTTTCTCTTGTGTCAGAGACTTCATTCACTTCTTCAAGCGTTTTTTCCAACAATTCAATGTTATTGTACGCGCCATTAATTGCATTTGAAGTTCTGTAAAAGATCTCCTTATGGACTCCTAGTGATTTTGATTCCAGACCTGACTTTTCTGCTTTTGATATGGTATCAGCCAATGCGCTTTGATATTTGAAAGCAGCAGGTAATATTTGATTCAGAGCAAGTTCCATTATGATTTTTGCTTCTATTTTTACCTTTGTAATATACTCTTCCAGAAATATTTCATGACGTGCTCTCAGTTCTCTTTCAGATAATACTTCTTCGCTGGTAAAAACCTCAATGGTCTTATTTTGGGTCAGCGCATCCAGCGCCATTGGTGTTGACTTGATATTATTCAGCCCTCGTGCAGCAGCTTCAACTTCCCATTCATGACTGTAATTATTACCCTCGAACATGATTTTTTTGGAGCTTAACAAACATTCACGCAATACTTTCAATATTGCACTGTCTCTCCTTTCTCCCTTTTTGATCAAAATATCCACATCTTTCTTGAATGCTTTTAACTGATTAGCCATTATGGTGTTCAGTGTTATCATTGCACGGGAACAGTTTGCAGATGAACCAACCGCCCTGAATTCAAATTTGTTGCCTGTAAAGGCAAAAGGTGAAGTCCTGTTCCTGTCTGTATTGTCCATCATGATATCAGGTATCATTTTGTGTATGTCCAGTTTCAGATCCATTTCATCTTCATCAGAAAAGTCTTCATCCACTCTTGTTTCCAATGCATCCAAAACATTGTTCAGGTATGAACCGACAAAAACTGACATGATGGCGGGTGGAGCCTCATTTGCACCTAATCTATAATCATTGCTTTCTGAAGCTATCGATGCCCTCAATAAATCAGCATGGTCATGGACAGCTTTAATGGTGTTGATGAAAAATGTGAGAAACTGCAGGTTGTTCCTCGGGGTAGATCCGGGAGAAAGCAAATTAGTATGGTCATCACTCATCAATGACCAGTTGTTATGCTTGCCTGAACCGTTAATTCCGGCAAAGGGTTTCTCATGTGTGAGCACAATCAGGTTATGCCTTCTGGCCACCCGATCCATTAGGTTGACAAGCAACTGGTTGTGGTCAACCGCCACGTTAACTGCTTCAAACATGGGCGCGCATTCGAACTGACTTGGAGCGACTTCATTATGCCTCGTTCTTAAAGGAATACCCAGTTTGTGAGATTCATTTTCAAGGTCTAACATGAATGCATATACTCTTTCTGGAATAGCTCCAAAATAGTGATCATCCAACTGTTGACCTTTGGCAGGTGCCCTGCCAAAAACGGTTCTGCCATTGGCAAGCAGATCCGGTCTTGCATAATACATTGCTTTATCTATAACGAAATATTCCTGCTCCCAACCAAGTGTTGGTAAAACTTTTTTCACATGTCTGTCAAAATATTTTACAACTTCGGTTGCTGCTTTATCAATGGCTTCCATGGACTTAATCAACGGTGCTTTGTGGTCCAGAGCTTCTCCTGTATAAGAAATAAACACTGTGGGAATGCATAGTGTTTTTCCCCCGCCAATGTCCATAATGAATGCAGGGCTACCCGGATCCCACGCAGTATAACCCCTCGCTTCAAAAGTGGCCCTCAATCCTCCGCTGGGAAAAGACGAAGCGTCTGGTTCTTGCTGAACCAGCTCTGTACCGCTTAATCGTTCAATCGCATTTCCTTCTTTATCTATAGTGAAAAATGAATCATGTTTTTCGGCTGTTGCTCCCGTTAGTGGCTGAAACCAGTGTGTATAATGGGTTGCCCCGTGTTCCATTGCCCATGATTTGATGGCTGAAGCGATTTGATCAGCTATTTCTCTGCTGATTTTAGTCCTGTTCTCTAATGAATCCCTGAAACTGGCAAATGCTGAAGACGATAAATACGTCCTCATTTTGGTCATGGTGAATACGTTTTCATTAAATATAACTGATATTTTGGATGTTTTGGCTTTTTCCAACTCTGTGGGTCTGCTGGAAAATACATCAATTGCACTTTTTCTTCCGTTTGTCATGTTTATACGTTTTGTAATAAATTAAAAATATTTGCAAAAAAAGACATAAATAATCAAAACAACTAAAAATAAATTAAAAAAATGTGTAAATAAATTAAAAATCCATCATAATTGACA
>DDTL01000168.1 GCA_002344345.1 Saprospiraceae bacterium UBA2365
AATATTTGCAAGTTGGGTTAAAAATCAAGTTGAACATCATAAGAAAATTTCAACCAAAGATGAATTCGTCCAGATATTAAATGTATTTCAAGTGGAATTCAATGAGAAGTACTTATTCTGATTCAACCCTTTCAGGGTTGTTTTCTACTTTCTCTGATCACCACGGCATTGCATACCGTGATATTGATATTCAAACCCGGCATTGCATACCGGACTATTGATATTCAAACCCGGCATTGCATACCAGGCTATTGATATTCAAACCCGGCATTGCATACCGGGCTAATGATATTCAAACCCGGCATTGCATACCGGGCTATTGAAATTTAACCACTTCGTGGTTTTTCCATTGGCATGATTGCTGGATTTACCGGAAACAGGGTATTATCCTAATTTTAAATTCAAAGAATAATGGCAATTCAAAGCAGACTCGAAAACTTGACATACCGGTTAAAACCTTAAATCAGTATATTAAATACATTTTGACTCAGGTGGAATATGTTTTCAAATTGAAATTCATGCAATTTTTTATTTCCACAATTTATTTTTAGCTTTGTGGATTGAAACCTTTAGCCCGTTGAATTGTTAATTTATTCAAAAAATACAACATGTTGGGAAAGAAAGATTTTTTACTGTTCATTGTTTTTATCGCAGTGATCGCTTTAAGCAGATTCATGCCACATCCCTGGAATTTCACACCCGTGGGAGCATTGGCCATTTTCGGAGGAGCGATATATAAAAACAGACGATCAGCGATATTTTTTACCTTTTTAGCGCTTTACCTGACGGATTTTATACTTAACAATTTTGTCCACAGAGGAAGTTTCACAGGTCAGACAGGCATTATATGGTTCAGCAATTACATGATCTGGGTTTATGGTGGTTTTGCAGCCATGTTTCTGATCGCCAATAATGTACTCAGACGTTTCAGTTATTCGAAACTGATTTTCGGAAGTCTGGCAGGCTCAGTTGCATTTTTTATGATCACTAATTTCGGCAGTTGGCTGTTTTTTGATCTTTATACAAAAGATTTTACAGGCCTTATAAGCAGCTACATCAATGGCATTCCTTTTTTCAAATACACGATTTTAGGTGACCTTGTTTACAGTGTCGGGATATTTTTTGTCTACAACAAGGTGACTGAAAAAGCAAATGTCAAAAATCTGGCTTACGCTTGATCCAAACCATTTTGCATTAAATTACGGAGCATCACTTAAGATTTGACCAACTGATCAATTCATGGAAGGTGCCATTGGATATTGAATTGTTTTGAATTGCTCAAACACTAAATTCAGATCTTATCTTTCTGTCAATTAAAAGGATCAATATTACAATAAATGTATATACCTCTCTTTCACATAGGTTCTTTTGAAGTCAGGTTCATCGATGTGATAGATGTACTAATTGTTTCCTATCTGCTATATTTTTTATACAAACTGCTCAGAGGCAGCATTGCCATCAAAATTTTGGTGGGTGTGATCATTTTATATGTGCTCTGGTGGGTGGTGGGACTACTGGACATGAAGCTTTTGTCCTTTATCCTGAGTAAATTTATCGGCTTCGGGGTCATTATTTTGATCATCATCTTCCAGCCGGAGGTGCGAAGGTTTTTAGTTGCCCTGGCCAATACGACTTTAAGAGGACGATTTACATTTTTTGAAAGGTTTTTCCGATTTCAAACAGTTTCAGATGTTGAGAAAAACAAAGGTGTCAGACAGATGAAAAAGGCCATTCTGAACTTTTCTGCCAGCAAAACCGGCGCATTGATCGTCTTGATGAATGGCAGAGATCCGGAAATGTTCCACAACAACGGAACTTACCTAAATGCCAAGATCAGCCAGGTGTTGCTGGAAACGATTTTTCAAAAACAAAGTCCTATGCATGACGGTGCAGCCATCATTTCCAAGGACAGGATTTACAGCGCAGGCACAGTTTTACCTTTATCTTCCAACCCCGATATTCCTCAAAAATATGGTTTGAGGCATCGGGCTGCCCTGGGTATCACTGAAAGTACCATGGTGGCTGTGATCGTAGTTTCAGAAGAAAAAGGAACGATTTCCTATGTTTTTAAAGGTAGACTAACGCCAAATATTTCTGAACAGGTATTAGAAGAAAAATTATCAAATCATTTAGTTAAATAACTTCAACCGGACAAAAATGATGAGCAGGTTGAGATTAAGCATAGCTCAATTTCATTTTTTTGCCGGTTAATAAAACTTCAATTATGGATACATTACAAGCTTATTTCAACACGCACAAGGATCGGTTTCTGGAAGAACTGTTTGAATTGATCCGAATACCATCGGTTAGTTCTGATCCCAACCACAGGGAAGATATGTATAAAGCTGCTGAAAAATTGAGGTCGTTTCTTGAAAAGGCCGGTGCCGAAAATTCAAAAGTCTATGAAACAGCCGGACATCCGGTAGTGTATGCAGATAAAATATTTGATCCGTCACTGCCCACAGTGATGGTTTACGGCCACTATGATGTACAACCTGCAGATCCGCTTGAACTATGGGAAACACCCCCTTTTGAACCACAGATCAGAAAAACTGAGTTGCATCCTGAAGGCGCTATTTTTGCCCGGGGCGCTGATGATGACAAAGGTCAGATGTTCATGCATGTGAAGGCATTTGAAGCAATGGTCGCCGAAGGTGTTTTGCCCTGCAATGTTAAATTCATGATTGAAGGAGAAGAAGAAATCGGTTCGCCCAGTCTGGGTGCATTTTGCGAAGCCAATAAAGAAATGTTACATTCAGATGTGATCCTTGTATCTGACACAGGACTGATCAACAAGGAAACACCGACCATTACAACAGGATTGAGAGGTTTGAGCTACGTCCAGGTTGAGGTGACGGGTCCCAACAGAGATTTACATTCAGGCCTTTATGGTGGAGGCGTTGCCAATCCACTGAACATCCTTTGTGATATGGTAGCCAGGCTGCATGATGAAAATAAAAGGATCACCATAGAAGGATTTTATGATGATGTGCTGGAAGTTTCAGATGATGAAAGGGCTAAGATGAACCTTGCACCATTTGACCTGGATGAATACAGAAAATCCATTGGCATTGAAGAAGAATCAGGTGAAACCGGATTTACAACCATTGAAAGGACATCCATCCGGCCGACTTTGGATTTGAACGGTATCTGGGGCGGATTTACAGGAGAAGGAGCCAAAACGGTTTTACCTTCCAAAGCTTTTGCCAAAATATCCATGAGACTTGTTCCAAATCAGGATCCGGCAAAAATTTCCGAGTTGTTTGAAAAACACTTTAAATCCCTTGCACCTAAGTCCGTCAAGGTAAAAGTTGAATACCATCATGGTGGATATGCCACGGTAACCCCGGTAGATACACCGGAATACAAAGCTGCTGAAATGGCGATGCAAAAAACATTTGGCAAGGAAGTAATCCCGATCAGGTCTGGCGGCAGTATTCCGATCATTGCCCTATTCGAAAAAGTTTTGGGGGTAAAATCAGTACTCATGGGCTTCGGTTTGGATTCGAATGCGATCCATTCTCCGAATGAGCATTATAGTTTGTTCACTTTTTACAAAGGAATTGAAACGATCCCGTATTATTATCAGTTTTATTCAGAATTGAAGAAATCATAGTCAGCTTGGTTACAAATAATATAAGTATTTTGGGGTGCAGAAGCAAAAAAAGTATGGTTTTTGCATCCCAAAAAATATTTTGCTGGTTGATTGAGTTTTAAAGGAAATATTTTTGATTAAATAAATAGAAATAAATGCAAACAAAAATTACAGGTTTGATCACAGCTTTATTGTTGGCTGTCAGTTCACTCGCCGTCGCCCAAAGCTTATCTGAACAATTGAGTCGTTCAAGTTATGCAGCAGGAATGGTAATAGCGGATGAATTAAAGAATATTGGGTTGAGCAAAATGGATCAGGATGCCTTTGTACGGGGTTTTCTTGATAAAATGGCTGGTCGGGTTCCCCAGGTGGAAGAGGGTGAAGCACTCACTTTATTCCAGCAAATGATCATGGAAAGCAAAGCGGCTGAGGATGCCAAAAACAAAGAAGCAGGTGAAGCATTTTTAGCTGAAAACGCTCAAAAAGAAGGCGTTATCAGTTTGCCGAGCGGTCTTCAGTACCAGGTACTTCAAAAAGGTTCCGGCCCATCACCTACACTTGAGGATGAGGTCAGAACCCACTATCATGGAACGCTCATTGACGGAAAGGTGTTTGACAGCTCTGTAGAAAGAGGTGAACCTGTAACTTTTCCCGTAAACGGAGTCATTCAGGGATGGCAGGAAGTCCTTCAATTGATGAAAGTAGGTGACAAGTTCAAAGTATTTCTTCCTTATCAGCTTGCATATGGTGAACAACAGCCCGGACCTGACATCAAAGCATATTCTGCACTGATCTTTGAGATTGAATTATTGGGTATCAACGAATAATAATCCTTGATTTAACCAAATATTATTTGGACTATATGGTATTCAAAGATCATTCCTAAAAATTTGTATGCGCATTGACATCATCTCAGCTGTTCCATCACTGATGGAAAGTTTTTTTGGTCATTCGATCATTAAAAGATCGATTGACAAGCAATTACTGGAACTGAATATCATTGATCTGAGATCTTACGGACTGAACAATTACAATCAGATCGATGATTATCAGTACGGTGGCGGCGCTGGCATGGTCCTGATGGTAGAGCCATTGTTCAATTGCATTCAGGATCTTATGACAAAGGTTAAGTATGATGAGATCATTTACCTGACACCCGACGGCATTCCATACAAACAAAAAACAGCGAACAGTCTATCTCTTAAAAAAAGTCTTTTATTGATCGCAGGGCATTACAAAGGGATAGATCAGCGTATCCGGGATCATTTTGTCACAATGGAAATATCGGTAGGCGATTATGTCTTATCGGGAGGTGAATTGGCTGCTGCGATCATGGCAGACACGATCGGCAGATTGATACCTGGTGTTCTGAATGATGAAACTTCGGCGCTTGAGGACAGTTTCCAGGATGGATTGCTGGCTCCTCCTGTGTATTCGAGGCCTGCTGATTTCAATGGCTGGCTCGTGCCGGAAATCCTTTTGAGCGGTCATGAAGAAAAGATCAGTGAATGGCGGCTGAATCAATCCATCGAAAAAACCAGACTCAGACGACCTGATCTGCTGGACGAAAATCTTTAGTTGGCTTGATGTTTTTTTCCACTTATTATATTTTTGAACTTCCGGGTTTGAGCAATGTTTTATACCTTGCAAAAAATATCTCTTGCAGCTGAATAAAATTCATATCACCAATTTTTGCAACCTTAAAAACCTGGAGTTGCAATTCCATCCGAGCGTCAATGCTTTTGTTGGTAATAATGGAATGGGGAAAACGAATATCCTGGATGCGATCAACTACCTTTGCCTGACACGAAGCAATTTTAGCCGGACAGATAAATTCAACGTGCTGCACGGAGAAAATTTTTTCCGTATTTCCGGTGATTTTACCCGAAATTCTAAAAAAAATCATGTGGTGATCAAACTACCTGTGGAAGGACAGAAATCATTGGAATTGAATGGAAAAGATCTTGAACGGATGGTGGATCATATAGGAAAATTTCCAGTGGTGATGATCGCGCCAAAAGATAATGTCCAGATACTTGAAAGTTCTGCAGAAAGAAGGAAACTGATTGACAAAGTTCTTTCGCAGGTAAATATAGCCTATCTGAAGGATTTGATGGCCTACAATAAATTGTTGGAACAGCGTAACGCCATGTTGAAATCAGGGCAATCATCAGGTTCAGTTAAAGCATTACTTGAGGTATATGATGAAAAAATGGAACCATTGGCCAAACATATTTTTCTGCAAAGAAATGAGTTTATTGAAGAGTTGAAACCCATTTTTATCAGGTTGTACAGCAGGATAGCCCATTCAGGCGAACAAGCTGAAATGGAATACTTCAGCCAGCTTTCCGTCGGGAATTTCATAGAAAAATGTAGAAAAAATCTGGAAAAGGATATGGCGCTCAAACGAAGTTCCACCGGTATTCACAAAGATGATGTACACTTTACCATCAACCAAAATGCCATATCCAATTTTGCATCCCAGGGACAGTTGAAATCATTGGTATTGGCTTTCAAACTGGCTCAATTTGTTTACCTCAAAATGAAAACCGACACAACTCCGGTTATTTTGCTGGATGATGTTTTTGACAAACTGGACAGAGATCGCGTAAAACATTTGGTGCAACTATTGTTTGAGGAGCAACTTGGACAGGTTTTTATAACTGATACGGATGAACAAAGGATTTTAGAGACCTTCGAGAAAATAAACTTTGAATTTTTTTGGTTTAAAATAAAGGATGGAACAGTGATTCAGCGCAATGGAACCGAATCCTGAACTATAAAATAAAATCATGGGAAGAAACGAGGAAAAAATCAATCAGACCATTGATGCATTCATCAATCAACAAAAGATCAGGAAAAACTATTATGAGATATCCGTGCGGAAGGCATGGAAAGATCTGATGGGTGAAATGGTGGATGATTATACGACTTCCATCAAGATTTCGAAGGAAAAACTGATCCTCGAGTTTAGTTCAGCTCCTTTGAAGCATGAGATTTCGTTCCAAAAAGAGCAATTGATCAGATTACTGAACGATAGATTAGGCAAAGAACTGATCAAAGAAGTGATCATCAGGTAATCATCCGGTCATATTAAAATTTCAAATCGAAGGAAAAATGAATAGAACAATTGCCGGGCAACATATTGAATTTTCAGATGATGGTTTTATGACGGACATGCAAGTCTGGACACAGGAAATTGCCGTGGAACTGGCAAAGGAATACGGTATCGAACTGAGTGAAAAACATATTGCAGTGCTTGAATTTGTACGAAAAAAACACAGGGAAGGAGTGGAAATGACACTTCGTTTAGTGGGATCATCCGGGATCACTGACATCAAAGAAATGTATGTACTTTTTCCCAAAAGGCCATTGAAACTCGCCGCCTTGATTGCAGGTATTCCAAAGCCATCCGGTTGTCTTTAAACATCCTGAATAAAAGCAACAAATTAAACATCATGCATATACAGGTTGACGCGATACACAAAATCTGCATCATCTGCTCCAAATCAGGGATTGAAGACGTGTATTCTGCCCTGATCCTGGCCAATGGAGCGGTCATGGAAGGAATGGAGGCAAATCTTTTTTTCACTTTTTTTGGACTGGATGCGATCACAAAAAAACGTATGAAAAGGTTAAAAACACCAGCAATTGGCAATCCTTCATTAAGATTTTTAAATGGATTGCCTTTCCCTTCTTTTTTGGGTTTTCTCCCCGGAGTCGAAGCCATCATTTCAGGATCCATGCATCGCAGACTGGAGAAAAAAGGTATTCCGGGAACCGAAGAGTTTTTACAAATGATCACAGCAGGAGGAGGAAAGTTATATGCCTGCAAACTGGCAATGGAACTTTTTAAGCTTAAAAAAGCAGACCTCAGCGATGAAATTGCCGGAATAATAACAGTTGGGGAATTCTATGAACAATGCTCAGGTGATCGAACCCAAATTATCTACATCTAAAGCAATCTGAACTGCCGGAGATATTCAAAAGCTGATACAGCAACTGATACAGAAACATTGAGTGAATCGGCTTTACCTAACATAGGTAATGTAAAGACGACATCTGCCTGTTGTATCCAAAAATCAGAAAGGCCCTGGTTTTCATTACCGAAAATCATTGCAGCAGGCTGGGTCAGGTTCAATGCATATAAATCAGTGTATGCAGGTAAAGCAGCCGCAAAACTCCTGATTTTTTGCTCATGAAGCCAATGAAGTACCAGATTCTCTTCTGCATACACGACCGGAACCGAAAAAACAGTCCCAATACTGGCTCGGATCACATTAGGATTGAACTGATCAGTCCCTGTTTTACCTGTAAGAATCACACCAGAAGCATTGACTGCATCTGCGGTACGGAGAACAGCTCCGAGATTACCTGGCTTTTCGACATTCTCGAGGATCAGAAATAAGGGGGTTTTATCCTGACGCACACGAAAATCTGACAAGGTCATTTCAGACTTTTTAAACAAGGCCATGACTCCCTGAGTATCATCCCTGTAAGCTAGTTTCGCATACACTTTTTTATCCAGATCAAAAACCTGCACATGAGTACCAATATTTTGGAGAAGATTTGAAAGCAAAATCGGATCAATGATCTCCGGGCAAAACATAAGCCCGAGCAATTCAAACCCTGAGTTCATTCCTCTGGAGCATTCCAGATACCCTTCTACCAAAAAATGATCCTGACGACCTCGTTGATTGCCTTTATAAAGCTGTATCCAGGCTTTCAACCTGGGATTGCTAACGCTACTGATCTTATTTGGTTGCAAATCAATAAATTAGCTAATTAATTTTTTCTTCAGTGCAGCAAACTCTTCTTCAGTGATCAGGCCAGCCTCTTTTAACTCAGCTAAAGCTTTCAGTTCGTTGATAATGTCCTGTCCGGATTTAGGCATCTCCTTGTCCTCTGCCACCTTTTCACTTTCCTTTCTGACTTTTTCTTGTTCCTGCTTCATTTCGGACGCTACTTTCTTACCTTTTTCAAAGAGATCATTGTAGGATTTTTTAAGTTTATTGAGGTCAAAATCAAGAAAAGTCCCGCCTTGTTCAAAATGAAGTCTGAATGCATGACCGACGGCATAGGTGGATGCACCAGATAATGCGCTGACCGCCACGCCACCCAATGCCGAGCCAACGACCGGAATCATTTTAACCAGTCTGCCTGCACCTGCTTTAACCAGACCGGCTGAAGTTATTGATGTAAGGGTTGCCTTCAGTTCATTGTCTTTGTAATCAATATTATAGATTTTGCACAACTGTTTGATCATATCCATTTGGATATAACTGACAGCTACCATGTCTGCCAAAGGTATTGGAATAAACCCTGCGCCCATGCTCCACAGTACATGATTGTTGATGATCATATTGACACTGTCATCTTTAAGCCGCTTATTTTCGTCCATTTTTTTATTTTTTGAATTGTTGATTGTTGAGTTGTTGAGTTGTTGAATTGTTGAGTTGTTGAATTGTTGAATTTTTCCTTTGTTCGGGTTGTTCGAATAATTAAATGTTCAATCGAATTCTGAATCTTCGAATCTTCAAATCTCCGAATCCTGACCTTCCCTCCAGCTCACCCACCGGCTAATTTTGTATTTGAATATCCCCGTGATATCAGGAAATCCCTGACTTTTGTCCTTTGATCACCCTGAATAATGATGTCATTTTCCTTAATACTTCCGCCCACACCACAATGTTTTTTCAAAAGCGTACTCAACTCTTTTAATTCTAAGTCATCTCCTAAAAAACCTTTTATCAAAGTTGCCTGTTTGCCACCACGTCCTTTTTTTTCAAGCCAAATCCTGAGAACGTGCGCAGATGCCGGTTCGGTTATCTTATCCTCCACCTCTTCCTCATGGTGGGGATGATCACCACCACTGCTGAATACCAGTTGATTTAATCCTGAAAGCCAGTCGGTTTGTTTATTCTTCATTCTCAGAATTGCCAGTTATGAAAATACTATTTTAGTATCCGGGAAGGCTAAAACAGGTATGAATAGGATAATATATCAAAAATCGGATACCCTGTTTTCGGATCTTCATTTTTTAAAATTACATCCAGTTCTACTGTTTCACTTTTTTCCTTTTTTGCGCTCAAAAAGACCACATCAATTTTGCCTGATTCGCCGGGCTTTATTTTTTTTGAGGGCCAGGTAGCTTCGGTACAGTCACAACCAGTCACGATATCTATCTCGACATCCTGTTTACTTGTATTTGTGAAAGTATAGCTAAATGTGACCTTGTTGCCTTTTTTGACCTTACCCAGATTGATGTGTCTTTCCTTATAACTCAACAATGGTTTTTTTGTATTTCCCGTAGCCTGTGCAGCCATATTGAGTGAGAAGACCATTATGCAACTAAAAAAGAAAAAATATTTCACCATATATCATTCATTTTTTTAACAATTTTCAAACAATGTGCCAATTTGTAAATCTTCAGTTCAGAGCAATTTTGCTCCAGGCATTCTTACACACGACCATACAACGTAAATTTAAAATAATTTGTTTCTAAAAATAAAAAAAATGGATCACATGTTCAAAATTCCTGATTAAATAACTACTTTTGTCGGCTGGAATTTGAAAAGCACAATATAGATGATGCTTCAGCTTTTTCCGACAGGTATTTGCCGCAGTGGTGGAATTGGTAGACACGTACGTTTCAGGGGCGTATGGTTGCAAGACCGTGGGGGTTCGAGTCCCCCCTGCGGCACACCCAAATAAAATGCTGTTTAGGTTTTTACTGTTGGTAGCCAAAATTCTTCAATACGGAATCATTATCTCTCCAGTTTTCCATTATTTTCACGAATAATTCGAGATGCACCCCTTTATGAAAGAAAGCTTCGATGCCTTTTCTCGAGTCAATTCCCAATTGTTTGATCTTGCTGCCCTTTTGACCTATCAGAATTGCTTTCTGGGACTTACGGCTGACATAAATATTTGCAAAAATGTGAATGAAGTCTTTGCCCTTCAGAACAGATTCCCTGAAATCTGTCACTTCCACTTCAACTGAATAAGGGATTTCTTCCTGATAAAGCAAAAATATCTGTTCTCTTATGATTTCACTTACAAAAAATCGCTCACTCTTGTCAGAGAATTGGTCTTTAGGATAATATGGCGGGCTTGTCGGCAGGCAATTCAGAATGGCAGGCAAAATATCCTGTGTATGTTGTTGATTCAGCGCGGAAATGCGAAAAATATATTTAAAAACAATCTGTTCGGTCCACTTTTTCTCCATCTCAACCACTTCAGCCTCGTTTTGGGCAGTATCCGTTTTATTGATCACCAAAAAAAGCGGTACATCGAGTTTTTTCACTGCTTCAATCAAAGCGGGAGAAATGACTGAATCTTTTCTGAGGTCGGTCATAATGATCAAAATATCCGCATCTTCGAGACTGGAATAAGCGAATTTATTCATCGATTTATGCAATTCATAATTCGGATCCGTAATGATGCCGGGAGAATCGGAGAATACGATCTGATAATCATCTTCGTTGAGTATACCAAGAATTCGATGCCTGGTAGTCTGTGGCTTATGGGTTACAATGGACATTTTATCACCGATCAGCAGATTACACAAGGTTGATTTCCCCACGTTTGGACGACCGATGATGTTGACAAATCCTGCTTTGTGTTCGTTCAAAATTCAAGACTTTTTTGAGAATGATTAATAAAACTGTCTATAAAAGTGATCAATTGATCCGGTTTCATCTGTCGCCATTCGATTTCATTGATCTCATCAGCGAAAAAAAGGTACCTTTGAAGGTATGCGTCCTCAAAATCTGCAAAAACATGATCCAGCAGGTTGATACAGCAAATCCATCCACCTTCCTCTCTGACTTCCTGGCTCCATTCATCCAGATATAAATTGTCCCCGGAATGGAAATTAAGAACGTTATCGCAAATCAACATAAACTTGAAAATCCCGTGATCCTGCATGTATTCTGCAATATTCCGTTTCAGGTACATGATATCATCATGCAAGGTATCGTTCCATTCTCCGATGAGTTCGATGATGGTACAACCCAACTCATAATCCGTGTAAAGAATTTTCAGATACAGGGTTGATGAACCAAAATTGTCCCATTGAGGATGTATATAGTAGTTGTAAATGGCATTGGTGAACCCAAATTCATCATATACCTTTCTGTAAAATGGAGATCGTTTGTCCTGTTCTGCCTGGTATAAATGTCTCCATCTGAAAAATGGTTCGATGTCGTGCATATCAGGCTTTTATTCTTGACAGTTCATTTCTGATGCTGTCCATGTATTTTACGATGTATTTTCCCATGATATCAAACTCTATATTAACAAGGGTGCCGGTTTGGATGAACTGAAAAGTAGTATTTTCAAAAGTATAAGGAATGATCGCTACACTGAACTGTTTAGATCCAGTTTTTACTAAAGTGAGGCTGGTGCCATTGATGGCGATGGAACCTTTATCGACCATCAGCAATCCGTCTTTTTCGTTATCCAGTTCAAAATGGAAATACCAGGAGCCCTCCAGAGTTTCAACCATGGTACACCTGGCAATGGTATCCACATGTCCCTGAACATAATGGCCATCCATGCGTGTATCCGGGGTGACAGAGCGTTCAAGATTCACATAATCACCCGGTCTGAGTAAACCCAGGTTTGTTTTATCCAGGGTTTCCTGGATGGCGGTGACTTTATATCCATCATCACTGAGATTTACAACGGTGAGGCAAACACCATTGTGCGCAATACTTTGATCTATATGCAACTGGTCCAAAAAACTGCAATGGAAAAAGAAATGAATGTTACTCCCATCTTTATCAATTCTCACTACCTTTCCCAAACCTTCGACTATTCCTGAAAACATAAATCTATTATTTTTTAACTGCAAAGATAATCTTTTGCATTGAGCTATATGCTTTTGAAAATCAAAATTGCCGCTTTCTATTTCAGATTTCTGTTTCTCTTAATTTAAATGAGAGAATTAAATTTTTTTCTCTCTTTTATACCAGCTTCCTAATTTCAATAAATAATAATTCTGGTCCAAAATAATCCAATTCAGATTATAGAATTAACGGGATACCCCAAATAGCCAAAGTACAAACGCTCAAACTTGATGATAAATTCGGATTAACACCACAAAATGTAAATGAATTATATATAAAACATTTATTTAATATAAATAGTTGTTTCATAAAAAACAGATGCCTCAGGCAATAGTTTGGGGTTCATTAATCTGTATAGAAAATCAATCACCAACAGTATATTTTTCTTGTAATGTGAAATGTTTTATCTTTATCTTTTGATTGCCATTGAAAATCTATAATCAGGATATATGGAAAAAAATGAATTGCATGCAATTTCGCCGATTGACGGACGGTATATGGATAAAACCGTTGAATTACGTAAATATTTTTCTGAATATGCATTGATGAAATATCGTGTCCGGATTGAAGTTTTATATTTACTTGCTTTGCACAAAGCAGGTCTGCCTGAGATGAATAAACTGACAGAATCCGACAGAAAATCATTATCTTATATAGCCAGTACTTTCAATGAACAGGCCGGACTAAAGGTAAAAGAAATAGAAAAAATCACGAATCACGATGTGAAGGCCATAGAATACTATGTCAAAGAAAAGGTGGTCAATATAGGTTTATCACACATTTCAGAATTCGTTCATTTCGGCCTGACCTCACAGGATATCAATAATACGGCTTTCCCTTTGATGTTCAGAGAAGCTCAGGAAAAGGAAATGATCCCAGGTATGGAGAGCATCATTGCAAAATTGCGACTTTTAGCAAGAAGGTGGAGTGCCATTCCAATGCTGTCACGCACACATGGACAACCTGCCTCACCTACTTCTCTCGGGAAAGAGATTTTTGTATTTGTTGAAAGGTTGGAAATACAATTGGAACAATTAAGAAGCATTGAGATAAAATCCAAGTTCGGAGGAGCCTCCGGCAATTTCAATGCACATAAACTATGTTATCCTGAAATCAACTGGCCGAATTTTGCAGACAGATTTGTTGCGGAAGATCTTGGTTTGTCCAGGTCAAAGTATACAACCCAGATCGAGCATTATGACAATCTGGCTGCAGGTTTTGATGCATGGGCGAGGATCAGCAACATTCTGATCGATTTTTGCAGAGATTTGTGGATGTATATTTCGATGGATTATTTCAAGCAAAGGGTTAATCCGAACGAGGTAGGATCATCAGCCATGCCACATAAAGTGAATCCCATAGATTTTGAAAATGCCGAAGGCAATCTTGGGATGGCAATGGCTATATTACATCATTTATCTGTCAAATTGCCGGTTTCCAGATTACAACGGGATCTGACAGACAGTACTGTTTTGAGAAATATCGGCGTGCCTTTCGGGCATATCCTGATCGCTTTCAAGTCCATTCATAAAGGCCTCGACAAGCTGGTACTCAATGATCAAAAGTTGAAGGTAGACCTTGAAAACAACTGGGCTGTGGTAGCTGAAGGCATACAGAGTGTTTTAAGAAAAGTTGGCTATCCGAAACCTTACGAAGCGCTCAAAAGTCTCACCAGAGGACATACGGGGATTGGACAGTCAGAAATCCGTGCTTTTATCGAAGAATTGGAAGTTGATGATGCGACGAAAAAGTTGTTGCTGTCAATTACGCCGCATAATTATGTGGGATATTTGCTTAATAATGAACTTAAAGAATAAGCATAAAGTTAAAAATTGAGTCTGCTCCGAAAAGTCCAATTTGTTGATTTTCAACCGTTTTTGCCTCAAGCTAATGACGCTAAAGGTCAGCACAAGAATAAAGGGAAACGATTGAAAACCAACAAATTAAAAGTCTCCTTTTAAGTGGCAAAGACTTTTCATAGCAGATTCTTTATTTAATACTCAACTTATTTAAAATGGGAAAAGGGAGGCAAAAAGGAGATTATGCAGATTTATTTGATTTTAATGAAGAAATCGTTCTACCCTATTTTGAACCGGTGAATCAACTTATATCTGAGGTGGAAATGAATATTAATTCTACCTTTGACCAAAGATTTTGAGATTTTTTTATTGATTCCTCAATAGGAATATACAGGAAGTGTCATTAATAAAAGAAACTGAGCAATGATTTACAACTTTGACAAAGTCATCAAACGCAGAGGAACCGGATCGATCAAATGGGATGCAGCTGAATTGATAAAAAAGTTCGGAATTTCTGAGAGATTTGACGATGAAAGCATACCGCTGTTTGTTGCGGATATGGATTTTCCCTGCCCTCAACCAGTTGTAGATGCACTGCACAGGTGTGTTGACAGACAGATCTATGGCTACAGCACACATTTGGCTCATCCTGAATATTTTGAGGCCATTCAGGGATGGTTTCTGAGGCATTATTCATGGGAAATAAATCAAGAACATATTGTGTACAGTCCGGGAACCGTGGAAGCGCTTTATATGGCTATCAAAGCTTTTACAAAACCCGGAGATGGAGTGATCTTACAAGCGCCGGTTTACAGGCCATTTTATGGCAGCATCCTGGACAACGGGCGAAAAGTGATCAATAATGCATTGATCATGGAAAATGGTCACTACCGGATCGATTTTGAAGATCTACGGCTAAAGGCGGCAGATCCGGCAAACAAGCTATTTTTGTTATGCAGTCCACACAATCCTGTTGGCCGCGTCTGGAACAGGGAAGAACTATCTGAGATGGCTTACATTTGCCATAAACATGATGTCGTGATGGTTGCAGATGAGATCCACGGTGATCTGATCAGGCAAAATGCCACCTTTATACCCTTGAGAAAGGTTTCTGGTCATGAGAAAATTATCACCCTGACAGCGATCAACAAAACGTTCAATGTTGCCGGTTTGCATTGCACCAATGCCATCATAGAAGATGAGACGCTCAGACAGGCTTTTTCCAAGGAATCAGGCTTCAAATTACCTTCTCCGTTTGCTATGGAAGCGTTGATCGCTGCGTATAATGAAGGGCAGGATTGGCTGGATCAGGTAAAAACTTATATAGATGGTAATTTTGACTTTCTAAAAAACTTTTTGGAAAAACGGCTGCCTGAGGTGAAATTCCGGATTCCGGAGGGAACCTATATGGGATGGATGGATTTCCGGGACTACGGATTGGATTCGAAGGAAGTTCACCGAAGAATTTATGTAGAGGCCAATGTGATCCTGGAAGACGGAGAGATGTTTGGCGAAGAAGGAGCCGGCTTTCAGCGGATCTGCCTTCCGACCCCAAGGAGTATCCTGGAAGAAGCTTTGGAAAGAATGGCGAAGCAGTTTTGATACGTTAGGTATTCAGGTGGTTAGTTAAATAGTTTGTTAGCCTGTAGGATATAAAGAAAACTTTAATCAAAAGACGCTGTAAAATACCCCATTGATTGAAATTTTACACTCATGCAATCATCAGAAGCTAACTGCCTAAAAGACTAAAGGCTATCAAGCTAAAATAATTATAATATATATAAT
>DDTL01000047.1 GCA_002344345.1 Saprospiraceae bacterium UBA2365
AACTCATTGGGTACAAGTCAGGAAAAAGTCCGGGCAAAATTACCCGGACTTTTTTTCATGTGATTTACTGTGATTTATCTCTGTCTCTCAATGCACGTCTCAAAATTTTTCCAACATTGGTCTTGGGCATTTCATCGATGAATTCAACCACTTTTGGCACCTTATAGTTGGTCATATTTTCCCTGCAATAAGCGATCACCTCACTCTCTGTCAGCGATTTATCTTTTTTAGTAATATATAGTTTGACTACTTCTCCGGATTTTTCATTGGGAATACCTACCGCAGCCACTTCCATCACTTTTGGATGCGCAGCAACAACTTCCTCAATGTCATTCGGATAAACATTAAATCCTGAAACCAGGATCATATCTTTTTTGCGATCTACGATCCTGAAATAACCATCCGGTTCCATATATCCTATATCACCGGTAAACAACCATCCATCCTTAATGGAATTGGCAGTTTCATCAGGTCTTTTATAATATCCTTTCATCACCTGAGGGCCTTTGATCACGATTTCACCGACTTCTCCGGCAGCCAAAGGTTCTCCCGCTTCATTGACGACACGCATATAAGTTGAAGAAACCGGCATACCGATCGTTCCGATCCTGGCAGAACCATCGATAGGGTTAACTGAGGCAACCGGTGCTGTTTCAGTCAGACCATAACCTTCGGTTAGGGTTACACCTGTCAGTTTTTTCCACTCATTGGCCACAACATCCTGAACAGCCATTCCGCCTCCGACAACCACTTTCATTTTGGAGAAATCCAGCTTTTTGAACTCATCATTATTCAATAAAGCTTTGAACAATGTGTTCACACCGGTGAATACAGAAATCGGATATTTTTTTATTTCCTTGATCACGCTTGGCAGATCCCGTGCATTGGTAACCAGGACAATGGTCTCACCTAAAGACATCATGGCAAACAAATTGACTGTAAGTGCAAAGATGTGGTACAATGGTAATGGAGTCAGTACAAACTCTTTTTTTTCCTCCAGCATGGTCATCATAATAAACTTGATCTGGAGCAGATTGGCAACCATATTGGAGTTGGTAAGCATGGCTCCCTTTGATACACCCGTGGTTCCTCCGGTATACTGATGGAAAACTACATCGTCCGGATTTCCCAGGAAAGGTTTAATAGTGAATTTTTTCCCGGCATTGATGGCATCTTTGAATTTTACTGTGTTATCCAGGGAATAGGATGGCACCATTTTCTTAACCTTACGAACGACCAGATCAACTATAGCGCCCTTCAACCCTCCTATCATTTCTCCGATACTCGTGAGTATGATGGTTTCAATTTCGGTTTCTTTGAGGATCTTTTGAAGATTGGCAGCGAACATGTCAGCTATAATGATGGCTTTAACCTCAGAATCAACAAACTGATGCTTCATTTCTCTGGGTGTATACAATGGGTTGGTGTTTACAACGATCAATCCGGCTTTAATGGCACCGAACAATGCGATCGGAGATTGAAGCAGGTTGGGCATCATGATGGCAATCCTGTCACCCGGATGCAAACCTCTTGAATGCAAATAGGCAGCCAGGTGAGTAGACATCTCGTCAGCTTCTCCATAGGTAATGGATTTGTCCATGTTGATAAAAGCTGTCTGGTTCTTATACTTCTTAAAAACCTCATCAAGAAATGACAACAACGTCGGATACTGGCTGGTGTCAATATTTGCCGGCAAGCCACTCGGGTATTGCTCTAACCACGGTCTGGAATCTGTCATAAGTTATTGTTTTAATAGTTATTATAATTAGTTGTTCAATTATTTTTTCTAAAAATTACCTGAATGTTTTCCAAATACAAGGTAAATAAGTATTAGATCTTAATCAACCCCGAAAATAGCAAATATTCCGTTAAAATTATACATTTCCCGGATACTTCACTTATTTTTACATAGAAATAAGCGTTTTAGGTACATCATTGTATCTTATATACAAAGAATTACTATTAACAGGCTCAACTATTTTTTCTTCATTTTTTTTGTACATTTGTGGCTTGTCAATATGTTGGATTCAAACCATTTAATAAGATTTATACATTGAATAATTAAAAATATGGACATGAAAAAACTTCAGATACTTGTCACGCTGATCTTAATGACTGGATCTTTTTACGGATTTGCCCAAGCATACTTACCTGCCGTATATGAATTCTCCTCTGAAAAATCCAGTGTACTCACCCTAAAAAACGGTACCGTCCTCGAAGGTACATTCAATCAGGTGGATCAGGCCAATGGGATCATCAAAAGCTTTAGCTTTAAGACGGTAGCAGGCGAAACTGTACAGCTTAAAGAAGAAGATGTACTGAACATGTATGTTGCCAATTCCAATACCAATTATGCTGAAAAAGCCCGGACTATTGGAAAAGATAACATGAAAGCGTGGGATAAATCCAAGCTGGACATGAAAAAAATAAGCAATGGAAATACCTATTTTGAGCAGGTTGAAGTAGATTTCAGAGGTAAAAAAAGGAACATGCTCTTGCAACTTCAGGCATCTCTTGATCAGGGTCAGATTAAAATATTTGCAGATCCCTGGGCAAATACACCTGAAAGAGTCAATCCTGCTTCCTATATTGTAAAGGCATATAACAATCCAGCTTATCAAATCAATCGCTGGAGATATGCAGAAGATTTTAATATGATTTTCGGTGATTGCATTGCCCTGATCGGTAAATACAAGGAAGATCAGAGAAACTGGGCTGATTTCCATCAGCACTTGCAGGAATTTGCTGATTGCCAGAAATAATATAGCGTCTTAAAATTGAATTCGTGTATTTTTTGGCAAAAATTAGAAGAATTTTGATTTTGAATTAAAGCCTCACCGAATATTTACCCCTTAGGATATAAATCCAATAGGGTCGATACCACCCATACGGGCAGGCTCATACGGGCAGGCTCATACGGGCAGGCTCATACGGGTAAGTTCTACGGGCAGGCCCATACGGGCAAGCTCATATGGGGAGTGGGTCTTAAATCATTTTCCTCTTTGGTTCTGGCTCGTCCAGGTTAGGTTATTGAGTTATTTGAAACACCTATTCAATCGGATTTAACAGACTGCAAAATGTCATATAAAATCAGGTAGTTTTCAGATGTATGGAATTAACATAGTTTTTAAGAATTTTTAAACAAATCAGATCTTCAAAAAAAATTAACATGAACGCAAAATCATTTATTTATCTCATTTTTTTCTTTTCAGGTTTTTCCTTTTCTGCCATTTCACAAGGTTTTTTGCCGGGCGCAAATACTTTTTCTAGTTCAAAAACTACTTACATCACATTGGTCGATGGTACCGAAATTGAGGGCACCATTGAAAAAATTGACAGGAAAAAAGGCCTTATTGAAAGCATAAAAATAAAAGGTGCCGATAAAAAGACCAAAGAATACATGGCTGAAGACATTCAAAAAATGTACGCAGCCCCAAGTGGTTTTGATAAAATCGTAAAAATGGATAGTTATTTTTCTGATGCGACCAAATGGAAAAATGACAATTACAAAAAAGGTCTGTTTGAAGACGGATACGTATATTTTGAACAGGCCCCGGTCATCATCAAAAAAGAAAAAACTACTATGTTGATGCAATTGATCAACCCTTCTTTTTCCGGAAAAATCAAAGTTTACATGGATCCGTGGGCAGGCGAAACGATGTCTGCAAGCGTTGGCGGGATCAAAGTAGCCGGCGGTCAGGAAGCTTCTTATTATATCCGAAAAGCTGATGGAGAAGCGTTTAAACTGGCGAAGAATGACTATAAAAAAGAATTCCCGAACCTGTTTGGAGATTGTGAAAAACTGACCTCTGAAAAGAAAAGCCCCAAATGGTCAGAGTTCGAAAAAACTGTTTTTGAACACTTTAACTGCGACTGACAATTCATCTGACTTATCAGTTAGATCAGATTGAAAAACCCGAAAGTAACACATTGCTTTCGGGTTTTTTAATGGTATGGAACTCAATTTTTTCCTTCATTTTTGAAACTAACAAAAATATTGTATCTTGTGACAATAAAACTCAACGTATGGATTTCAATTATACAGAAGAACAATTGGCAGTCAGAGACGCTGCCAGAGATTTTGCTCAACAGGTTCTAAAACCCGGAGTAATAGAACGCGACACACACATGAAATACCCCAAAGAAGAAGTTCGACAAATGGCTGAACTTGGTTTTCTGGGCATGATGGCACCTCCCGAATATGGCGGCGGCGGCATGGATACCATTTCCTATGTTCTGGCCATGGAAGAGATCTCCAAAGTAGACAACTCCTGTTCAGTGATCATGTCGGTCAACAATTCACTGGTCAACTGGGGACTCGAAAAATATGGCAATGAAGAACAAAAGCAAAAATATCTTAGCAAGCTCGCCACCGGTGAATGGATTGGAGCATTTTGCCTTTCAGAGCCCGAAGCAGGAAGTGATGCCACAAGTCAAAGAACCACCGCAGTTGACATGGGCGATCATTATCTGCTCAACGGAACTAAAAACTGGATCACCAATGGAGGATCTTCTCAGGTACATCTTGTCATCGCTCAGACAAATCCGGAAAAAGGTCATAAAGGTATCAACGCTTTTATCGTCGAAACCAGTTGGGATGGAGTCGTGATCGGAAACAAAGAGGATAAATTGGGTATCCGATCTTCTGATACACATACCATTATGTACAACGATGTTAAGGTTCCCAAAGAAAACCGAATTGGAGACGACGGCTTTGGCTTTACCTTTGCCATGAAAACCCTGGCCGGCGGAAGGATCGGCATTGCGGCTCAGGCTTTGGGAATCGCACAGGGAGCTTTTGAACTGGCTACCCAATATGCCCAGGAAAGAACAGCATTCGGTCAGGCGCTTTTCAAACACCAGTCAATTGCTTTCAAATTGGCAGATATGGCCACGGACATCGAGTCAGCCCGTATGTTGATACATAAGGCAGCATGGCATAAAGACCAGCACATGAACTATGACCATTCCAGTAGTATAGCCAAGTATTTTGCAGCTGAAATGGCCATGAAGCATACTGTTGAGGCCGTCCAGATCTTTGGAGGTTATGGTTACGTCAAGGAATATCATGTGGAAAGGTTGATGAGAGATGCCAAAATAACCCAGATTTATGAAGGCACTTCTGAGATCCAGCAAATTGTTATCTCCAGGAATGTCATAAAGGGACAATTGTATTCATAATCCAATTCGGCCTGACATTGTATTTTTTATAGCTTAAATCAAAATCTTATCTGAATATAGGGTAACCTTTTTAAAACGCTTCCCTCTATTGAAGTCCATTGTACCACGGTTTCAGTGTTCATGATTTTTCTGAAACTGATTTTATTGCTCAATGGCTATTTTTTTATTGAACATCTATTATTTAATTCGTTTTTCAAAGAATAATCCAAAAAAATAAATATATGAAAGGCTTCTTTTCCATTATACTGATTTTAATAGCAGGCAGTTTTTTAACAGCGCAGAAAATTGATTTCGACACTTCAGGGTCCTGGGAAAAACTACAGTCAAAGGCAAAAAAACAAAACAAATATCTATTTGTAGATTGTTATACCGAATGGTGCGGCTGGTGCAAAGTCATGGATAAAGAGACTTTTACCGACAAAAACATCGCAGCTTATATGAATGAGCATTTTATAGCTGCCAAAATCGATATGGAAAAGGACTACGGTATCAATTTGTCAATGAAATACAGAATAACAGGTTTTCCTTCTTTTATCATTTTTTCTCCTGACGGTAAGCTAGTTTATAAAACATTTGGCTTCCAAAAACCTGAAAAATTCATTTCAGAACTTGAAAACGCGCTCAACCTGGAAAAACAATTGAAACTTAGAGGCGTTTCAGATGTTGTTGACCTCGATTTCCCTGATTTCTATAAAAAAGCTTTTGCAGGAAACGGAAAACGTATTTTTCCAACAGCTGAAATCATTGATTCGTTTTATATCAGCCACAAAAACTGGACAGATGAAGTCACTTTCAATGTCATGAGCAGGTTCAAAATGCCTGATAGAGTTAAAGAATATTTCCTGACTGAACTTGACCAGTTCAAATACCTCTATGACAGGGAAGTCAACGAAATCCTCTCAAGGCTGTCCAATGAAAAACTAAAAATAGCCATGGATGCAGCAGATGAAAAACTGCTCATGGATGCGGTGGAATTCACCTCCAAATACCTGCCAGAAGAAAGTGAAGAACAGATTAGATATATGAAACTCACCTTTTGGAGCAATACAGAAAACTGGCAGAAGTTTGCTGTAGAATTTCAAAATCTAATCGAAACAGAACCTTTCAACCATCCATCCACCATCAACAGTTATTGCTGGGACATTTATGAGAACTGCAATGACCCTGAAGTGATTGCAAATGCCTGTTCGTGGATGGAAAGAGCGATCAAAACGGACCCCCAATACGCTTACCTGGATACTTTTGCAGCTTTGCTTTTCAAAAACAAACAGTATGATCAGGCAGAAAAATATGCCAAATTAGCTATTAAAACGGGCTTGGAAAATAAAGATGACGTCAAATCAACTGAAGAATTACTCCAAAAAATACAAGGTCAAAAAAGTAAAAAATAAGGATATTACGACTATTTGTTTAGATATCAGCTATTTCTGAATTAGAAGTTGAATTGAAGGATTGTCTTCACAATTATTTTTTTTCTTGTTGTCAGGACATACTTTTCTTATAACCTTTTATGAATTTTAACCTCTAAACAACCGCCAAGACCAACAGCACATTCTTATCTCCGGATTTAATCAATGTTTTTGTGCAATTTTTTAGAAAAAAAGGGCTTTTATTTGATATATTTCTGACAGCTATGTCTTCAACTGAAGAATAGAATGGTTGGCCCTGGTAAGTATCATTTTACTCAGATACCCGACCAACAAATAATAGCTAAAATACAATAGATCAATCTTTTTTTCGTCCATTTAATATTCGGAAATACATATTTATAAGCTGGAAATTGAATCCTTTTTAATTTGGTTCAAAATTCAGGAATCCACATTTCATGAATTTACATTTTAAAATAAACATAAATATTCTCCTGCTTTAATTCTTTGTTTATCAGACCTATATTGAATGTAAAACAGATCTTATTGGCCGAATAAAAACATAAACAAATTGATTTTCAATTTTATCATATTCAAACAATATGCTCTGATCTTTCGTTGTATTCTATTCTAATGTATAATCACTTATGCTGACAACCCGGACAAGATCTCTGAAAGTGGGTGTTTTTGCAGGAATTCCTGTTAAAATTCACTGGACATTTGGTTTTATAATAGTATTCATAGCCTATATCAGTTACCGGGACAATCTGTCTTTAGCTGGTGCAGGATGGATGAGCATCACTTTTTTGATGTTGTTTACCTGTGTGGTACTACATGAATTTGGACATGCCTTGGCAGCCAGGAAATATGGGATCGGAACCCTTGATATCTTACTGACCCCAATTGGCGGAATTGCTCGCCTCAAAAGCACACCTCAAAAACCTGCTCATGAATTGATCATCGCTATTGCCGGACCGCTTGTCAACCTTGTCATCATCATTTTAACAGGTATTTATTTGTTCTTTTCGGTGGATGAATCCGTCATTTCTGGCCTTCAGGAAAACTTTACCATCGACAGTTTTCAGGGTTTGATGTTTTATTTACTGATCATCAATGTTATGCTGTTTACTTTCAATCTGGTACCTGCATTTCCTATGGACGGAGGACGAGTGCTGCGTTCACTTTTATCCTTCAGACTGAATAAACTCCGCGCCACGACAATTGCAACCATTACAGGAAGGATCATTGCCGTCATTTTTGTCATTCTGTCCATTTTATTCAGCAATATTTCGCTTGGCATCATAGGTATATTTATTTATCTGATGGCACGGCAGGAGTACGTCAGTGTCAAGAACCAGTATCGTCTGGAAAACAGCTTTGTAAAAGATCTGATGAGAAGCGATTTTCATTTTTTCTATACAGATGATCCGATACAAAAAGTCTTCGCTATTTTTAATTCAACTTCTGAAAAATCTTTTCTTGTTTATAATCATAATCATCAATTAGAGGGAGTTTTGCACGAATTGTTCTTAAGACAAATCAAATTCCAAAACCCTGCAGAACCTATAGGTATGGTGGTTAGTCAGCAATTCGAATACCTCCATGAAGACATGAAGGTTCAACAGGTGCTTGACATGATGCAAAAAAACGGCTATTCTATCCTACCTGTTACGAAGGACAACCAGATCACCGGTGTCGTGGACAGAAATGATCTGCTGCGGTTTCTTAGTAAGAGGAATTGATAATGGAATTAGTGGGTTGATAAAATGGGATAGCATTGTAAACCAGGATAATATTTTAATAATGCGAATCAAGGGTTGAAAAAAAGCTCCGAAAATCCTTTATTTGGCCTCAATCCTAAAGGAAGATAAAGGATTTTCTCGCTTTCATCCTTTAGGATCGAGGCAAAAAAGTGAGAAAATCCTGCTTATCTGCAGAATTAACTTTAACCCTTGATTCGCATTAATAAGAATACACCACAAAAAAGAGGCTGATTCCTTGAGAAACAGCCTCTTTTGCATTTAATTCTATCGTAGAGAAATTACAGCCCCAACTTAGTCTTTACCTTTGCTGTGATGTTAACAGATTCATCACCATACAAAATAAAACCTGAACTATTGTCAAATACGTAGCTGTAATTATTTTCTTTGGCTACATCATCAATAGCTTTTTGCACTTTATCCCTGATAGGACCCAGCAATTCCTCGCTTTTTGCAACGACTTTTTGTTGACTTTCCTGCTCAAAAGCCATAATTTGCTGCTCTTCTTCTTTTAAAGCAGCGCTTTCCTGCTCCAGTTGAACAGGTGAGATATTTCCCTGGGCCTGCCTTTGTTCAAGATCAGCATATTTGCTTCTCAGGGTTTCGACTCTTTTTTGACCAAGGTTGATCAGTTGATTCCGGTATGTTTCCAATTCAGTATTTGCCTGTTTTACCTCCGGTAATGATTGGAGCACATCGGCAGTATTGACAAAGGAAAAATTCTGAGCTGAAACCGTCTGAAAGCTTATGGCAAAAAGAACAAAAAATGCAACTTTTGAAATAATATTCATTGTAGATACTTAAAGAAGTTATTAAACCGCAAAGTTAAAAATATTTTACTGAATATTTAACCGTTTCTTGATATCAGCTGTTTTATTATATGCTTCACTGGTAAAGAGGATGCCTGTGTTGCTGCTTTTATCCAGGATCAAATCATAACCCCTTTCTTCAGCATAAGCCTTGATCGCATCAAAAACCTGATCCTGTATTGGCTGGACCAGTTCCTGCCTTTTGACAAATAATTCTCCTTCAGGACCGAATTTTCTCTTTTGCATCTCTCTGACTTCCTTTTCTTTATTCATGATGTCCTCTTCTTTCTGATTTTTCATTTCAGCGGTCATCAGAACCTGTTCAGCCTGATACTCATTGTACAAACTTTTAATTTTATCGTACTCCTGAGCGACTTCCTGTTGCCATGCTTTTGCAATTACATCAATTTCGTCCTGAGCTTTGATATATGCAGGAAGATTTTCCAAAACTTCATTTACATCCACGATGGCTATTCTTTGTGCATTCAGCATCATTCCTGTCAACATCAAGGCTGACATCAATAACATTTTCATTTTCATAATTTTAAGATTTTAATGAGATTTTACGTTAAGTTTAATCCGTTTTGCATCAGAAAGTAACAAAAAATAAGATCATTGAACCACTTCATCACAAAACACAAACAATAAACTTATTTTTAGACGCTTTCATCCCGGGAAAGACAATATTTAACCTCTATTTAACAGATTTTTAGTTTTTTTTATTATTTTTTCACACAAATATAGCAATTCCCATCGTACTCCTGAAATTGTCTGACATTTCACCTATTGCGGTCAGGAAGCTTGATCTGCCAAAAAAATCTGCACCAATTTCAACAATTCATAGGGCTTCTCAGCATGCAGCCAATGACTGGCTCCTGGAATGGTTTTGAGCCCTGCAAGTGGAAATATTTTTTTTATTTCCCCCATATCTTCCGATAAAATATAGGAGGAATTGGCTCCACGAATGAAAAGTGTTTGTTTAGGAAACATCACATTCGCATGAATTCCTTCTGACAGCACTTCATAATGATCCCGGATCACTGACAGATTCATTTTCCAGCTAAACCTTTTCTCTGTATCGCGGTGGATGTTTTTCATCAAAAACTGCCGAATCGGAAAGCTGTGAATGGATTCTGCAAGAACCTCATCGATTTCATTCCTGGAAACGAACTTGCTCAAATCCATACCACACAATGCATCAAATATATAATCGTGCCTTTGAGGATACATCTTTATACCAATATCCAATACGATGAGCCTTTCTACCAGATCAGGATGTTCCAAAGCAAAATACATCGCGGTTTTGCCTCCAAGTGAGTGTCCTATCAGGCTGACGTGATCAAAACCCATCTCAGTAATGAACTCTTTCAGGTCATCGACCATATCTTCATAGGTAAAACTATCTGAATGCGGTGATCTTCCATGATTTCTGTGATCCAGCGTAAAAACCCTGAAATCCTGCGAAAGTTGTGTGGCAAAACTGTGCCAGTTGTCCAACATACCGAAAATTCCATGCAAGATGATAACCACATCACCATCCTTACCGTATGACTTAAAATTTAATTTCATATGTTTTCTATTCTCCTTTTCATAATCGGGTATCCACGATTAAAAACCTGGTGCGCATATCTTAAGTGTACATTGATCCCAAAGTAGTTAGGATATCCCCAAAATCAGATCATTTTGTGTTTAGCTTTAATGCCAGGCTGCTGAGTATTTATCAGCAAATGTCTTCGGGTCTACTTAATAAATATTCAAGTCTGCATATAAGAAAACTTGCGCCCTTCAATGGTTGTTTTATTCAATGGGCAAATATAATTCTTAGGAATAATTTGAAATACTATTTTCTGCATAGTAACATCATTCCGGTTGTGCTGAATTTAAATCCTCATATTCCGGGATGAATCATTCACTCAAGTAAACATCTTTATCTAATTGATTATCTTTACTTTATTTAGTATTAACAGGCAAATAAAATGATTATGCTCAAATACGTGTTGGAAAGGTTGAAAAAAATCATGAAGAGCAATTGTTTTTAATAAAAAACGAATCAACCAGAGAGTATCTAAGGTCGATATGTTTTAAATTTATACGCAGACAATTCAAATGTTAAACAATACGCCTATACGTTTATGCTTTGGAAAGCGCAAGTTTTTTATCATAAGCCCCTGTTCCAAGACTGTGAAGCAACATAAAATGGCTCCATAATGCCTGAATAAAAGTTCTGTGCTTGTGGTAAGTTATACCGTACTCCCGGGAAGTATCTTCTACTATTTTCGAGATCTTTTTATAATGCACATGACAAATATGTGGAAATAGATGGTGTTCTACCTGGTAATTCAAGCCTCCGATAAACCAGGAAAACAAGATACTACCGTGGGCAAAATTTGAAGTTGTATTTAACTGGTGTATCGCCCAATTATTTTCAACACTATAATTTTCATTCGGGGAATAAAATTCAGTTTCCTGAACCACATGGGCAGGTTGAAAAATCAATGCCAATGCCAAACCCGTGATTAAATGCATGATCAAAAAGCCTATCAGTGTGTGATACCAGGCCACTTCAACAAATAATAGAGGAAAAACAAGGAATAAAACCAAATACCAGGCTTTGTGGAAGATGACTTCCCTGAGCGCTTTTCCGAAAGTCAGGTTTTGACCTGAAAGTAATCCTCTTTTATTATAACGTACTATTTGTTCGAAATCTTTGCTTATTAGCCAATATAGACTCATCAGCGGATAAAGGAACGGAGCATAATATGCCTGAAAAAAATGAACCGCACGCCTTTTCTGATGCGGGGAAAAACGCATCAGTTTATTTTTGATGTCTTCATCAAAACCGTCAATATTTGTATATGAATGATGCAGAACATTGTGCTGGATTTTCCAGTTGAGATGGTATCCGCCTAGAAAATTAAGCAAAAACCCAAGCGACTTATTCACCCATTTTTTTTTGGAGTATGCCCCGTGGTTGGCATCATGCATGATGGACAATCCAATCCCGGACATACCAAATCCCATCAATACCCACATGAGGTAAATCAGCGGAGTGGCGGAAACAATTCCAGTGAGCATTACGATCATAGGTACAAAATATAAAGCTAACATGAATATTGTTTTGAATTTCATGCTTGTATTGGCATATTTCGTGATTTTATTCTGGTCAAAATAATGATCGACCCTTTTTCTGAGATCTTTGAAAAACTCAGGTTGACTTTTATTATTGAATTTTACAGCATCTGTTCTCATGATATTTTTTTAATGTGATAAAACTCCAACAAAAGACGTGATAATATTTGATAAAAACCTGTTTTGATAAATATAACGAAGAAAAACTATCTGTTTTTGCCTGTTTTATGACATTTACGTAAAATTTTACTTCCTAACCTTCTAATTATAAAAAAATGTAGTTATTTAGGTGGTAAGATAATTAGTCTGTTAGTCTCCTTGGATTGAGTGAGTACATTGAGCAAAAGACACCTGATTAATTCTGGAAACAGCGGTTTTAAACCTATGTAAAATCATATGCTAACAGACTTAAGACTATAAGACTTTTGTGCTAAATAATTACAAAAAAAATAATCAAAATATATGAGGGAATAACCCATTCAATTTGGAAACACTGTATGTTCCAAATCAAGTGTGTTGTATTTTTGAATGACAACTTTTGTTGTATCCATCACAGTTAAAAATTCCACAAACAAAATAATCATCGCAAAATAGCTAGCTATATCCTATTTGGTTATTATTTCCGGTTCTGTTTTAATTCCCTATTTTCTTTAAATTGTTCCAATATTTTATGCTATTTATGTAAATTTACCAGCGGTTGAATGGTGTTGAGTCATCTCTTTTAAAACATTAAAATGAAATTACATGCCTTCTTTGGGATTTTGACACTTTGGTTCATGTTTGATGCTAATTACACACAGGCTCAGGCACAAAGCCTTATGGATATTTACCACACCCAAAAGGGCGTAAAAAAAATGGAAACCGGACTTCAGATTTGTGATTCATTGCTGGAAAAACCTGAGGAACACCTGAAATTTTCGCTCAAACTTGTGAAAAAAGCCGAAAAAACCATACCCAATACCATGTTGCTTGCTAAAATTTACAGATCTGTTGGTGATGCCTATTACTATATCAATGATCTGGATCGGTCAAATGAATTTTTTTTACTAGCCATCAACATTTCAGAAACCAACGATTCAGCTGATACCGCTTTTGTTGGTGGATTATACAATGACCTTGGGTTAAATTATCAGGATCTGGATCAATTTTCTGAATCCAAAAACGCTTTGAATAAAGCCATTCAACTCTTATCCGGTAATAAGCATCTGAGTATGCTGGCAGACGCCAAAAGCAATTTGGCGACCTTATACCATCAATCCGGGAATTTTGGCGAAGCGATCCGCTATTTCAAGGAAGTGTATGAAATAGATAAAAAAGTGGGAGATCCCTTGAAACAATCGAGCTCACTCAACAGTCTGGGCAGAATGTATGTGGACTGGGGTAAATACAAGATTGGTCTGGATTATTATTTCAGATCTGCTGAACTTTTGGACTCAGTCAAAAATTCAGATATGCTTGCCATCAGGTATAATAATATCGGAATGACCTATCAGTTGCAGGGAAATCATGCTGAAGCCATTCAATGGATCGAAAAAGCGAAGGTGATTGAGGAAAAATCAGGAAAATCCAATAAGTTGGCAATCCGGTATTTCAATCTGGGCAGTTCCTACATGGCGCTGAAGGACTATATCAAGGCAAAAAATCTATTCGAAAAGTCCTTTGACATTTTTTCAAGTTTGAATTTACCTCAGGAACAATCCAAAATCACTGCTTCACTAGGGCAATTATATCTTGAACAAGGCCATTACAAAAAGGCTTTCAGCTATTTTGTGCAATCAGAAAAATTTGCGGAGAAAAGCGGTTTTTTACCAGAAAAATCAAATATTTATTTCAAATTATATCAATATTATAAGCAGACCGGAGATTATAAACATGCGCTCAAATACTTTGATCTTCATGTGAATGCAAAAGATTCCATCTTCAATCTGAATGCGGCCAAACAAATTGAAGAATTGGAAATCCAGTATCATACGGCACAAAAAGAACTGGAAATCACAAAATTAGAAACAACGAATGAGCTCAATCAAAAAGAAATATCTTTTAGAAAACGAGAACGGAATATAGCTACGATCGGATTTTTGATACTTGCTGTCTTACTTTTATTGCTTTACAGACTGTTCACCATGGTTAAAAAGCAAAAAAAGGTACTGGACGGTCAAAACAAAGAGCTGGAAAAACTCAATGGCATCCAGAATCAGATTTTCAGCATCATTTCACATGATTTCAGGAGCATCACTTCGTCTTATCTGGCCAGTGCAAAGATCATTGAGCATTACCTCAATAAAGGCCAACCTGAAAAACTATTGCCCATCGCCTCTGAAATTGGAAAAAATTCAAAAAATCTATCCTCCATGCTCGAAAACCTCTTGCAATGGGCCGTTTTGAAAAGAAGAGGTTTTGAACCTGGCAAAAACATGATATCTGTAAAAGAAAGTATAAACCAGGTAGCCGGATTGTTAAAAGATCAGTTCGAAGCAAAAAACAACACACTGATAATCAATGCAGCAGATGAAAAAGTTTTTTGCGATCCGGAAAGTCTGAGCATTATCCTGAGAAATATCATGGCAAATGCCAATAAATTCACCCAACACGGAAACATAACTATTGATGTTCGTTCAGAAAATAATTATGGTTACATCAAAATCACGGATACCGGAACGGGCATGACTCAGGAAGCTATGAACACCCTATTTCAGCCCGGAAAAGACAAAACACGACAGGGAACAGCAGGTGAAAAAGGTACAGGCATCGGTTTACTGCTGGTAACAGAACACCTGAAGGAAAATCTAGGCGAAATCAAAGTCAGCAGTGAATCCGGAAAAGGAACTTGTTTTGAGATCAAACTACCAAATACAACACAATGAAAGTAAGGATTTTTATAGTTGAAGACGAACTGATCCATGCAGAAGCATTGAAAATTGTCATCGAAGAAGCTGGTTTTGATCTGGCTGGAGAATGCAGTAATGCAGATGAAGCATTTGAACTGATACAAGCTGCCAATCCTGATGTGGTTCTGGTAGATATCGCATTGCCTGGTGTTTTGAATGGAATGACCTTATCTGAAAAAATCCATAAGGAACTTGGAATCCCGCATATTTTTACCACCTCATTCACCCGTGAAGATATCATGGATCAGGCTGTTGACACCAACCCGGTCGCTTATCTGAAAAAACCCGTGGAATCTTCAAACCTGTTGGCAGCTATAAAAATAGCATTACAATCCAAAACTGAAATTCAGAAACATAACAAAACATATAAGACGGAATATTTTTTCACACGTATCGGCAATAAGCTTATAAGAATCCATTTTGATGATATTTTGATCGTGAAAGCTGACGGTGAAAACTTTGTTTCACTTGTTTCGGATAAAAAAGAAACAGCGTGTCGAATCACACTGAAAGAAATCGCAGGAATGTTGCCGGAAAGTTTTATACAGGTTCACCGAAGTTATTTTATCAATATGGACTTTCTGGATGCTTTCAATGAATCTGAACAAACAGCCATCTTAAAAGGCCGACATGCTCCTGTAGCAAGAAGTTTTAAGAAGGATTTTATGAAAATGATCCAAAAATTATAATGTTTGTCTGTAAACCATTCGTTTTCTTGTAATTAGTTCGCTTGAAAATCCTTTTGCCATGAGTCACATGCCGTTTTTTTCTGTGACCAATTCTTCCTTTTCTACTGCATATTCAGAGTCCTTTGTTCTAAGTGTACTTTTTAACATTGAGTCTGCTCCGAAAAATCCGATTTGCTGATTTTCAATTGTTTTTTGCTCCATTCTACTGACGTCGCAGATTAACACAAGACTAAATGAAACCGATTGAAAACCAACAAAATAAAAGTCACCTTTCTAACTGTAATGACTGAAAACGTTAGCAGAGATTTAGGAGACAAAGACTTTTCGGAGCAGACTCAATCTTTAAATCAACCTTCCAACCAGTTAAATCAGCAGTTGACCACTCAAAATATCCAATTCAGATACTATTCCGTGAATACACATTGGTTCGCTCTTATTTTTGCATATGCTGATCAGGATTTCGAGTGTATAAAAATATTAAATACATGATATTAAATCAAAGGACATATTGCGGGAGTTTAATATATCTCAGTTTTGGGGGCAGGTTACACGAGGTTGAACTCGATTGATTCCTTCCTGTTGATCAAAACAGTATTGACTTGATTTTCACCTCAGCTTTATATTTCGTTTTATCAATAACAAATATAATCAACTAATTCATTGAAAATTATAGCGTAAAATGATTAAATATACATATTCAATTTTCCTGGTACTCATTGGCATTTCAACTTTTATGGCCTGCAACAAAACAAAATATCCTGTATTCTGCATCTGGAAAATCGATAAGATCAGCGGAAAAAATCCCTTTATGGAAAATGCAGTAGAGGTTAAGATTTTTGAAGACCATATCGTTTTTATGAATAAAAATCAATCGATGACCTTTCCGGTACTGATCAGGGACAAACACATGGTCTTACAATCAAAAACCACCAAATGGTTATTCACCATTGACCAGCAGGATGATAATACGCTGATGATCAAGGAAAAATATGCAGTTTCTCCATTTTGGATTTTATTAAAGAAATAAAAGATTTCGTGATTATTTAATTCAGAAAATTACGCAATCGATCAATACCATTCAACGATAATTCATGACAGTTGAACATATTTTCCTTGTATTCCGCCACATATTATCAGCATCCCTTGACTGTGTAACTTATACTTGCAAGGTATTAACCTAACGTGGGCGAGCCAGAATTTAAGAGGAAAATGATTTAAGCACACCAGCGTGCAGGCCCGCAGGTGCTCGATCCCTTTGGATATACATCCTACGTGGTAAATATCCTGTGTGGCTTCAATTCTAAGATCAAAGAAATTTAAAGTTCTGTCAACAAAATACACAAATTCAATTTTTAAGACACTAAATGTATATATTAAAAAATTAAACCATGAAAACACTAAAGATTTTATTGATCTCATGTATCGTTCTGCTTGTTTTTCCGGTTTTATCCGGTCAAATAGGCGATCTCAAAAAACTCGGAAAAAAAATAGAAAAAACGACTGAGAATTCGATTGAAAAAACAGTCAGTAAAACCGCTGAAATTTCGGTCAAAAACAGCGGCAAAGACCATCATGAAACCACCGGAAAACAGGAAACTTCAGGCATGACCACCAAAACACCTGCCGGAGATGTATTATATGTTTCTAAGGAAAATGGCAGCAATCGCAATGATGGTTCAAAAACGGCTCCTTTAAAAAACTTAGATAAAGCTATTCTGCTGGCAAAACCCGGAACTACCATTTATATTACTGGCGGAATTGAAACGGGGACACTGGATGCAGGTTTTATAGAATGTGATAAGGCGGTTAAGATCTTTGGAAGCTGGGATGAAAGTTTTTCCAAACAGGATATCAAAACTCATCCGACAGTTATCCAGCCTACGAATGAAAGTGCAAGATCCAACAGAAAAGCCATCATGAAATTCACTAAAAATGTGGACGGCGTTGTTCTGGATCACCTGGTTTTTGATGAAGGCCAGAGAAATACATATCACATCAAAGAAGGTATCGTAAAAGGTGTAGAAGGCGGTAGATTGCTACCCCCAACTGAAAAACCACCGGTTGGATTCCCGACGGTTGGTGAACCCTTACTTCAATTTGTCAGTGCCACTACCGGAGGAGATGTGACAGTCCAACATTGTGTTTTTGTCAACGCCTCCAGTTTTGCATTGCAGGCTGGTCACAGGAGTGGAAAATTCACAGTGACGAATAATGTTTTCATCGCTAATAAAATGGCGGCAATAGAAATCTTCGGCACATGTGCCAATCCGCCCGGACCAGGCAATATGTCAAAATGCGGAGAGGTGGAAATTGCTTACAACACGATCTTATTCACCTGGAGTCGTACAAAGGATTTTCAGGATATGGGATATGGCGTCCGTATTATGACCAAAGCCGGTTATGACATCCATCACAACATCATCGGAGCTTCCATACTGGCAGGTGTAGATCATACCAGATTCAACAAAAACGAATGGATCAAAGTAGATAACAACCTCTTCTTTGTCAACAAAGACAAGGATTTTCATTACAGTCCGGCCAGCAATACCCGGCTGAGGATCGATGCCAAAGACCTGGAAGAAGTAGATATCGCCAGCGCCAGCGGAAATAAAAATGAGATCCCGGCATCGCTGAAGGTCAACAAGGACTACCTGGAAGGCTATTTGAATGCCCGCTACTCCGAAACCACCGATTTTGACCGCAATTCACCATCCAATCAATGGAGATCTGCGATGGGTATGAATATGCAAGGTTCCATTAGTTCAACCGTGACTATGTTTGGAAATAAATATCCATGGAAGGAAGCGCTTGAACTCTTCGGAAATGTAAATGGTTTTGGCGCACAATAAACGGGATTGAATCGATTGAGATCTATGATCAAAATATGAAAATTAAAAACACTCAGTCAGATATTTAAACAGGCAATGCCTGAATGTTTTTCATCCAATATCATTGTTGTCAACAGCAGCGTTGGTTGGGCTAAAGAAAAATCTGAGAAGTAAAATTGATTCAATGCTGAATGATCATTCAATTGAGCGTAATGGAAAGGAAAATAACCAAATGATCATAGATCAACATACTTTGAATACGATATCAGCAGTCATGGTATAATTTTGAGGATATATATTCCTTTTCTATTCGAAACAAACCGATCAATAGTATTAGTTTCGAAAAACAAAATCTGAATTATGGAGTTAAAGAAAGCACAGGCAAAATTTTTACCTGTGTTTTCTTTAATAATTGGATCTAAAAATTCAGTTTGTGATGAAAAGAAAGGAATTTCTACGGTTGTTTTCACTTTTAACTGTTTCCGGAACAATGATGCCTCTCAATCTCATTCAAAAAATTCAGGCAAACCTGGAAAAAACAGAACGGATGCCTGTTTTATTCCTTGGCCATGGCAACCCGATGAATGCGATCACAGAAAATGTTTTTACCAGAGGCTTCAGGAAAATGGCTGAAGAAATTCCAAAACCAAAGATCATTTTGTGCATTTCGGCTCATTGGGAAACTGCCGGGACTTTTGTCACAGCGATGGATCATCCGAGAACGATCCACGATTTCAGGGGTTTTCCTGCCGAACTGTATGAAGTGCAGTATCCGGCTCCCGGCAGTCCTGCTTTTGCCAAAGAAATTCAGGAATTGGCCTCCGGTGTTTCCATCGGACTGGATGACCAATGGGGTTTGGATCATGGCGCATGGAGTGTCCTGAAGCATTTGTATCCCGGTGCCGGAATTCCTGTCATACAAATGAGCCTGGACTACAGGCAACCGCCTGAATACCATTACAATCTTGGAAAACAATTGGCCGGACTAAGGGAAAAGGGCGTTTTGATCGTCGGTAGTGGAAATTTGGTTCACAATCTTGGGGAGGTGGATTGGCGTAACCTGGACAAATTTGATTATGGCTTTGACTGGGCTTTGGAAGCAAAGGCGAAAATGAATCAATTCATCCGGGACAGGAATCACAATGCGCTGATACATTTTGAAAAAAATGGAAAAGCTTTTGAAATGGCCATACCTTCACCGGAACATTATTTACCTTTGCTGTACGTTTTGGCATTACAGGATGATCATGATCAGATCCGATTGTACAACGATTTGGCTGTTGCAGGTTCCCTGACCATGACTTCTGTAAAAATAAGCCCTGAATGACATGAAAGAACACTATTTCCAAATGGTTTACGATGTGGTCAGACTGATTCCGCCCGGCAGGGTCTGTACCTACGGTTTGATCGCAGATTTTCTTGGACTGGGTTCGGCAAGAATGGTTGGTTGGGCACTGAATAAAAGTTTTTCCTACGGAACAGATATCCCCGCTCACAGGGTAGTCAACAGAAAAGGAGAGTTGTCCGGTAGAAATCATTTTCCAGGTTCTGAGATGATGCAACAACTATTGGAAAATGAAGGCATTGTAGTGACAACTGACAAGGTTCGGGATTTTGACAAGCTACTTTGGAAACCTCATGAAAGTCAAAACACCTAAGCTGGACAAGCCAGAACCAAAGAGGAAAATGATTTAAGAACCACCCCCCATATGAGCTTGCCCGTATGGGCCTGCCCGTAGAGCCTGCCCGTATGGGGGGTATCGACCCCGATGGATATATATCCTACGGCTTAAATTTTCTGTTTGGCATTATTTCTAAGATCAAAATTCGTCAAAGTTCTGCCAAAGATTACATGAATTCAATTTTTAAGACACTAACTTTTAATCGTTTTTGACACGGATCCTTATTACATTTTCAACAGGTATTGATCCTTTATGGAATATAGTTATAAAAAAGCAATGCCTTGAAAATAAGCTAAATTGGCAGATTCAAACGTTTTATGGCTGTATGTTTCTAATTTTTGAACCAAAAATCAATAATATTGCATTATTGTGGTATCATTGTACAATAATGTTCTGAAACTTATTACTTAACTAAATACACTTATTGTTTTATGAAAAAAATAAGCTCATTGATCGCATTTGTTGTGTTGTTTTTATTTGCCGGCAATATGTTCAGCCAAAGTATTACAGGTGTTTGGGAAACAATTGACGACAAAACCGGAGACCCTAAATCTCATGTTGAAATTTACAAAAAAGGAACCAAGTATTACGGTAAAGTTGTAAAACTGCTACCGGGCGCCACAACTAAAGTTTGTAATGACTGCCCCGGTGATAAAAAAGGTAAAAGTCTCATCAATCTGGATATACTTTGGGATATGAAGGCAGATGGTGACCAGCTTTCCGGAGGTGAAATAGTGGATCCTGCTGATGGAAAAGTATACAGATGTAAAATTTCACTTGATGGTAAAAACAAGCTGGCAGTCAGAGGTTATATCGGCATATCCCTATTGGGAAGGACACAGTACTGGAAGCGCGTAAAATAGTTCAAAAAATAGTGCAAACCAAACAATATTTCTTTTTGCAAATAAGTTAAGTCTGTTGTAAAAAGCAGTAATTATTAAATGGTTTGTATGGAAGAAATTTACACGGAAAATGCGCTTGTAAGATATTTGTATAAGGAATCAGATCTGTTTGAAAGGTTAGAGATTGAAGACGCCCTGGAAAATGATCAACAATTGTTCCGGTTATTTGTGCGTCTGAATAAAGCTAAAATTAATTTATCGCATTTAGCTTTGCTCCCATCAGTAACCTCAATTCAAAATATCCTGAATTGTAGTGCAGCTTTATCTGTAGAAGCGTAACAAATCAACTAAAAAAGGATCGCTTGACCAGCGATCCTTTTTTTATTCATACAGATCATTTTAGATAGATTACAGGATTGGTTTCCTGATGTGACGGAGTCCTAACATATACAAAATAATTACCTGCCGGTAAATTATCCGGATAAAAAACGAATCGATGAACACCCTTATGCAGAAAACCGTCAGCCATCACTTTCACTTCAGAACCCATACTGTTGAAAACACTCATCCTTGCCTGCTCACCGTTGCTCTCAAAAGATATTTCACATTTTTGTGAAAATGGATTTGGCTGGACTTTTATCCATTTTGAAGTTAATAAACCATTAATTTCGGTGGTATGGACTACTGAACAACCCGAAATGACCGGTATTTCCGAAAAACTATCGAATAAAAGGTTATGAATATCCGGTTTCGGAACGCCAAACCATTGATTCAGAATGGATCCATACACGGACCTGAAATCAAATTCCATAGCAACACCTTCCTGGAGATCGACTTCTTGTTGGATCACCGGATTTGAACCGACTATTGAAGAGTTGACACATTTTCCAAAAACGATCAAAGGCGCTGCACTCCCATGATCTGTTCCGTTTGCGCCGTTGGAAAGTATCCTTCGTCCAAATTCTGAAAATGTCATTCCGATCACCCGTTCTTCCAATTGTTGTTGAGCCAGATCCAACTGGAAAAGATCAATGGCTTCAGATAAAGCTGCCAATAGTTCTGCATGGTTGCCGTTGGTAGTGTCTGTCTCAAGTACCTGATTGGCATGAGTGTCGAAGCCGCCCAGACTGGCCACATAAACCTTGGTTTTGAGTCCGCCTGAGATCAATAGTGCAATAGTTTTCAATTGTTGTGCTAACTTATTCCCTTCGGGATAATCAACCAGATTTTTTCCTTTTTCTGCAGCCTGGGTTATAACTTCAGCATATGCGTTGGTCTGAATGATTGAAGTCCTGACAAAAGCAAGTTCCTTACCAAAACACGCATTTGGATCTTCAACAGAACCATCATCTTCCAAAAGGGGAGATAACCCATTGGGATCTTCGATGGCCAGACTATAATTGGACGATACACCCTGACAAGTTTCGGAGATGATACTTCCGATAGTAAGCGCAAAAGGGTCCGGAAACTGACTATTGGGATATGCTTCCGGATAACCAGGAATTTCCATATCAAAATACCTGCCCAACCAGCCGGAACGGATGACATCAAGCGCGCCGGAGCCGCTTTGCCATATATCTGTTGACCGAAAATGAGAACGGTTCTGATCAGGATAACCAACATTCTGAATGATACAGACTTTGCCTTCATCAAATTGTTGTTTTATCCCGATCAAAGCTGGATGCAGACCTGTATACAGGTTCAACTTCAACGCTTTCGATTCAGGGATCAATATATTCTCACGTGCTTTCGATAAATTGCTGTATTGATCGAGTGGAAGAACCATGTTTAATCCGTCATTACCACCATTCAATTGTATCAAAACCAACACTCTGTCGGAATATTCATCCATCCCGTTAAACAGTGTATTCTGTGCAAAAGCAGTCATTTTATTTCCATATAAAAAGACTGGCAAGGCAACAGAGGCAGTGGCGGTATTTTTGATAAAAGTTCTGCGCTTCATTTGTTTTTTAGTTTTTTCAGTTGCAAAATTGTAGGTCAGATCAAAAAAATGAGATCCGGAAATTCATATTTAACCTAAAGTAATGCCTTGAATTTCAACAAAGTTGATATTCAGGCATATGCATCATGGTGACGATCAAATTCCGGAGTTTATTGGATATGGCATCTTCGAGTTCTTCATTTTCCGGATCATTTTGATAATCAAGATATTCAATGGTCCATTCATAATCAGGCAAACCTGGAATCAGAACTTCCTTCAAATAATTTTTCTTTTCTGCAGAAAGCGGATGCGCAAAAAGCTGAAATGCCAGGCCATCGATCACAGAATCGGCCAGTTGTGGCTCACTCAATGTTACCAGCCATGCCAAAACAGGAATTTTTGAACCCGGATTATTCCCAACCTGTAGTCCTGAGAAAATCAGCAAAGAAGCTATATTCGCACGAACAGGAAGCGTTACAGAATTGATCCAGGATTGATACCACGTTGGTTCCTGATACCAGGCTTTCCATCCGGAGACACCAGGAGGGTTATAATAAGCCATCTGGAGTGTAACGCAATTATTGTGAATCAGGTTAAAATACCTATATTGAGTATTGAGATTGCCCGGTGCATACCAGCCGGACTGTCGCAACATACTGACCATGTAATCAATGGGATGCTTGATCATGGCTCCCCTGTGACATGATTCATAAAAGTGTTCTGAACTAAGCAGCACTTTGAGAGCCTCCTCTATTTCGTAATCATGAGCAACGATTATATCTGCAAGTGGCTGGATTATCAGTTCTTCTATATCTGGAGTAATATCATAATGAACAAACCATCTATACAGTTTTCTTGCAATAAATAATGCACATGCTGCTTTCTCAAAAATTCGGTCTATCAAATAAGCATATTCATTTTCGTTCAGATTTGGGATTGTAATGTGGTTAAAACGATGTGATAAAACTTTTGCTTCCGTGTTGTGCTGCGTTTGCCTGAATTCAACAAAAACCAGCTGTTCAGGATCATTGGTGTTATAACCCCGGTCTCTCCACCCTGTCAAAACCTTAGCGATGGCAAGCACGTCGTCCTCTGTATAATTTGTATAATCACCGGGACCTGCCTGAGGACCTTTACCAATGGTAAAAAGCTCCAAGAGTTCCCTGGCATAATTTTCGTTCGGATTGTTTTTGGTATTTTGGTTTCCGTTCAAATACCTGAGCATTGTTAAATCGACCGTGATCTTTTTGGTCAATTCCCTGAAATTACCAGTGGCATTTTCCCGAAGCAATTGAAGGTATCTGTACTGAAATTTAGGATCATTTACAACCAAAATCTCAGTAGCAAAATGATTGTGCCAAAACAGGGTCATTTTTTCCCTGATGTGCATGCCTCCGTCCATAAGTGTCTTCACTGTCCATGCATATAGTGATTGTGTCCTGTATCCCCTTAAGTTCTGACCCTGAACATAAGGGGCATCAATCCATGTTGAACCAATGGGAACAAAAGGATCAATATTACTTGAATGATTTATGGGCGGATCAGGATAATCATAGGTTTCAAACAGCTTTTGAACCGTTATGGTCAATCCATCTCCGACAGCTTGCCTGATCTCTTGCTGAGTTGGACCAAAACAGGTCCTTCTAAGTAAATGGGATGCATGTTGCACTGTCCATTCGCCGGAAAAAGGGCTTAAACCCGTTGTGGTCAGAACATCAAAATTCTCTCGTAGATTTGAGTGAGAATGTTTCCCGTTAAAAAACATGCTGATACTGTCCCGTCTATTCATAATGACAAAATTATTCTCAAAGATTTTAAATATTATCCAAATAATATATCATTCATTAATCCAATTATCCAATATTCAATGCATATGCTAATTATTTGGCCAAAAAAATTAGAGGCAAGACCGATCGATCTGACTTCATACGTTATTCGATGCTCAAAACAGCTCAATGTTTAATCCAGTTTCACTGATTTTCATTTTTTATTGATTAAAGAGCAGTATATGAATCAAATCCAAATTTAATGGATTTTACCAAATAAATTTTACCTTTGAAAAAAATTTTAGATATGGGAAATAACAAAGAAGAAAAATTGAAAGCCCTCAAGCTGGCTGTTGACAAGATCGAAAAGTCATACGGTAAAGGTACCGTTATGCGTCTTGGCGACCAGGCAGTTATTGATGTTAACACCATATCCACTGGTTCACTCAGTCTGGATATTGCGTTGGGAATCGGAGGTTTACCCCGCGGAAGAGTCGTTGAGATCTATGGCCCCGAATCTTCCGGAAAAACGACATTGGCCATTCACGCTATTGCAGAGGCACAAAAAGCAGGAGGAATTGCTGCTTTCATTGATGCCGAGCACGCTTTTGACAGAAAATACGCTGAAGCCCTGGGAGTGGATATCGATAATTTGTTGATTTCACAACCGGACCATGGAGAACAGGCCCTGGAGATCGCCGAAAATCTGATCAGGTCAGGCGCCATTGATATCATTGTCATTGACTCAGTAGCTGCTTTGACTCCAAAAAGTGAGATCGAAGGTGAAATGGGAGACTCTAAAATGGGTTTACAGGCAAGATTGATGTCTCAGGCACTGAGAAAATTGACCGGGATCATCGGAAGAACGAATTGTTGCTGCATTTTCATTAATCAGCTTCGGGAAAAGATCGGTGTGATGTTCGGTAACCCTGAGACTACTACCGGTGGTAATGCTTTGAAGTTTTATGCATCCGTTAGGCTTGATATCCGCAAATCCGGAACAGCCCTGAAAGACAAGGAAGGAGAAGTGACCGGTGCGCCAACTAAGGTTAAAGTGGTCAAAAACAAACTGGCTTCACCTTTTAAAACTGCCAATTTTGATATCATCTATGGAGAAGGCATATCCAAATTGGGAGAGATTCTTGATATTGGTGTTGAATTGGACCTGGTAGAGAAAAGTGGTTCCTGGTACGCTTACAAAGGTACAAAAATCGCTCAGGGACGGACACCCGCATTGGAATTTCTGAAAGACAATCCTGAAGTAGCCGATGAATTGGAACAAATCATCCGTTCCAAATACCTGGCTCCTGCCACCACCACAGAAGAATAGCGATGGCTAAATAAGCCAAAAAAAACTGACCCTTGCTCCATTGATTGAAAGCAAGGGTCTTTTTTATTATGAGAGGTTTATCCTTCTTTATTTCGAAATATTAAGCTTTTTTCATTGGTGGCTTCACAAAATATATAGTCAAAACACCTAACAGGCATAACACACCGCAGATCGCAAACGCCATAGGGAAATTATTCATATCTCCCAGTTTCCCGCCCATTATCGGGCCAAAAATACCGCCCACAGCATAAGCCAAAAATACCCAGCCATAGTTTTGACCGACAAATTTGGTTCCAAATGTGTCTGCTGTCATAGTTGGGAATAATGCAAAGTTGCCTCCAAAATTGAATCCGATCAGAATAGCAAAGAGGTAAAGGGTCAATTCGCTTCCAGCCATGTATTGGAACAGGTAAACAAACACCCCCTGAGTGGCTGTCATGATGATGATGGACAGCTTTCTGCCAATTTTGTCGCTGATCATTCCCCAAAGTATCCTTCCAAGGCCATTGAAAAGTGCAAAAAATACACCCATAGCCAAAGTCGCCATTGAACTTGCTGCTTCCTGTGAAACCCCGCTCTCTACCAATGCCTGCATAGGCCAGAGCTTCATAAGCCCAATACTCATCAAGCCTGCACTAGCTCCAAAAGCGAAAGTCAGCAGTATCAGGTAAAACTGAGGGGTCCTGAGCATTTCTGCACTGGTAAAATCAATCTGACCTGCGATTGGTTTTGCACTATTGACTACCGGAGGATTCCATCCTTTCGGTTTCCAACCATCCGGAGGAAACTTCATCCACAAGCTGCCGATCACCACCAATACAAGGTATGCAACACCATAAATAATAAATGTAGTTGATATACCAAATGATTCCAAAAAATGTCCTCCGCCAAGGTTTCCCAATTTATCTGCAAGGGCCATCCAGATCGTTGCCCCAAAACCAAAACCTGCCACTGCAAGGCCTGTGATCAATCCTTTTTTATCAGGATACCATCTCATACCCACTGCTATAGGCACAACATATCCGATTCCAATACCTGCCCCACCAACTATACCGACAAAAATAAAGGTAGTAACAAAATTTTCTGCCCCCAGTAATCCGGCTATAATATAACCCAATCCAAGAACAATCCCGCTCGAAAATGCCAGTTTCTGTGGTCCGAATTTCGGCATCAACCGACCTGCAATAACCATAACGATGGCAAATAATGCCAATCCTGCAGAGAAAACAAGCTGAGTCTGGGTTTTTGTCCATCCTGATTCAACCAAAGGCTTGGTAAACACTGACCAGGCATAGATTGCCCCAAGAGCCAGCTGGATCATAATAGCGCCAACCACAACAAAGCTGCGATTAAAGACTTTTGATTTTGGTTCCATTTTGTTTTGGTTTATAAAAACCACACTACTTTATGGAAAGCAGTGTGGTTTATGATAAAATAATTAGCGTTTAACATCCACTTTTGCACCTTTGATGATGTCTTCCACTACTGAAGGATCAAGCAATGTTGACGTATCACCAAGACTTGAAGCATCACCTTCACCTATTTTTCTCAGGATACGACGCATGATCTTACCTGAACGAGTTTTTGGTAAGCCTGGAGTCAACTGAATTTTATCAGGTTTTGCTATAGGACCAATGAGTTTTGAAACGAGATCAACTATCTCTTTTTCAATGGTGGCTAATTGGTCATCTGTGAGATGTTCGGTTGTCACATATGCGTAAATACCAGCACCTTTAATTGGGTGGGGATATCCAACAACTGCAGATTCTACTACTTTAGGATGTTGATTGATCGCATCTTCGACTTCAGCAGTTCCGATCCTGTGTCCGGATACATTGATCACATCATCCACCCTTCCAAGGATCCTGTAAAATCCGTCCTCGTCTCTTTTTGCTCCGTCTCCTGTGAAGTACAGATTTTCATAGGTTGCAAAATAATTCACGCGGCATCTGTCATGATCACCATAGGTGGAACGAATGATACCTGGCCATGGGAATTTCATACATAAGTTACCCTGAACATTATTTCCTTCGATCACATTTCCTTCCGGATCAACCAAAACAGGCTGAACACCAGGTAATGGTAAAGTTGCATAGGAAGGTTTAAGTGGTGTAATACCTGCTAAAGGAGAGATCAGGATACCACCTGTTTCTGTTTGCCACCAGGTGTCTACGATCGGACATCTGCCTTTTCCTACCAGATCATTGTACCATTTCCAGGCTTCTTCATTGATCGGTTCACCAACGGAACCCAAAACTTTCAATGAACTCAGATCCTTGGAAGTTACCCAATCATCACCCATTGCGATCAGTGCACGGATTGCTGTAGGAGCAGTATAGAAATGAGTTACTTTATATTTGTCAACGATATCCCAGAAACGTCCGGCATCCGGATATGAAGGAACGCCTTCAAACATGATACTGGTAGCACCTGCCAATAGCGGGCCATATGCCAGGTAACTATGTCCGGTGATCCAGCCAATATCAGCTGTGCAGAAATATACATCACCTTCATTGTATTGGAATACATTCATGAATGAATATTCTGCATAAACCATAAATCCGCCTATCGTATGCAATACACCTTTTGGTTTTCCTGTTGAACCTGAGGTATAAAGGATGAATAAAGTATCTTCGGAATCCATAACTTCTGCAGTATTCTCATTAGAAACTCCTTTCAGAAAATCTTCCCACCAGATATCACGACCCTCAACCATATTGATCGGATCACCGGTACGCCTCAATACGATTGCGTGCTCAATACTTGGACAATTTACCAAAGCTTCATCAACTATAGACTTCAAAGCAACATTTTTATTCCCTCTGAACAAGCCATTAGCAGTAAGAATGATCTTACACTGACTGTCATTGATCCTGTCCATCAGAGAAGTAGCTGAAAAACCGGCGAAAACTATACTATGAACCGCACCGATACGGGCGCATGCCAACATGGCAATGGGAAGTTCAGGCACCATAGGAAGGTAAATCGCTACCCTGTCACCTTTTCCAACTCCTTGTTTTTTCAATGCATTCGCCACAACACATACTTTTTCAAATAATTGTCCGTAGGTCAGTTTGATTTCTTTTTCCTTAGGATCATTTGGTTCCCAGATCAATGCGACCTGGTCTCTCCTGGTTGGTAAATTTCTTTCAAAAATATTTTCAGTAATGTTAAGTTTACCGTTGACGAACCATTTCACATTAGGTTCTTTGAAATTCCAATCCAATACTTTATCCCATTTTTTCTGCCACATGAATGTCTCAGCCTGTTTAGCCCAGAATCCTTCAGGATCCTGCACGCTTTCCTGATATTGCTGATGATATTCGGCCATGCTTGAAATTTTCTTGATCATAATACTATCTGTTTTAATTTAACAATATTTTTAACACTCAATTTTTTTACTTATTTACGTTCAATTGCATTTGACTAAAAGAAATAAAATACACCTGTTAATAGCCGTAGGTTTCCTACAGGTGATGCTTCCTTCACTGCACCTGAACCATCCTTTGTGCCATAGTATGCCACGGTATATTCAACTTCAGGTGCAATTCTGAATTTTCCAAAATTCCATACAGCCCTGGGAGAAATTCGATAGATTCTATCAATGTTATCCCCTCTGGAATAATAATTAGTACCGGAAGGTAAACTTTGATCGGTTCCATAGTTTTTGGAGTAACCCATGAACAGCCCTGCTTTGAACTTACTTCCATTGGTCATCAGTTCTGTCCATGCGGAAACTATATGCACGTTTTCATACATATATCTGGTAGGATCGTTCAGGTCAGGAAACTCCACATATCCTCCCAACATAGTGTAGTCAAAGGTGTTCTGTCCATAATATCCCGCTGCCTTCAGGGTTAGTAAAGGTACTTCTGCCTTTAAATAGGCCATATAGGAAAACGACATCAAACTGGTATTGACTTTAACTCCTGAAACCTCCAGTCTCGGAGTCAGCTTTTTAAAATTACCGGCAATACCCGCCAGAAATCCTGTTTTCCTGTCCGTATTTTTGGTGCTGTATTCGAGATTGACATTCAGAGATGGAATTCCTGAATTCCTGAGGTAAGTTGAGCTTACACCCAGAAGCGGACCATTGCTTTTGAAATCCAGCTGGGACAATAAGGTCATGTATGCTTTGAACTTCCCGATATCCTGGGTGAGCCTGATTTGTGGGTTTCGTGAAAAAACTAAAAACGGTACACCGGTATTAAAGGATACAACGTCCGGAAAACAGTTGGTTGCGAACATAGGATGCCAGAATTGCCCTATCATCAATTCGGTCGTCGGCCAGTTTAATTTGATCAATGCATGTCTGAGCCTGAAACCATTGATGTCACTTTCTGACATACCAAAAAATTCACCTTCCATCATACCTGAGGTCTTCGCTCCAAGTGCTTCTGGTCCAGTCAGATCAAGTTTCAACCTGGATTGAATAGCCAAAAAATTAAAAGAAGAATGTGCATTGATATCAGTACCTGAAGGATCTGCTTTGATCTGCTTGGGGTAAAGTAAAAAATGACCTTCCCGTATATCGACTGTTTGCCTCGAATCCCAAAACAAGTCATTCTTGACAAAGCCTGAAAACTTATAGGAAGGTACCGATGTTTCCTGACTGATCAATAGGATAGGGGTAAACAAAACAACCAGATAAACAATAGCCTTTTTCATTTGTGTGTTTTTATGCTGATTTAAAGTACTAAGTTCAACATTTTAGGTATCAGCTTTTTCCCGGGAAAAATTCAATTTTTTAGCCTAGTCAACTGCAATGATTGGTTAAAAAGCTTTTCCTGTATAAAATAGTTCAATCCATGAAATTGTATCCAAAAAAATGCTGGTTGCAGTATTAACTAAATTTTATCCATTTGAATGCAACCTACCCTTCTTTTCAAAAAAGTCCTAAATATAGGAAATAAATAAGGCTATTAACAATTATTAACAAATAAAAATTAAACAATTTAAAATCATTTTAAATAAAATACTATTTGGGGGCTGGGCATAAACTGGCTGGTTTTATAATTAATATTCTGAATAAAAGTAGAATAATAAAATTATATACTGGATGAATATGTGGG
>DDTL01000142.1 GCA_002344345.1 Saprospiraceae bacterium UBA2365
CAATACGCTAAAAATAAATCCATAGCCAAATATAAAAACATTTACAATTTTTTAAGTTTTTCTATATTCTAATAATAGTTCAATTGAAAGTCGACTAAAATAATTGTAAATTTGTTGAAGTCATATTGATACAAAACAAATGCGGTAAAAGCATTGAGATTATTAAGAGAGTATAGTAAATATTGAGTTATAATAAAATTTTTGTTTATTTTTTTTGTATTAATTATTCCATTTTTTGCGAATGGGCAAATTCAAGATGGGAATAAAAAAGATTGGTGGAAAGAATGTGAAAATAAAGTGTTGCGAATTAGATATGGTCAAGGAGATTCAATAATTTGGGTTGGAATGACAAAGCACGAAGTCGAGAAAGTCTTACCCTGTTTAAAAGATGCAGGAAGAACTGTTACTCAATTTGGTAAATTCGAAACTCTCATGTCTTATGATAGTAAGTTGATCATTACTTTATTAAATGATAAGTTAGAAAGCTATACTACGGTTGAATAAATTGAATTTTTGTTTGGATTAGGGAATTTAACCTAATAATTTCTATGCTAACAGCCGTAATGCCAAATACTTTGAGAATGGATTCATTTCCATTTATTACATATAGGAAATTCCTTGAATTGATGCCTGATCAGGATGTTTTTAACCTTTTAGTTTGTAATCAAAAAAGGTCAGGTTTTAAGGGTGATAATTAAAATTTTGTCCCCCGTTTTGTCCCCTTGCTAAATTCATTAAATAACAAACCCCCGCAAATATTTAATTTACAGGGGTTTAGTTTTTTAAGTTGTACCCGAAGTGGGACTTGAACCCACACAGAGATTTCTCTCTACAGGATTTTAAGTCCTGCGTGTCNNGTCTACCAATTCCACCATCCGGGCAGCCTAAAACTTCTTAAGGTTCCTTGGGATCGAACTGATTCGGCAGAATCTGCAGTCCGACCTTGACTGCGTTCAATTCCAGTATTGAGTTCAATAAAAAAAAAGAGTTTGTATAAATTTTTATTCACACAAACTCGAAGAGCGAAAGACGGGATTCGAACCCGCGACCCNNCCTTGGCAAGGTCGTGCTCTACCAGCTGAGCTACTTTCGCAATAACAATTTTTTGTTTGCTTTCATTAAAGCGAGTGCAAATATACGAAGTATGTTTTCTTTTTACAAAATAAATATTAATCTTTTTTCATTGTAATTTTCCCGGAAGGAATGTTTTAAAGATATTTTGTTGTCAATGTATTTTTTGAAGATAATTTTAATGCCTGGACTCCTTTTTCTCAATTCATGTTGGAACAGAAAAATCTTTTAATAAAAAATTATTGATAAGTTTGTTTTTTCAATACACATTTTATCTTTGGATATATTTAACAAAATTGAAAGAAAGTGGAAGTTAAGCAACTGTGGCAACCTGATGAGCATCAGATTTTAAACTCGAATCTCAGGCACTATGAACATTGGCTGAGAAAGCATTATGGTCTGTCATTCAGCAATTATCACGAATTATGGTCCTGGTCAGTAACAGAACCGGCTGATTTTTGGGAGAGCCTGTGGAAATATTTTGACATTATTTCATCAACTGCCTATCAAACGGTACTAAGTTCGTTGGAAATGCCCAGAGCTAAATGGTTTGAAGGAGCTCAGCTGAATTTTGCCGAACATATTTTTCGACATAACAGAGATGCAGACATCGCCATCATTTTTGAAAATGAACGTGGAGCTCATCAGGAGATCACCTGGAAGGAACTGAGGGAAAAAGTAGCGTCCTTCAGGTCATACCTGACCACAAAGGGAGTTCAAAAAGGCGACAGGGTAGTGGGCTTTCTGCCTGCGATCCCGGAAGCCACCATCGCCTTGCTGGCAGTGAATTCAATTGGAGCCATCTGGTCGTCTGCTTCACCTGATTTTGGAGTTGACAGCGTGGTAGACCGGTTCGGACAGATCAGGCCAAAAGTTCTGATCGCTGTGGATGGCTATACATACAATGGAAAAGCATTTGATAAAAAGTCGGTCGTCGCTGAAATTGCGGGCAAATTGGACAGCCTTGAGGAAGTCATCATGTTGCCATATTTGTCAGCCAACGGCGAAACAGATGTTCCTGCGGAATACACCAATATGCTGGATTGTTTAAACGACACAGATGCAGTGTTGGAGTTTGAGCAGGTACTTTTTGAACATCCGATCTGGATATTGTATTCATCGGGCACAACCGGTTTGCCGAAGGCTATCGTCCATTCTCATGGCGGGATATTGATGGAAATGATCAAATATCTTGGACTTCAAAACGATGTGAAACCAAGGGAGAAGTATTTTTGGTTCACCACAACCGGGTGGATGATGTGGAATTTCCTTCATGGACCTTTGCTGTTTGGAGCAACTATGGTCATATATGATGGTAGTCCATCCTGGCCGGATATGAACGTGTTATGGTCATTGACAGAAAGGGTAGGGATCAGCCAGTTTGGAACGAGTGCACCTTATCTGGTGGCTTGCATGAAAAAGGATTTGCATCCTCAAAATGATTTTGACCTGTCAACACTGCGGGCGATCCGTTCAACAGGTTCTCCCTTACCGGCTGAAGCATTTGACTGGGTCTATAAAAATGTCAAAAAAGATGTCTGGCTGGCTTCCATGGCAGGTGGAACAGATGTTTGCACCGCTTTTATAGGAGGAAATCCTTACTGGCCGGTGCATTTGGGTGAAATTCAATGTCGCGCACTCGGATGCAGCCTGTTCGCTTACGATGATGAAGGAAAGGAAGTCTGGGACCAGTTGGGTGAAATGGTCATCGATAAGCCCATGCCATCCATGCCGGTCTTTTTCTGGAATGACCCGGACAATAAGAAGTATTCTTCGAGTTACTTTGAACATTTTCCCGGCAAATGGCGTCATGGAGATTTTATTAAAATCAATCCGGATACCTATGGATTGGTGATCTATGGACGGTCCGATGCTACCCTCAACCGGCACGGCATACGGATCGGGACCAGCGAGATTTACAGAGCAGTGGACAAAGTCAATGAAGTGCAGGATGCATTGGTGATCAACCTCGAACTGGATGCAGGTCACCATTTTATGCCGCTGTTTGTTCAGCTTAAACCCGGGATCCAGGCTTCGGATGAAATCAAAAGTCAGATCATATCCAATTTAAGAAGTGAATATTCACCGCGTCATGTGCCGGACGAGATCATCTGGGTGGACGATTTGCCTTATACGTTTTCAGGGAAAAAAATGGAAACACCGGTCAAAAAGATCCTGCTCGGGCTGCCATTGGACAAATCCCTGAATATCGATTCCATGAGAAATCCGCAATCGATCTCTTTTTTCATGGAATATGCCAGAAAGAAAGGGTTTAAAATGGAAGAATAAGCTGATTTTACCACCAATAACCCAAACGGATACCTGCAAAAAAATGGTTGGCCTGTGTCGTGTCATTGTAGGATGGCTGATTAAACCGTTCTGATAAGCCATTCCACCTTTCCCCCACGGAGAAACCATACATGACATAGGGTGTCACAGATATTTTTTTGGTGATGCCGATATCAAGACCGGTTCCGAGGGTGAAGTCTATTATGATTTTGGAAACGGGCTTGCCAATAAATTCAATTAAATAATTTGAAAAGTATCCTGATTTTGAAGAATAAATCATGGACGGTTTTGCAGCGATAAACCAGCCTTTGGTGAATTTTTCTGCTCCCCTGTAAAAGCTTGGGCATTCCATGGATTGCCTGCTGAGCAGATCCAGAGGATAGATATTGGCCTGCAAGCCCAATCCCAACTGGCTGAGCGAATTTTCAAAATAATTTATATTATTTGTTGCAGAGGAAGATGATTGTTCACTGGTGGAAAGCCGGAAGAAAATCCCGGGATACAGATCGATACGGACTGTTTTTAGCCCAAATCCGTAATCGACACCAACCTGGAAACCGTGTTTCAGCAAATCTCCACCCTGTTCAAGTTCATCGGTGACCATTTCTTTCCATGTCTTGAAATCACTTTGCTGATAGGCTGCATAAAAACCTAATTGACTGAAAAGATCAGTGCTGAAGAAGAGCGCAAGTATAATAATTGAGCTATGAATTAATTGTTTCACATGAGTGTATTTAATGAAAATCAATAGGCTAAAGAAAAATTCTTGCTTCAAAAATAGCATATTATCCATAAAAACGAATGCTTTTCAAGTAATTAGTCAGGATCAAGTACATAAATCATTGTTTTTACAGTAAGCAAATATTGACATTTCTGTATATCCAAACAATAACAACCAGTATATCGAATACTTACTGATGGATATACAATTGTAAATCAAATATGGTTTAATAAATCATTCTCCAGGTTAGTTATGGTCCCGGCAGTTTATGATAATTCTAAAACCGACCCAGTTTTTTTGATCTGACTAAACAAACGGTTGCAGGTATGGAAGGGCAAATCTTTTCAGTAATGAAAAGTTTTTTTCATCGAATCAGGTGGAATTTATATTGATTATAAATAAAACTTATAATTATTTTTTGATATTAAGAAATTAATATTTTCTCTTGTTTGATTTTAATTTTGATCTATTATCATTTAACAATCATTATATTAAACAGTCAAATCATGAAAAATTTACTGATCTTTTTCCTGTTTTTGGGATTAATCGCAGGATGTAAACCCAAAAGCAAAGATGCTGAGCAAAAACCAGCGGTGTTAACTGAATTGCAAACAAAGGCGAAAACATTTTTTGGAGAATTGCCAAAATTTGCCGAAAATCCAAACAATCCGATCACTTCCGAGAAAGTATTGTTGGGCAAAGCATTGTATTTTGATCCAATTTTGTCAAAAAACAAAACACAAAGTTGCAATACCTGCCACAATCTCGCAACTTACGGGGTGGATAACAACCAATTTTCTGCCGGTGACAAAAAAGGAACGATCGGTGGAAGGAATTCCCCGACGACTTTAAATGCAGCTCTTCATGTAGCTCAATTTTGGGATGGCCGTGCTCCGGATGTGGAAGCTCAGGCTGGAGGACCAGTTCTCAATCCGGTTGAGATGGGACTTTCCGGCGAGAAGGAAGCGATAGACAGGTTATCTGCTGTACCAAAGTACAAAGAAATGTTTACCAAAGCTTTTCCCGAATCCAAAGACAATCCGATCACATGGGACAATCTGACCAAAGCCATTGCCGCTTTTGAAAGAAAACTCATCACACCTTCCAGATTTGACGACTATCTGGCTGGTGATGACAGCGCATTGAACGATACAGAAAAGAAAGGACTTCAACTTTTTATTGATAAAGGTTGCATCGCCTGCCATAGCGGACCGGCTTTAGGTGGCGGAACTTTCCAGAAGTTTGGTGTTTATGGTGATTACTGGAAAGAAACCGGGAGCAAAACAATCGATGAAGGGAAGTCTGCAGTGTCAAAAAATGCGGCAGAAAAGAATTTCTTTAAAGTACCATCCATGCGCAATGTAACTAAAACATTTCCTTATTTTCATGATGGAAGCGTTACAGATATTCGGGAAGCAGTTCGTATCATGGGAAAAATTCAGTTGAATAGTTCTCTGACTGAAGAGGAAATAGATCAAATGGTTGCTTTCCTCGAAACACTGACAGGCGAAGTTCCGGAAGAATTGAAAACATTATAGTTTTAACAGATGACCATTGCCGGATATTTGGTTTCAATGCAGTCGCCTGAAATCAGATATCCGGTCTGTTAGAAATACCACAGTTGCCCTAAATATATGATTGAACGAGGAGAGAAAGCCATAAAATGAAGCTCAGGCATTCACAAAGATTCAATTGTTTATTCTGAAAAAACAGGCAGTATACTGCATGAAAGATCCTGCAGGCTTCAATTCTGAGACAGTTGGACAAAGAAATGATCCCAGTTTTTATTCTTCTTACACGCTCACATACTTTTCTCCAGGTAAAACTTTTGACCTTCATTTAGTCCTCATGTCAAATTAACGAAAGCTTAAAACTGCTGGCGTAAAATTTTTTTGAAATTGTATTGATTTGAGGTACATTTGGGGCTTGCAGCCAATTGTCTGGACTATTATTTTAATTCTTTGGGTATGAAACGCATCGTTACTTTGATCTCTCCTTTGGTTTTTGTCATCTTATTTTTGCCTTCCTGTAAAGAAAGTTCATTTGTAACCACAAGGGGAAACCAGTTTTATGTGCACGAGGAGCCATATATTTTCATGGGAACCAATTACTGGTACGGAGGCTACCTCTGGCAGGACAGCCTGAACAATGGCAGGGAACGCCTTCAGAAAGAACTTGATTTTCTGGTTTCAAAGGGTATCACCAACCTGCGAGTGATGATTGCCGGAGAAGGAGATGGCAGTTATCCCTTTAGGATACATCCGGCGGTGCAGGAAAATCCGGGCATTTTTGATGAAAGTATTTTAAAAAGCTTTGATTTTTTTGTAGCGGAAGCAGGGAAAAGAAATCTGAGATTGATCATGGTGCTCAACAACAACTGGGAATGGAGCGGAGGATTTGGAAAATATCTGGAATGGGCGGCTAAAGGCACTGCTCCATGGTCGAAAACCGAATCCTGGGATTGGGATGCATACAGAACATATATTTCACAGTTTTACAGTTGCAAACCATGCCTGGAAGCCAATGAAAAATGGATAAAAACCATCATCAGCAGAAAAAACACTTTCAATCACAAATACTATTTTGACGATCCGGCGATCATGACCTGGGAATTGGCCAATGAACCCAGACCTATGATGCCTGAAGCAGTGGAAGCCTATATCGAATGGGTAAAAAAGTCAGCCATTCTGATCAAAAGCCTTGCAAAAAACCAATTGGTCACCATCGGAGTGGAAGGATATTACGGAACTGAACAGGATATGGGTTTGTTTGAAAACATTCACAAAATCGATGAGATCGATTATGCGACCATCCATATCTGGCCTAAAACCTGGCAATGGTACGATGGGAAAAGCGAAAATTCGGTTACTCAGGTAACTTTGAAAAAAACCATCGACTATATGGATGCACATTCAAAAGTGATGAAAAAGATCAACAAACCTCTTGTGTTAGAAGAATTTGGTTTGCACAGGGATGGAAATGATTTTAGTCCGGAAGCAACCGTGGACAACCGGGATGTATATTATACCACAGTTTTTAAAACAGGAATGGTCAATGGCATTGCAGGTTATAATTTCTGGGGTGCATTTACCCTGGAGAACAAAACTACACCAGATCATTTCTGGAAACATGGCATGCCTTATTCTGCAGATCCACCACAGGAGGAACAGGGATTGTACGGAGTTTACATGGAGGATTCGACCACCTGGAAAATCATCTCGGATTTTGCGAAGAAAATTCAGGGAACAGAATTTTGATGTAAAAGGCAAATGACAACCTTATCTGGCCGGGTTGTTGCTTGATTCGGTGCATCGACAATTTGGGTGGTTTTGAATTTTTAGGGGTAATAGATTATTGCCTCATATTTTTTCCTTATAAACTATTCAGTAGAGCTTGAATTGATGAAAAGCAACAATAAAATGGCGATGGAAATGATCGCCATAAAAGTCATCACCACGGGTTTTACCAGTTTGATATACATCAGCTTGAGCTTAAGTTTCATAAATAAGTTTTTAGGTGTTATGCAGAATCATTGATGATAATTTGAAAACTTTCACTTTATTTTTTACATAAAAGCCTGAAATATTTTCCCCGATTCCATTACCATTTTTTAATATTAACACGAAATTAACGAGTGCCATGGGTAGTTTTGGCGAATACGTAGTAAAGAAAAGCTAAAGAATAATGTTAATTTTTTACATTTAATTAATATTGATTATCATACCTTTCATGTTTTTATCTTTTTCTTTGCTTTAGGTTTGTAGGGGTGATTGTAGCGTTTTGTTAAACAGAATTCAAACCAACAATTCAGGAAGAATATGCATATGGAGAATATAAAGATTTTATTGGTAGACGATGAGGAGGAAATTCTTGATTTCCTTTCTTACAATCTTGAAAAATCCGGCTTTGTCGTATATCGGTCTTTATCCGGGAAAGAAGCCATCGAATTGGCAAAAGTGATCCTCCCTGATATCATCGTGCTGGATGTGATGATGCCGGAAATGGACGGTATTGAAACCTGTAATATCATGCGCCAGAACCATGAGCTCAATGATTCAATAATTTGTTTTCTTTCCGCACGTAACGATGACATTACCAAAATTTCCGGTTTTGAACTGGGTGCAGACGATTTTATTGTAAAACCGATCAAACCTGCAGTATTTATCGCTAAGATGAAGTCTCTGCTCAGGCGAAAGCATCTTTCATTGTCCGGTTCCGGAAAAATCAAGATCAATGACCTGAGGATCAACCTGGATAAGAAAAAAGTAAAGAAAGGGGAAACCAGCCTTGAACTCACCAAGATTGAATATAATCTTTTATTGCTGTTTGTGAACAGCCCGGATAAAATATTTTCCAGAGATGAGATTTACATGTATATATGGGGAACGGCCATTTTGGTGGGTGACCGGACCATGGATGTTCACATTCGTAATCTGAGAAAGAAAATTGGTTCAGATAATATCAAAACCCACAAAGGGATAGGCTATTCATTCAATCTGATGGGGAAACAATCTTAGTTTTTAGCATCTGTAATAATCCCTGGCGGATTATTGGGCGCCATCCAGTTTAAAGCTAAATACAGAACCCTTGCCTTGTTCGCTTGTAACATCGATTTGTTTACCCATTCCCGCTAAAATATGTTTTACTATGGACAGCCCGAGTCCTGAACCTCCTTTATTGCGCGACCGGCTGGAATCAACCCGGTAAAAGCGGTCAAAAAGGTGGACCAAATGCTTTTCGGGAATTCCAATTCCGTTGTCTTCAACACGCACATGTATTTCATTGCTTTCATGGCTCAGGCTTACATTTACATAGCCACCTTCACGACCGTAATATATTGCGTTGGAAACCAGGTTCATGCACACCTGATATATCTTCTTTTTGTCGGCAAATACGGTCATTGATTTTTTTGATGCAACGTACAGGTTGATACGGATATTTTTTTTGGAAGCCACCAGTTCCAGCTCTTCAAAAATGTCTCTGAATAATTTTCTCAGATTGAAATTTTCCGGTGAAAACTGAATTTCACCGGCTTCCAGTTTGGATATCATATCCAGATCATTGATGATGGACTCCAGCCTTTCTGAGTTTTTGATGGCTTTTTCAATGAAGGCCATGTTGTGATCTTTATCATACAGAGCACCTTCTTTGAGCGTGTGTAAATATCCCTGTATGCTGAATAAAGGAGTTTTCAATTCGTGTGCAATGTCCCCAACGAATTGTTTTCTGTAATCAGAAAGTATTTTGTATTTATCTATTTCTTTTTTATGTTCATCAATCCATACCTTGACTTCCCTGTTGATGTTTTCAAACATATTATTGCCAATATGTACAGGTTTGATCTGTGATGTTCCTTGTCCAAGCATATTCATCGACCTGATAAATGTGTTGACCACTGCTTTGAAATACAACCTGAAAAACATCAGAATGGCCCCGAAAAATATCAACCAGGTAGCCAATGTAAAAATTCCAGATTGGATCCAATCAACCGTACCCCTGAAGATCCATTGAATGGTCAGAAATATCAACAGGCTGAATGCGGACAATATCGATGCTCCCAGGGATGAAAACAAAAGATCAGAATGTTTTTTTTTCATATTTAGCGATTAGTATTTGAAAAATCAAATTATGCTTTTTGTGCATAATTTCCAGGAGTACGTTCTGACTTAATAAAAATAGTATATCGAACCTTTTATGAAATGTATCCAAACGGGATAACCTGATAATGTTGAAACAAATCGGGATTTTTAATCTGTAAGTGCATTGTTCCAGAGATATCCGGTTCAGATCAAAGCATTGGGATTAAAAATCGTTTCCAACAATCTCAAAGTGCTTTACTCAATTCAAGGATCAGCGCTTTTTTTCCTTCAATGTCGATTTCCGGCTGCAATACCACCATTTTACCTGTCAGTATATCATGTCCAAGCGAATATCCTTCGATCATTTCTTTGAAACGTGCAGCTTTTATTTTTTTGCTTTCCTTATTGTTATTGATGATCACCATCACCTTTTTCTGTTCGTCATATCTGAAATACACATATATATTGTCTTCAGGGATGAAATGCATCATTTTGCCGAAATGGATGACCGGATTGTTCCTGCGCCAATTTAGGAGCGTCGAGATATGATCGAATACTTCATTTTCCTTTGGCGAACGACCTTCCCTGACAAATGCATTTTGGGCATCATTTTTCCATCCTCCCGGAAAATCCCTCCGGATATCTCCGTCTCCCTGAGATTTTGAACCTTCCATCATGATCTCTGTTCCGTAATAGATCTGCGGAATGCCTCTCGTGGTCAGCAAAAACGATAAAGCAAGCTTATAATTGTCCACATCGTTTTTGACAGATTCGCTGTAACGGGTAATGTCGTGGTTATCCAACATCACCATCAGATTGTATGGATTGGCATATACATAATCAGTTACCAGCGAATAGTAAATCCTTGCCACACCTTTATCCCAACCCTGATCTGCCTCATTGAATGCTTCAAATAACTGGTCTGTCAGGCAAAAATCCATCACGCTGGGCAAATAGGAATCGTAACCATCGTAGTTTGGCGTTCCGCTTTGCCAGTAAGCGATCTCTGATGGTCTGTGCTGCCAGCATTCCCCGACGATGTTGATATTGGGGTATTCATCTCTGATAGCTTTGGTCCATTGGGCGATGTGCCATTTATCATTGTAGGGATAAGTGTCGATCCGCAAGCCATCGAGTCCTGCATATTCTATCCACCAAATCGCATTCTGCTTGAGATATGTCAACAAATAAGGATTGCTTTGATCCAGATCAGGCATGGTATGGTCAAACCAACCCCGATTATTGAGTTGGAGGTCAAAATCGGAAGTATAAGGATCATTCCATGTGCTCATCCTGTAATTGGTCCGGGTGAAAGACGGAAATTGATGCACCCAGTCTTTCATCGGCAGGTCAGTCATCCACCAATGCGAAATGCCACAATGATTGGTCACATAATCCTTGATCAGTTTGATCCCGTGTTTGTGACATTCATCTGCCAGTTTTTTGTATAATTCATTGGTTCCATACCTCGGATCTATTTTGTAGTAGTCTGCGGCGGCATAACCGTGATAACTGTATTTTTCCTCGTCATCCAGCAATAGCGGGGTAGGCCACAGCGCAGTTACGCCCATTTCTGCCAGATAAGGTAAGCGATCGATCATGCCCTGTATATCGCCACCATGTCTTCCTCCCTTGTACGCGCGGTTGTGTTTTTCTTTTGTATCAGGAGTGGAATCATTGTTTTCATCACCATTGGCAAAACGATCAGGCATCAACAGGTAAATCACATCCGAAGCATCATAACTTTTTCTTTGTGCAGAATTTTCATCCCTTTTTTTGAGTTCATATTCAAAAGGAATTTCCTTTTTGTTTTTAGTCAATGTAAAGGAATACTTTCCGGGCTGAATGCCTTCTTCCAGTACCAGGTTGACGAAAAGGTAATTTTTGTTTTCAACGGTTTCAACGCTTTTTATCCTTATCAACTGATTGTCACAATTGACTGAAGCATTGCCCAGGTCCTTACCGTACAGCATGAGCTGAAGTTCATGGTCATGCATTTCCGTCCACCAAAACGGTGGTTCTATCCGGTCAACAGACATTTTTTGGGAAAACAAAAAAACATGGGTGAAAAGAAGGAAAGTCATTAAATAGAATGGCTTAAGCATAATTTCATGTTTATTGAACAAATAGCAATTTCTAACAGCAAACTTAATCATAATCTGGAAAAAAAAGGAGAAAGTATGGAAAATTGGTTGGAATGAAAGAATTGATCCGTAACACAATGATTTACACTATAAAGGTTTCCTTTAATGCAGCAGGGGAATACAATTAAATGAAAAGATCTCTACCAACGGGAGAAATGCCAGTGGTATTTATAGATTGTAAGCGCGTTGGGCGGCTTTTGTACACGAAAACAGCTTATAACAGGATAATTTTATTCTCATGCTAAGCTATTGAAGGTTAATGTATTTTTGTTTAATCCGTTTAATTGTAACCTTATTGAAGGGGTGGATGGAGTTGAAATAATAAGGCAGATAGTTGGCAAATGCTTGAAAATTTTCTGGTAAAACCCGTGCAATATTTCAAATGTACCAGTTAGCTAAAGCAACTGGCAATTAAATGCAAACATAACATGATAGAAAGAATCAAAATAGGTCAGTTAAAGCTGTTTCTCAATTTTTTTTCCAAATTCCTTTTTTGTTCTCATTTTTTGGTATTTTGCAGCTATATCAATCACTTATTCACGTTTTAGTGTAAAGAATTATCCGAAGAGCATTGGTTTAGTCCTAATTTAGGAAAATATAATTGCAATTATATAGATGTAATTTGATAGCAATCCTTAAAATTCTTATCTATGAAAGAAACCGGAATTACCATTTTTATGATCTTTTTGAGCTTTCTCAACTATGCACAAAACAGATTTTTTGTTGGTGTGGGTATGATTCAACAGACTTGTGATCCATATACCTACATTGATAATGGCCCATTAATTAAAACCTCAAATCGTGTTTTTATAGCGCCACAGGAGCCTGAGTTTAAATTTATGTTGGGAATAAGTTTGTATAACAAATTGGCTTTTGAGTTAAATTTTAAATTAAAAGACTATTTTATTGGATATCAAAATAATTTAGTAAAAAATGGAGTTTCATCTGGTTATACAGGTAGTTTAAAGACTTTTCAAATACCTGCCAAAGTAAAATACGAAATTGACCTGGGTAAAAATTTTTTCCTTTCACCGCAGGTCGGTGCAAGTCTGGCTATAGAAACAATCGATTATTTTGATATGACTTTTAGATTTGTTGATGTTCCGGAGTATAAATCAACAGAAGTGATAGTTTCAAGAGATAATAGTGTTTTCCTGCTTGGATTGGTGGGATTGGAATGTGAATACAGGTTCTTTAAACGGCATAAGATAGGTATAGGATTTGAATACTTTAAAGGATGGAGGGATTTGATCACAAGAGTAATAAGTTATCAGGTAACAGGAGATGCGACTAACTATTCAGCTAAAATATTTGGTAAAGGAGATTATTTTTCCTTCGGTCTGACATACAGGATTGGTCTGTTTTAGTTGAAAGGACGGATTTAATTATCTGATACTATAATTATCCGATAGTAAAATGTTGTAATGATATTATTTTCAATTTTGAAATGGTGACATTTCCATATAATTAACAAGTGTTTCCAGCAGATTTTGCAGACGAACGCAGATCTGTTTATTTTATAGCAATTTAATATCTGCGCTTATCTGCGAGATCTGCGGGAACGAAAAGGTAGGATATTGAAATAATAATTGAGCGTGCTCCAAAAAGTTCAATTTGTTGGTTTACAATCGCTTTTTGCCCCAACCTACTGACGTCAAAGATCAGCACAAGACTAAAGGGAAACAATTGAAAACCAACAAATTTAAAGTTCCCTTTCAGGCCTGTACTGACTGAAAACTTCAGTGGAGACTTGGGGAGCAATGACTTTTAGGAGCAGACTCATAATTTAATATGTCATACTTTTTTAAATAATCCCCAATTATATTTCATCTGAAATATCCAAACAATTCAAATATCCAAACAATTCAAACATCTGATCATCTGAAAATCAGATCATTTCAACATCAGATCCCTGGCGTTAAATGTCTGGATTTTCAACATCAAATCATTTGAAAATCTGAACATTAAAACTCCGCCAGATCACCAACCACTTTTTCCACTTCTTCCAAAATCTCTCTGGATTTGACCAGTGCCTTCATTTTGGTATGATCATCGTATAATGGTCTGTCTATGTCAAGGAAATCCACGTATTTGCGGATCACCTCCTTCGCTTTGGTTACACCGTGACCGAATTGGTATTCCCTGAAATCCAGCGCCTGGGCAGCAGCCATGTACTCAATACCGAGAATACCGTAGGCATTGTCAAGGATCTGGAAATTCTTGATGGCGGTATTCATACCCATACTCACAAAATCCTCCTGATCTGCCGCTGCAGGAATGGACTGAATGGAAGCCGGAACGCTCAGAATACGCTGTTCCACGATCAGCATATCTGCTGTGTACTGACTGAGCATCAGACCGGAAAACATACCGGCGCCTTTGGTCAGAAATGCGGGTAATCCGACGCTCAATGCCGGATTGTTCAGCCTGTTCATCCGCCTTTCAGACATCACACAAACCATGGTGATGGCAGCTCCTGCCATATCCATCGGTAAGGCAACGGGTGTTCCCTGGAAGTTGGCTCCTGACAACTGTAAATTTTCATCGGGGAAGAAAATCGGATTGTCGCCGACGCCGTTCAGTTCAATTTCCACTTGTGACCGTGCATATTCCAATGCATCATGAGCGGCTCCGATCACCTGTGGTGTGGAACGCATGGAGTAAGCATCCTGAACTTTGCATTTGACTTTTTGTTCTTTAAGGTCACCGCCGGCAACCAGTTTATTGATAGCCTGTGCGCTTCTGACCGCGCCTTTGAATCCGCGAACTTCGTGTAATTTGGCGATATATGGCTTCATATTGGCTTTCAAGGCTTCCAATGACATCGCGGCAGCGATTTCAGCCTGTTTTAAAAATCTTTCTGCATCATACAGGAACAAGGCGCTCATGGCAGTCAATACATTGGATCCGTTGATGGTGGCCAGACCATCGCGGGCTTTCAGTCCGGGTATAGGAATACCGGCTCTGTTCAGAGCTTCTTTTCCTTCCAGTAATTCACCCTGATAAAACGCCTTTCCTTCACCCAGCATCAACAATGCGATCTGAGACATCGGAGCAAGGTCACCGCTGGCGCCGACTGAACCCTTCTGGCAAACAAAAGGGGTTACCCCTTTATTCAGCATGTCAACAAGCGTTTGTGTGATCTCCAGCCTGCAACCGCTGTTGCCGTGTGCATGGACATTGATACGACCCAGCATAGCTCCCCGAACATAATCGATCGGGGCCGGTTCGCCGATGCCTGCAGCATGGTTATAGATCAGGTATTTTTGAAAATCCTTTACCTGGTCATCTGTTAATACCATTTCTGAGAACTCGCCAATGCCCGTATTCACCCCGTACATGATCTCCCTGGCAACGATCTTTTTTTCCAGCATCGCCCTGCATGCCAAAATCCGCTTTTCTGCTGCCGGATCAAGTTGAACTTTCCTGCCGTTCCTGGCCACTTCGTGCACATCTTCTATCTTAAGCCCTGCACCTGTTACTATTAATGTCATATGATTGTTAATTTTTGTTTTCTTATGCTAAATGGAATCTTTAATGAAAAATTGAGTTTTGTATCAACAGCGTCAATATTTTTCATAACGATTTCATAATCGAAATTTATAATAAATTAGCGTGTAAAACTATGAAATTTTAACGAAAACAAAAAGCTTTGATTTTGTTTTCAGATGCCAAATATGTTGATTTTAATGAAAGAGCTATTTATTGCGGCGATTTGATGTGAATAGCTTATTGGCGGAATAATATTTTATTGAAATATAATTTGAAGTTAAGCGTCAGAATAATTATTTATAAACAGATAATTTATTGATAAAAAAATTTGTGGCAATTTTCGGATATTTTGTGCAATTTTGTATTGTGGCAATTAGCCGGTAGGTAAAATGGAAACACTAAAATTTTAACCAATGGATTTACAAAAAAAAATCAGCAAGCATGATTTCGGGACGATGCCGGACGGACGCATCATTGAAAAATTTACCCTTCATAATGCAAACGGCATGGAAGTGGATATCATCCCTTATGGTGGCTCCATCACCGGGATCAGGGTGCCTGACAGACAAGGTGTTTTGGGAGATGTGGTACTTGGTTTTGACGATCTCGCCACTTACCTAAGGCACGATGCATATTTTGGAGCGATCGTCGGACGATTTGCCAACCGGATAGGTGGAGGAAAACTTGTTTTGGACGCAGTTCAATACCAACTCCCGATTAATTTGCCACCCAATCATTTGCATGGAGGAAAACTCGGTTTCGGCAGGAAGGTGTGGGAAGCTAAAATCCCGTTTCATTCAGAAAATCCTTGTATTGAATTACATTATCACAGCAGGGATATGGAGGAAGGCTATCCCGGCAATCTTGAGATTAAAACGACTTACAGCCTGACTGACGAAAATGAACTGGAAATGGTGACGGAAGCGACTACAGACAAAAAAACGGTCATCAATATCACCTATCATCCTTATTTTAATCTGACCGGGAAACCGGATCAACTGATTTTTAACCATGAACTGGAAATATTTGCCACCCATATTCTGGAAACGGATGAGGGGATGATCCCAACCGGAAAATTAAGGCATGTAGAACAAACACCTTTTGATTTTCGTATTCCAAAGAGGATAGGTCTGGAAATTGGTGCCGATGATATTGACCTCCAACAAGGAAATGGTTATGATCATTGTTTTGCCCTGGATCATCCGGATGGTCAGTTCAGCCTTGCAGCCACTGCTTACGATCCGGTCTCAGGCAGGCTGATGGAATTATTTACGGATAAGCCCGGATTACAATTGTATACCGCCAATTGGCTAAATCATTCCTGGCAGGCAAAAGGAAGTGATGTAAGGTATGGTCCCAGAACAGCATTCTGCCTTGAGCCTCAGTTATATCCCGATGCACCCAACAGGCCTGAATTCAAATCTCCGGTATTGAGCCCGGGTGAGGTTTACCTGACAAGATCAACCTTCCGGTTTGGAGTGAAATGAATCGGCTGGATTTCAGCCGGAATTGACTTGAACCACCATTGATTTTAAAAATAATGGATTTTAAGGATGTTTGACCTTTCTGAATAAATTGTTAAGTTTATTTTAATAGAATACATTTTTTGTTTTTTTCAAATACATAATGTTTTTTTACATTAATATTCGGAGCAGGCAGGTTTGAATCTGATTTTTTTATTGGAGTGTCTCGCTTATTTGATTAAAATTTAGCAATTATTAAAGTAATAAATCATTGAAATGAAAAAACTCATTTTTCTCTTTATTTCCTTCTTATTAATTTTCCGGCTCTCCGCCCAGAAGCCAAAATACATTTTCTTTTTCATCGGAGACGGAATGGGTTTGGTACAGGCAAAAATTACAGACGAATATTTCAAAGAACAGTACAATGATAGTCTGTCATTTCTTAGATTTTATGACAATGGATTTCAGACAACCCATTCAGCGAGTTCTAAAGTCACAGACTCAGCGGCAGCCGGAACTGCTTTATCCACCGGATTCAAAACCAACAACGGTTCTTTGTGTATTGCACCCAATGGCAAGGATTCCTTGAACAGTTTTACCTTTGATGCCAAACGAAAAGGATATAAAATCGGCATTGTGACGAGTGTTTCCATTGATCACGCCACTCCGGCAGCATTTTATGCCAAAGCCGCAGGTCGTAACTCATATAACGATATCGCTATGCAGTTACCCAACACCGGGTTCGATTATTTTGCCGGAGGTACATTTCTGGAACCAATCAGTGAAAGGGGCAATGCTTTTCAAAATCTGAAAAATTATGGATATAAACTGGTGACCAGCCCGGATAGCCTGAGATTTATTCCGGGAATGAATGGAAAGGTGTGTGTTTTAGACCCGGCTAAGGAATTATATTATGGCATTGACCGTGAAGCGGGTCGGTTTACCCTGGCTCAGCTCACCAAAACAGGCATCGAAGCTTTGTTCAATAAAAAAGGATTTTTTATGATGGTGGAAGGTGGTAAGATCGACTGGACTTCGCATGCCAATGACCCTGCGTCTACAGTTTATGAAACCATCGAATTTGAGAAAGCCATTCGCGAAGCCCTTGATTTTTATAAAAAACATCCGAAGGAAACCCTGATCATCGTGTCTGCAGACCATGAAACCGGAGGAATGGCTTTGGGATCAACATTGACAGGTTATGCAGCTAATTTAAAACTACTTCATCAACAGCCGATGTCCAACGTTGCTTTTGAAAAAGTGATCACTCAGGAATTTGAAGGAAAAGAGGTCGATATGGAACATGCGATGTCATTAGTTGAAAAATACTATCATGTTGGCATGGAAGGAGGCATCGAATTCAATGGTTATGACAGCTTGCGTTTGCAAAGAGCCTGTGAATACATCAATTTTCCTGAAAAATACCCGGATCGGAGAGAAGCCATGAAGCTCTTCAATTCCAATAAAAACGCTGCAAAATTTGCGGTTAAAGACAGGTTGCCTGCGATCATCCACACGATGAATGTGATCCTGTCGGAAAAAGCCGGAATAGGATGGACGACACATTCCCACTCCGGGGTGCCTGTGCCGGTTTATGCCAAAGGTGCAGGAAGCGCGGATTTTAACGGGTTTTACGATAATACGGATCTGTCAAAGAAGATCGAGGTATTGTTTGAATAGGGGTTGGATGGTTAAAGAGCCGGGAGCCGGGTGAAAGGGCCAGGAAAAAAGAGCCAGGAAAAAAGAGCCAGGTCAAAAGAGCCGGGTCAAAAGAGCCAGGTCAAAAGAGCCGGGAGCCGGGTGAAAAGAGTCAGGAAAAAAGAGCCGGGTGAAAAGAGCCATGGATCAGGATAGGTTCGAAAGGTGAATGTTTTTGAACGGGCTTTACAGTGAAAGGATCCCTGATCAAGACCGGAATGACTGCAATGGTAACATTTGTTGATCTGTAAATTTGGAAGTGAATTATTGATAGAATTATTGATTCAATAATCGTGATTTTTAATAGCAGTCGGATCACGACGATGAATGAAATGATCTTCGCCAATTGTAAATTTGTTTTACATAAAAAATATCCCTACGCCTAAAACGGCCACGATGGAACCCGCAACTTCCATCCAACTGACTTTCTCCTTTAGCAATAGGATGGCTGGCGGAATGATCAGCACCGGAACAATGGCCATGATGGTTGAGGCAATGCCAACACTGGTAAATTTGACCGACAGCAGTGAAAGATAGACCCCTATAAATGGCCCGAAAGTGGAACCCATCAGGATAAAAAACAGGGTTTTCCTGCTGGAAAATGCTTTTTTGAACATGATGAGTTTGCCTGCAAACAAAATAAATATGCCAAAAGCTATGCTGGCAGCGATGATCCTGATCTGGGTCGCGCCGAATACCGGATAACCCGACATGCCATATTTGCTGATGACCAGGCCACCTCCCTGTCCGATGGCCCCGAGGAACGCATAAAAGATCCCTTTTGGGGAATACTTGATTTTCATTCTGCGGTTGCTTCCGGCAGCAGGGTCGTGATCTCTTTTGTCCACGACAACCATGATGATGCCTGTCAGGGTAACTATCATGGCGAGCAGGGCCTGTCCGGACATGGTCTCACTGAGCATCATCCAACTGAAAAAAGCCGCGATCGGAGGACTGAGCGACATGATCAGCATGGAAATCCGTGCACTGACATATTCGTAGGATTTGAACAGGAAAAAATCGCCAAAAATAAAGCCCACCAAACCTGACAGACTCATCCATAACCATACATGTCGCGGAGCATCCAAAGGAAGAAAATAGCCATTGATGATCCTCGAAACCACCAGATATATGGCCAGGGCGATGAACATACGGAGGATGTTGACCGGCAGCGAACCCGCCCTTCCTGTTGCCTGTTGAAACGATAAAGCGCTGACTGTCCAGCACATGGCAGTTCCCAAAGCAACGATCTCCCCGGTATGTGATTGAAACATTGGATCAATTTTGTGCAAATGTAGGGTTTTGGAATCAATCTCCGGCTTTTGTTGGCATTTTCCGCAATAAAGAAATAAATCATATAAGGAAAGTGAATTTTCATACGTATTTAATTCAGATTTATCAAATTTTTCAATTTGAGAGGATTATACACCTGGTATTTGATTAGCGGGCTAATAACTTATTCCTTTTCCAATCCTTAAGTCTTTTCTAACTTTAAATAATAGAATGAAAAATACAGGAATTCTTGCAATTAGGCTTTGATTTTCAAAAGATTTTGTTATATTTTTGAAGTTGAATATTAATGAATTCCTTAAAATAATGCTGGTAGACTAGGTGATATAGATTTGAGTGACCCTGATTAGCTTATTTCCAAAACTG
>DDTL01000105.1 GCA_002344345.1 Saprospiraceae bacterium UBA2365
TATTCGTGATTCATATAATCCGTAATTACGTAATACAAAGTAACGACAAAAAAACTCAATAACCAAGCATTATTGAGCTTTTTTTGATATTCCGTAAAAAAATTAAGAATTAGGGCTTAATAGTATGACTTTCATTTTAAAGGTTTAAAGTGAGTTTACTTCCAACTTCAACCAATTTGATCCGTTCATCATTTAACGCTTTTATTTTACTCACCGGTTCTTTGTAATGTTCAAAAGTTCCGAAATGAACCGGAATGACCACTTTGGGTTGCAGTTCCCGGATCATCTTTGCCAACATACCTGCATCTAATGTTAAAGTCATGATCCAACTGCCCTGTTTAGCTGCGCCCATATTCGGGATCATCAAATCTATTTCTTTATTTTTCAGCGATCTGATAATGCTGTTTTTGTAAACTGTATCTCCTGTACAATAAATGCTTATTTTTTGATCGTTTTTTGAAATGGTCAAATAATATCCGTTTACTTTCCCGGCAAGCAGTGCGCTAAGCGGATTGATCCCGTGGATGGCAGGAATGGCAGTTATTTCTATTTTATAATCTTTCAAAAAAATCACCTGTTGCTGATCCCAGTCTAAAACGGTCACATCTTTTTTTCGGTTTTTCCGCAATTTATGGTATGCATTCTGATTGCAAATACATTTAGATGAATCATCCATTTTCGATAATCCCATTTGATCCAGGTGATCTTCATGATCATGAGTGATCAGCCAAAGGTCAATTTGTTCGAAATCCTGATCCGTAAAAACCGGTGGTTCAATCCTTTCAGATTTGAACCAGAAATAGTCCTGAACGGTTCCTTTCGGGCATAAAACCGGATCCATTGCAATTTTTAAATCGTTTGTTAACAGAATAATGCTTGCTCCTCCGATCCACTTAATTGTTATTTCCATGGTTTCCCTATTTGAACTAAAACTTTGATTAACAATGTTTTTTTCCTTACTTATTTAGACATTTAGCCAGAATAATAATGACGTACCTTCACTATGGGGTTTTTGTAACGTATGTTCAGGCAACTTATTTTAAACTATTTGTAAACCATTTTGCCATATAAGTCATCGGTTCAAAAGCTTATGATTTCCGGAAATTTTTAAAACGATTTTAAAATTTTACGGAAGACCAAATTTTGCCCTGAATTTAATTTCAACACATAAAGTCCTGGTTGAAGATGATCCGTATCAATTTTCGTATTGCCGTAGAATTGTCCTTTTAACACCAATGAACCGATTGAGTTGATCATTTCAAAACGCACATGAGTATTCGGATCTACTTCGATTTGGAACTTATCGGTGAATGGATTGGGGTAGACCTTCAATGCTGAAATATCAGCAGGATTTTCCAGCCTGGTCAAATTTGCCAGATAATCCCCCAAATACTCACTTGCATCGATGTAATGGACCTTTTGGTCAATCGTGAAAAATGACTGCGCAAACCGCTCGTTTGATAAATATACATTTAATCCATCTTCTGATGCGATACCTTCAACCTGATGAAAAGGTAAGTCCAACGTTACTTTTCTTTTATGGCCACCAAAAAAATCGCTTCCATCATAATCATATAAAAGCAATAAAAACGGCTGAAGCAATGCTGAATAGCCGGTCAAAATGGTCAGGTTTTTGTTTTCGAGGCTGGTTGCACCGGTGATCAGCCCATTGACATCATAACTATCCAGAAACCTGGCAATATGATTTCCCGGGGTTTTGGGAAGCCTGTATACACTGGTTTTTTCACTGAGCCATTCCTTTGTAAACAGGTAAATACTATCCTTGGACACAATGAATGCTTCGCAATCAAAATCCGTCTGGTTTGATTTTTTATTCTTTTTGAAAGTCTGACTTTCATAAGAGAAAAGGATGGTATCAATGGCAGGTTGCTGATTGGACAGCGATGCTTTCTCAATCCTCAGGATGTTCAGGTCAGTCCTGAGTCCGGTACCATTATTTCCGAAGTCACCGATATAAATAAATAGTTCATCCTGTGCGATTTCCTCCCAGTCCGTATTGCTTGCCCCGGTTAATTCAAAGGCATCAAAAGCTGAAAAATCGTTCAATGACATCTTGTACAAGCGTATATCTGTATCATCGTTGTGGGTCCAAATTGAATGGTTCCACAAAATCAGCCCTGAGGTTTCATTCAATTCGCCGGGCAAAGGCCAGCTGATGATCGGTTTGATACTTGTAGGAGGGTAAAGACAACTGCCATCGTTCTGGTTAGCTATGATGCTGTAATTAATAGCCAGCGGATCTGTACAGCCGGGAATCTGGGCAATTGAATGACTCAATACCATCAAGCTGAGAAAGAAAATATATGCTGTTTTCAGCATCTTTATGAACTTTTTGGTTTTTGCAGAAAATGGTAGTTCAAGACAGATCCTGACCATAACCCTCCTTGATATACCATTTGGAATATTCCTGGTAAGCCTGAGGCGTAAGTTTGATATACAGACCGGCACCGCTTTCGTCTATTTTTTTCACTTTTTTTGCAGGATTACCTGCATAGATGTAGCCGCCTTCCAGATGTTGGTTGGCCAACACGATGGAGCCTGCGGCTATGATCGTGTTGCTTTCTATGGTTGTATTATCCATGACAATAGCACCCATACCAACGAGCACATCAGGTTCAATGATGGCACCATGGATGATCGCATTATGTCCGATACTGACCCGGTCTCCGAGTATGGTTTCTGAGACTTCGAGTGTTGCATGGAGGATCGCGCCATCCTGGATATTACATTCATTTCCTATTTTGATCGCGCCCACATCTCCACGGATAACGGCATTGTACCACACTGAACAACGGTCACCGATACGGACTTCACCAATGATAATGGCTGATTCCGCGATAAAGCAATCTGATCCGATTTCTGGCATGTGTCCGTTGAGACGTAAAATGTTCTTATTCATATAGATGCAATGATTTCGTTTTTTGATTAAAAGGATATTTAATAATATAATACAGGCATGGTTTCGAGCCAGGCAGGAAAGCATTTTTGTGTAAAATTAATTATTTTACCATAAAAAAAATCCACAAGTGAAATTCACCTGTGGATCTAGTACTTTTACAATCAATTGGTGAATGACCAAAAGTTTGTACGTTGATTTTAAGCCAGTTCTGCCTCGATAAATTGGATAGCCATTCCAACAGTCTGAATGCTTTCTGCTTTTTCATCAGGAATGGATAAATCAAATTCTCTTTCGAATTCCATGATCAATTCTACTGTATCCAGTGAATCAGCACCGAGGTCATTGGTGAAGCTCGCTTCATTCGTTACTTCTGATTCATCGACACCCAGTTTATCAACGATAATTCTTTTAACTCTTTCTGCTACTGTTGACATAATTCAATTGTTTTAAAATTAGAGGAGGCAAAAATATAATTTTACTATTCAGTTTGTTATAAAAAACGGGTTTTTTTTAATGTTTTTTGCAAAAAACGGAGAAAATGCAAAAAAACTCATATTTATCAACCGAAATCCTGTATCACTTCCTTTACTTCTGGAACCATGCTGGACAGGATCCTTTGAACCCCGGCCTGTAAAGTATACGTTGCAGAAGAACAGGTTCTGCAGGCACCCTGAAGGGAAACGGTTACAATTCCTTCATCGTAAGAAATGAATTCTATATTTCCCCCGTCCATTTCAATACCGGGCTTGATATATTCGTCGATGATCTGGATGATCCTCGAAATAATTTCGGTTTCATCACCGCTTGCCCTCCTTTCAGCCCTTTCTTTTTCGATCATTTCAGCATATCCATCACGGACCACTTCTGCACCAGAAGAAATATATCCTTTGATAAATTCTTTAATGGGCAACATAATATCGCGCCAGGAATACGAAAACTCTTTTCCTATACTGATGTAATTATTATTGATGTGAACGGATTTCACATAAGGTAATTGGAACAGGTCAGCTGCGAATGGAGACCATTCCAAAGCTTTTTCCAATTCCAGAAAATCGGCTGAACCATTATATAACTTCCTGTTGGTTACAAATTTTAGAACTTCCTGATTAGGTGTTTGTTCTGTATAAATTAATATGGAGGATTTTACCTGTTGCGTTTCTTGTATTTCTGACATAATACTAAAGTTTACATACTGAAACCAAATCCAATACTTTTTGTTCAAAATGACCTCAAAAATAGGCTTTTGAATGCAAATGATACAAATACTGAACAGTCATTTTCTCTGATTTTTTGTAATTATTTAGCTGTATAGTCTTTTAGTCTTTTAGTATTTTATACTTTTAGTAGATGCTTAATATCAAGGGTCAAAACGTTTAGGATACATCATTAATTTCAGGAATTAATTTTTTTTACCGGTAGTATTGAATCGGCATCTGGTTTGGAGAACCACACACAATGTTCAATTGTGCATCTTATTTTGGCACTGATCATAACATTCTTTACATTTGCTCTCTAAATTTAATAATATGCTGGATAAAGCATCTGCTTTAAGAGAAAAATTCCGATTTTTGGAGGAACAGCTTTCCAATCCTGAGATCGTAGGGGATCTGGACAAGTATAAGAAGCTCAACCGGGAATACAAGGAAATGAAGGAGCTGGTGGATGTTTTTGATGAGTACGAACAAATTGTCCGTAACACTGACCATGCCAGAGAGCTTCTGGGTGATCCGGAAATGGCTGAAATGGCCAAAGAAGAACTCGAGTTTTGTACAACAGAAAAATCGAGATTGGAAGAAAAGCTCAAGTTTATGTTGATCCCTGTAGATGAAGAAGATGAGAAAGATGTGATTTTTGAGTTGAGGTCCGGTACCGGTGGTGATGAAGCCAGTATTTTTGTGGGTGACCTGCTTAAAATGTATACCAAGTATTTTGAAGTTCAGGGTTGGACTTATGAAATATTGTACGAGAATCCGGGAACTGTGGGCGGTTACAATAAGATAGTGCTGGAAGTATCGGGAGAGAAAGTTTATGGCAAATTAAAATTCGAATCAGGCGCTCACCGGGTACAACGTGTTCCTAAAACGGAATCGCAGGGCAGGGTACACACTTCTGCATCTACAGTTGTGGTCATGCCGAAATTTGAAGAACAGGACATTGACATCAGAAAGGATGACCTGAGGGTAGACACTTTCCGTTCCAGTGGTGCAGGTGGACAGCACGTTAACAAAACCGAATCTGGTGTTCGTTTTACCCATATTCCAACCGGGATCGTCGCAGAAAGTACTGATTCCAGGTCTCAGCATAAAAACCGGGAAATTGCAATTCAACGCTTATACATGAAAATCAAGGATAGTATCAGGGAGAAGGAACAACTGTCTCAGAAAGCAGCCCGAAGATCCCTTGTGGGTACAGGCGACCGGTCGGATAAGATCAGAACCTATAATTACCCTCAAAACAGGGTCACAGATCACAGGATCAACCTAACCTTATACAGTCTGAACAAAATTGTCGAAGGAGATCTGGATGAGATCATCGAAGCTTTACAATTGGCTGAAAACATGGAAAAACTAAAGGCCATTGATCAGATCGTATAATGTGGTTGAAACCTGTTTTTCAGACAGAATATCTATTTTATCCGAAGTATTTTGATTTCCACCCGCTGATTTTTGTCTCGGCCTTCTTTGGTTTTATTGGTGGCAATTGGTTTATCTTTGCCATATCCCTTATAAACAATCCTGTTTTTGGGTATTCCTTTTTGGTACAGGTATTCAGCAACTGATTTGGCTCTCTGGAGTGACAACTCGTCACAATACGTTTTGTCAGGCACTCCATTGGTATGTCCGCCAATTTCAATGGTTATTTTGGGATTAGTATGTAGGAATTGGTATATCTCATTTAGAACATGGAGTGAACTCGGAGTAAAATTGCAGCTGTCAGCTTCGAAAAACAGTTTTTCGATCCTGATCACCTGTCCTTCTTTCAGCGTTTTGCTGTCAAGTTCGGTCAGGATCTTTTTCGTCTGTTTTTTTGCAGCATTGTCCTGGGCAACATCTGTTCGTTTTTTCTGATCCGGTTTAAGATCTGATCGCCTTGGGGTTTTCGCAGGGTTCGCCGACTGTTTGATAGTCTCAGCCGGTGTGGAAACGACAGGAGGCAATATATTTACAGCAAAATCTGCAGTTTTGGGGCAATTTACACGAATTATACTGCTCGCATTATCGAGAAGTATATTCCCGTTGTAGGGTAAAAGTACAGGTGTTTTATAAAATGCTTCCAATATGAGGTAATCAAGTTTTTGTTTTGGCTTAAAAGTGAATCTGTAGTTTTTCCAACTGGCATGCTCCACTACAGGTGATTCAGCCAACAATTCCTTTTTATCACTCAAACCGTTTCCACCCCAGATTCTTAATACTACGGGCTTGTTGAAATTGAATTTTTTCGTGGTATCTATGACTTCTCTCAAACCACTAAAGTACGCTTCTGACCGTGCAAGGTGAATGCTGAACTCATAACATGCATTTCTTTCGAGCGGACTGGAGAGCTTCTGTGAAACCATTTCCCAGGTTTCGTTTTGTCTTACCACCATACCCAGATAACTGGAACCTTGCTGCGGCAGAGTCTTGACCTCAAAAAACTCGTTGGCACCATTTTGAACATCGGGTGGTGTCTCTCTTTTAAAATAATACGGTGCAATATCGTACCAACCTTTCAGTGAAAACAAAGTTTCCTTTTGGCCGGCTGCAGGTATACCTTCAAAGGATGGATTTATGACAGGTATTTCCATCACCTGACCAAAAGCCTGGTTAAAATACACCAGGAAAGTCAAAAAGAGGATATGATTTTTCATCTGACGCTGCAAATATAAGGCTTATTAATATCCTGAGTCAACAATTAAACAGATTTAAGTTGCTCAATGTTATGTTTTCATCGTTTTTTTTTTCAGAGATTATCTTTCGTTGATTAAATGGAAGATTTGACGATAAATATTTGCCCTGTTAGCTTCTCTTTTGGCAAATGCAATTTTTTTTGCATTTGTATAGCCACCAGTGTAATATCGTTGCCACCAGGGTGCCACGGTAAATATCGCATCCACCCACCCTGAGGTAAAGGTCATATTCAGCAATAAAGCCATAAAACCGAAATACAGCGCGGCTGAGTTGATCCCACTTTTGAAATCTCCTGAATAGATCTGTCCCGACCCCGGGATTATTATACTCATCCAGTATGCCGTTTGGGGATCTGGTTTCATAAGCTTTTTGCTCTGAAGAAGTGTCTTGATGGTTTCTTTTTTGGCAATCTCACCTTCTTCCAAAGCCAAATGAAAATGTGTTTCAGCTTCTTTAAAATCACCCATTCCAAAAAAACAGGTACCCAGTAAGAACTCTTTCTGGTTGGTCGCCCGGGCAGAAAACTCCGTGTTGACATTAAACAGATCCAATATCGCCTGTTGATACGAATGCTGATGGATCAGGCAAACTGATTTTTTGGACAATGCTTCAAACCTGAGACTGTCATCCTGAATGATGTTGGAAGCAAAATGATAGTATTTTTCTGCTTCACTGAACATTTTCTGTTCAAGAAAACAATCACCGGTTTTAACTGTCAGCGCACCCACAGATTCTGAAGGACCGAAAAACAATGCCCGCTGGTATTCTTTAGCTGCCAGATTAAATTGTCCTGCTGTAAATTGTTCATCCGCATAGGCAATCAACGAATCAACCGATTGTCCGTTTGCCCATAGGGCGAAAAGACTAAAAAGCGTAATATATAATATCCGAAGCCTTGTCATGATATTTTTGCATAACTGATTGATTGTGTTGTCTGGCTGTTTGGTAAGATCCATAGATGTTCCCAACCCAAAATCCAAAGCCTATGGCGCCAAAAACCCAGCCTCTGACACTTTTGATCCCGTCCTTTTCAAATCCACGGTAACTCTGCCAGGCATTAGATCCGATAAAAACCAATGCTATAGCACCATCTGCCCATCTTCCTGTATAGGCTTTACCTGCTCCGGGTATGATGGTCGACAGGGTAGCTGCAAGTAAAGGGGATTTTTTTCTTTTGGAAGAATATTCCTGTATGATGTTCCCCAGACTTGTATAATATGGGCTTTCTTCCGCCATCTGATGATTCAAATAGTACGATCTGGCATCATTCCATTTGTTTTGTGAAATAGCCAAACCCAGGTGAGCCAGGTTTTTTTGAGTGTCGTCAAGATTGGATTGTAATTTGACCAGTTGCTCAGCCTCCTCAAAACGCTTGTTTTCCATTTCCAGGTAATAGATCTGACTGAATAGTTTTACAGGGAGATCATCCCGGTCTCCGATCAGTTGACCTGCGCGTTTCAGGCCCAGTTCAGATCTATTCTGCATGCGGTAACTTTCCAATAACCGACCGATCGATGCGCTGTCATGCGGGTTGAGGAAAACTACTCGTTCGTACTCTTCTGATGCAAGGCTGAATTGTCCTGATTCAAAAAGATAATCTGCAAATTGCAGGCTGTTCTCATACGAGAATAATCCCTGGGAAGATCCAGAGACATCAAGAAGCAGGATCAGACAGAAGAATTTAATCCACCGGATCATATAATCGTTGACTTTTTTCATCATAAGGATAGTTTGGACCTGCAAATGGATGGCATCTGGTCAGCCTGTCAAAGGCGTTGATTACGCCGAGTATATAGCCTTTTTTTTGTATGGATTCTATGGCGTATGTCGAACAACTCGGGTGAAAAACACAGCTTTCCATATCCTGGGAGGAAATAAATGTTTTATAACTCAGGTACAAAGCACCGAATATAAAATCCAGAGGATTCTTCGCATCCTTGACATAATGACTGTAATGATGCTCATGCATTTGCGGTGTAAAGGTGTTTTCCAGGCTGGACAGATAGGATCTGTCCTGTGCGCCAAGAAAGGTAGCGAAACTAATGAAGCTTATAACGATACCAATTGTCTTCACCTTTCTCATCGATCCGTATATTTTTATAATTAGTGATCTGATAACTTTCCGTTCCGTCATCATGAAAAATTATGTGGGTCAGTTGGGAAGGAAAATTCAGGCCTTTTATCAATTGATAGTTTTCATAGAATTGCTTGCTGACGACTTTTCCTTTTTTGTTCTTGAAAACTACGCCTTTCAGCTTTCCGTCCTGATTTGCGATCAGAATGTCGCCCAGACTTTCGTCTCCCTTGACCTTTGGGGGTGTCCAGGTGCCGATCAGCATGCCTTTATCTTTCTCCACTTTTTGCAATTTATACGGGCTTTTTTCAAGACCAAAATTGTTGATCGAACTGTTGAGGATCAGATTGAATAATGATGCTTCAACAGGAGAAGGCATAAAACTCCTTTCTTTGAGTTTGTTGTTTTCAAAAAGATACATGGAAGTATCGTGCATCACCCAGGTTTGTTTGTGTGGAAACCGGACATTGTAGACGATTTTTTTCTCATTTTTGTCAAAATAAACGGTACCCATCACCAGGCTTTTGGTTTCATTGCCCTTGACCTTGAAGGAAAAATCAGCTTTCACTCGAAAATAATGCTGGGAGGATGCTGACGAAAAGGAGAACAACAATATTACGATGAAACAAACTGATTTTATTAATGATCTGTATTTCATGTTCGTGTATTTATTTCAGCTGAAATCAAAAACGTTTTGATGAAGCGAAAATTGTTTTGCATTAAAGACGCAATATCATCCGTTTTGTTTTTGGCGCAGCCAAAAAAACAACATCTTTAAATAAAAATATGGTTTCCAACCGGGCAAGAAAACCATTCGCCAGCAGGAAACCATATTAAAGCTTCAATAACTGATTCTAGTAAGCTGTACTCCAGATTCCAAGTATTGCTACATAATAAACTATATAGAATACTGTCCAGCCTGCAGCACTTGCTACGCAACCCCAAAGTGCACTCATAGTTTGATCCTTGTCTTCTTCGATCACATACACAAGTAAAATACCAACAGGACCTAAAATACATCCCCACCAAAATGCAGGTAAAACCGGCATGTTAGCTATTCCGTTCATCATATTGGCAGCATCATCATCCATTCCTGAAATCAAAGGATGATCCACTGCAACCAGATCCTGATACGTAATACTTGCATCTTCTGCAACAACAGCTTCAAGAGAATTCAAGTCAGCCACCATAGCGTTTACCTTTTCTTTATCGTAAGAAAAAAGGTCTGCGTCAGAAGCAAATAAATTTGCTGAGAAAATAACACTCAGAAAAACAACAAGTAAAGTTAATTTTTTCATACATTAATTCTTTTATTGAATAACAATGTCCAAATAACTGCATTTTTTTTTGATATGCCAAACAATTCTCCCGATTTTTTGAAAGGGGGATTAATTATTTTACACAGCAGAAAATTTACGAAATTCATGAAATGTCGAATAGAAATCGGGCGGGTATAAACAAACTGATCAACCAAATTAAAAACAAAGGCAATCTAAACCTGATATTGCCTTTGTTTTTATTAAAGCAAAAAAAAGACCTTGCTTACAATCCTGTCCAGTAAAAAATTGCACCGCCTCCATAGATCAGGGTGCTCCAGAAACAACCCCAGAATGCACTTTTAGTCTGTGAGGGATCTTGTTCCACTAAATAAACTATGATCAATCCGGCAGGTCCCAATAAACATCCCCACCAGAATGCCGGTAAAATAGGCATGGAAACGCCATTTGCCATCATTCCGGTTTCAGCACTAAGACTTAGTGCAATAGGATTTTGAACCTCAATCAAATCAGCATATGTGATCTGTTCATCCTGACCAACCAGCGCTTCCAGCTCATTCAGGTCAGCAAGAGCTGCACTTACTTCGTTTTGATCGTATCCAAAAAGATCTGCATTGGTTGCAAAACTCTGAACAGAAAACATGAATGCGGTCAATACTAAAATCAAAGAAAATCTTTTCATCTTGTCCAATTTTTATAATAATGAATAAACAAATATATGAATTGAAGTCGAATGTGGTTGTTATAAAATGAAAATTATGATTTATTTAAGATTTTTTAGTGATGAATGATGTGATAGTAAACAAATTGACATTCATCAGAAACACCTCATATAACATTTTTTTTAAGGGTCATAATAGTATATCACAATTCACCCATTCATGATCGAACTCGCAATCATAGTTTTTGTAGAATTCCAAAGCGGGCTCGTTCCAGTTCAAAACCTGCCATCTGATCCTTTTACAGGCATTATTTTTCCCCGTATCGATCACAGACTCAAGTAATCTTTTGCCGATCCCATGACCGCGATAATTTTCTTTTACAACGATATCATCCAGATAGAGGGATTTGCCCACCCAGGTATAATATACAAAATAATATAAGGCCATGCCTGCAATCTGTCCATCGGGTGTTTCTGCCACAAAACATTCAAAGTATTCAGTTTCTTGTTCCATCAAAGCCACAGTATTCGTTACTTTTTCTGGTGCTTTTTCAAAAAATGCCAATTCCCTGATGAGATCGAGAATGGCAGGCAGGTCTTTTTTTTCGTATTTTCGAATGTGGATTGTAGTCATAATGAAATTTTTTTTGTTAAAATTAAGTAGGAATACGATAAAATATTAACTTTGCATTCCATTTAAACATGGTGGTTATAGTTCAGTCGGTTAGAACGCCAGATTGTGGTTCTGGAGGTCGTCGGTTCGAATCCGATTAGCCACCCTGAAAAGCTCCGCGAGGAGCTTTTTTTATTGGACTATGAATTTTTTTGTAAAAATAGAACAATTTTCAGTTGAAGCCCTAACACGTAAAAAATACATTCCGGCAGTCAAATCGCCAATAAATATTTTTTCCCCGCCTACTGCAGATTTTGATTGAATGGTTTTGCCAATTGGATCGAGGATTTCAATACTATACCCATGAAGCGTATTTTGTGACGGACATTTGAAGTACAGATATCCCGTTGCCGGATTGGGGTAAATGGTCAGATCTGACACGGATTCATCGGCATCGTTCCTGACGTGTGTCTGCAGTAAGATATGTACGGGGATCAGTTCACTCAGGCATTCAGCTTGTTTTTCCTTAATTTTCCAGTCATAAAAATAATAATAGTTTGCCGGACCATGCACTGTGGTCGTGATCTCTGTAACATTCTCCAGAATATACGGAAAATTTGCCCCGGAATTGGATCTGAAAAGCCTTGGACTTTGCATGCCCTGATGTACCATATTGCTATCTGCATTGGTCGTCAATACATAATCTTTTCCGGGTAAAATTTCAAAATCAAGATCTATATAGCTGGTTTGGGGGTCAATATATATCCTCCTGGAACCGATGATACTTGTAAGTCCTGAAGTAACGTCCGTTTGTTTCAATTCAATCGTCCTATAGCCACTATGTTGGGTATAAACCTTCACTTTTTCCAGAATAATATCTTTGAAAACAGTGAAAATCAGCCCGGAATTGATGTTATTTCCACTGTAAGGAGTGCCCTGATGGTTTACCATGCCGGTTTGCCTTTCAGGACCAAAAAATTCAGACAAGCCAGCGACATAAAATGTAGTATCTGATGCTATGTATCCTGCATTGAAAACACCTCCTGAATGGATCAGCTCTACGCCTGATGCATCCCTGAACCAAAATACAGATGCTCCTTCTGCACTTATGGTCAATTCCTGAGCCTCGGAAATGATCAGGGTGTCGTTTTCCAATACCGGAGGTAACGGATCAGTAAATAGAATGTGAATGGCTGCGCTGGTAAACTCTTGGCAGTCTCCGTTGATCTTCAAGGTATATACCCCGCTTTCTGTAACCGAGATGGACTGCGTAGTTTCTCCTGTGTTCCACAAATAATCAGTTGCAGGACTGGCCATGATCTTCACTGTTTCTCCCGGACAATTGACCTCTGAACCCTCGACAAAATATACGTCCGGCGTTTGATCAGGTGTGTAAAGTACTGATTTTATGTTGGATGCCCTGAAACAACCGTCAGCTTCATGACCGCCTACACTGATCTGATTGTCTTCAGCAATGGAAACAGATTGCGTATTTGCGCCTGTACTCCACTGTATGTTATTAAGATTGAAAGGTATTTCGAGTAAAACTTCCTGGTCATCACAAAGTACTGTTTTTCCTTCAGGAAGGATGTTGAAAAATGGTTTCAGGCAAAATCCTTCATGGGCCAGTAGATGCTGATCCACAGCGACTTCATAATATTTGTCGATCGTGCCTGAAGGCCAGTAAATATGTATGGAATCAATCATACTCACTAAACCTGTGCCAAAGTGCAGATTGGATGAATTGGTTGTTCCATAGCTTTCACCTATCCGTGCATCCTGAACCTGGATACCGATCGCACTGAAGAGCTTTACTTTCGCACCGATACCCTTTGAATTGCTGGTAGTTCCCTTCAGGCTGATCTTCAAATAGTGGTTGTCATTGCCTTTGTTCAACCAAATCCTGTCGTTGTATTTTCCGGGAGAGTTCAACACCCCATAACTGGCAACAATATCCAGAAAACCATCGTCATTCAGATCTCCCGTTGCGAATGAAAAAACAGCAAGCGGGCCAAATGGTTCGTTTTCAAGTTGCCACACATCGTTACCAAGATTCCACCACATAAGATTTCTTGAACCTGAAACAAATATATCATTGTAGCCATTGTTGTCAAAATCTCTCATAACAGCCTGATAAGCAACTGATTCTTCAGCAGTGATCCAGTCTGTGGTTTTATTTTCAAAGAAACCATTGTTGTTTTCGTACAATATGTGTGGACTGTCGTGGTTGCTCACAAAGCAATCGAGGTCACCGTCGTTGTCGACATCTCCAAAAGTTCCCGTCCATGACTGATCTCCGTTTTTAAGTCCGAAGATCTCTGCCTGTTCGGAGAATTTGTTATTCCCGTCATTGACAAAAAGGACATTGATCCTTCTTGGATCCTCCGGGGATGTGGCTACAGGTTTGCATTTGGTGATGAATAGATCCAGATCGCGGTCATCATCAAAATCCACCCATTCGCTGCCATAATTCCCTGAATTGTCAGAAGGAACTGAAGTGGTAAAATCGATATAATCATTATATGAAAGCTGTCCCGACTGATTATTAAGAAAAATATCACTGTACCCGACTTCATCGCAGACAAAAAGATCAAGCCAACCATCATTATTGATGTCGGCCATATTTGAATTCTGAGGAAAAGAAAGGTTAAATAATTGCTGGGTATAGTCGTATTGTCCGTTTTGATTTTTTGTAAAGATCCTTCCGAACGTACTGATGCCACAGGTAAAAATCTCGGCGATGCCATCATTATTCAAATCACCCACAGACAAAGCCCAGGCAGGGTTTTCCAGGATCATTCCATGTTGATGGATGGTGAAAGGGAGTCCTTCTGCGTTTTGTTGAGCTGTGATCAGTTGCTGACCGTTATTCAGCAAAATGATATCATCTTTGTAATCGCCGTTTATATCAGTAATACCCACGCTTAAAGTTGACCTGGTCGAAAGGTTGTTGTTAAGTGATCTGTCATGTTTGAATTCTATCTGTGCTGATATAAGTAAAGGGTAAAGGGCTAAAATCATGATAAGCATCCTGATATACATGATAATTAATTGAAATAATTAATAAAATAATGCAAAGCCTGATATTATCTCACAAAAACGAAATCCTGCGGTCCTGACAGACTTTCTTCAAAATGATAGTTTTCCATATTAAATCCTTTCAGGTCGTTGGGGTCGGAAATTTTATTTTCAAGAATGAATCTGGTCATAAGTCCGCGTGCTTGCTTGCCAAAAATAGTTATGAACAAGAGTTTACCGTCTTTATATTGTTTGAAACTCAGGTTATAAAGTGAAGCTTTGATTTTCGAAGGAATGACAGCGGAAAAGTATTCCTGAGATGCAAGGTTGATCAGCGTTTTTGAATGAATTTCAGTAAGATCCTTATTGATCAGGCGGGTGATCTTATCTCCCCAGAAGTCGTAAAGGTTTTTAAATTGTCCGGTTTTTAATGAAGTTCCCATCTCAAGTCTGTATGGCATGATCATATCCAATGGTTTTAGCAGACCATACAGGCCGGAAAGTATTCTGAGGTGATCCTGGGCAAAGTCAAGGGCAGGTTTGGAGATATTTTGAGCCTGGAGTCCTCTATACACATCGCCCTGGAATGCGAACAATGCCTGAACCAATTGATCTTCCATGTTTTTTTTGCCAAATCGTTGAAAACGGGTTACATTGAGCGCTGCTAAATTCATATTGATATCCATGAGCTGGCTCAGCATTTGCGGGTCCATATTTTTGAGTACCTTAATCAGTTTATTCGTTTGAGCAAGGAGTCGCGGTGTTGTGTGATCAACTGACCGGAAAGGTTTTTCATCCATCCTTTTAGCAGGTGACAACAGAATCAGCATAATAAAATTTTGGCATAAAGGTAAAAAAAAAGCCCCACACTGTGGAGCTTTATATTTTATGAATTCCAAAAAATTACTTGTTGGTTGGAGATACCAAAGTCTTTTGACCGGCAGGTACACCTTGTGATTGATTTGGATCAGGAAGAACTTCTCCGGATAAGCGGATCACATGGGTAGAATTTTCTGCTTCGTTGGTAACCAAAGTGACTTGTTTGTTTATCGGGCCAACCCTGTTGGTTGAGTATTGAACTTCAATAGTTTTGGTTTCTCCCGGAGCGATGGGCTCTTTTGGCCATTTAGGCACTGTGCAACCGCAGTTACCTCTTGCGCTTTTGATGATAAGTGGCTCATTTCCGGTGTTGGTGAAAGAAGCACTTCTCAAACCATTACCATTGAATTCAACCTTTCCGTAATCTAATGTAGCGCTGGCTAAAGTTAATTTAGGGCCGTTGACAGACTGTGCGAACATAACTGCAGAAAAGGCCAGAATTGCAAAAACAGACAAAAATAATTTTTTCATTTCTTATCAGGTTTAATAAATTTTATAAAAATGCAATAATTTTTCATTTACCTTATAGACTGCAAATTTATGGCCAGTGTTGTTAATGAGTCGTATATAGCTTGTTAATGAAGCGTTAATAGTATTACTTTTTAAATAATCTGTGATTAAAATCAAATTTTTTATCAAAAATAAGCCTGAAAAGCTAATTTCTGTTTCTGAGTTACAGGTTTTTGAATGAAACGATGGACTTGAAATCAGGAAAGGAAAATCATTTTGCCAAATGAACACCAAACATCATTTGGATAGTCAGGGAATTAAAAACTTCGGATTAAAATCATACCATTTTCAAAAAATCAATTGCAATTCGTTTTTTGTATCTTGAATCATCAGTATTCAGGTGTAATAAAACGAAGATCCCGAATAGTTACCTGAACTGCGAAAATTTGTTATTTGATGCAAGTATTTATTCATTGGCCAAAGGTGTTTTTGGGTCAGTTTTTAAAGCATAAATATCCATACTAACAAGGATGGCTATAAATCCCCAAAACAAAGCGGAAATCTTATCTGTATCCAAAAAATTGTTCAAAAATGCATGCAGAAGATAGGTTGAGAGACCAAGGGTAATGGTCAGTGCGAAATTGCGGATTTTATAGGAAGCTGCTCTTTTATAAACCCTCATTCCCGTGATGAAGGATAATACTCCGATGACCAGAAAGTAAAGTGATCCAAAAACACCCGATTCGGCAAGTGGTCCGAGGTATTCACTATGAGCGTTGCCTCCGTCGCCAAAATTGGTGCTGATAATCGTTTTCTCCCTTTCGTATTGAAAAGGAGCATATTGGAACATATATGTACCCGGCCCCCAGCCAAAAACCGGCTTTTCACTGAACATCCTTAAAGTGCTGTTCCATCGGTTCAGCCTTTCTACATTGGATGCATCTGTGCTTATGTTGGTAATTGAAGTAAGGTGTTCAGAAAAATTACCTGAAGCATCCTGCTGATTCCTTTCAAGTTGGTCCATAACAGAATTGAAAACCAGGATGAATGATATAATTGATACTGTGACACCGAATGCGATCCATTTAAAAGGAATTTTCATCCGTATCAATAACCATATAGCTGCTACTCCTGCCAGACTCACCCACGCTGCTCTGGTGTAGGAATAAACCAATGCAATCAGCAAAATTGCCATGCCAGCGGCCATAAATAACATTTCTGTTTTTTTTGCAGATCTGAGTTGATATGTTGCCATTAAGCCAAATATCATCATTACGATGGCAGCACCGTATGAAGTATGATCATTGTAAAATGGATAGCACATCCAGTTGGCTGCCTGCTGGTCATTCAATCCATAGGCCATGTGATTGTTAAAAGTGTAAACGATGACAATGATCAGGCCGACCAGATACAGATAAATAAATGTTCGTATGTTTTGGATTTTTTGGAATAACATGACTGCCATGAAATAAAAGGGAACCACGAACCATACCCGCGAAACAAGAAATTTGACCGATACCAGCGGCATGGTACTGGTTATAGATGTGACCAATATCCAAAATAAACTAAAAAAAACAGCTATGGATACCGGATGCAGGAAAATCCTTTTATCGATTTGTCTGAATATGCCAGTTTTGATGATGAACAGGATCGTAAGAAAAGCTAAAAACGGTTCTGTTGTAATGTAGAAATCCAGATCAAACTGAGGAAAAAATGTTCTCAGCGGAACCGAAAGAGGTGCCAGGAAATAGATCAGGAGCAGGGTTTTATCCATTTTAAGGAATGCAAAAATACCTGCGGTAACCATAAGAGGAAAAGCCAGATAAAAGAATTTCTCTTCCCGGATACAATACCCGATGAATGCCAGATAAACAGCAATGGCAAAAAAACCAAGCCAGGTATATACGGTTTTATGAAGCAAGATCAAAGATTTGTACGCCTTATATTCGAAGTTATGATCATCACCAGGAACCAGAACAATGCCGCCGAAAAAACAGAAATGACGAGTATGACCCATCTTACGGGATATGACTTTTTATCCGGAACCATTGGTTTTGAAACAAATGTACTGAATGTCAATTGCCTGTCCATTTCTCCCAGTTGTTCATCGTGATCTGATTTATATCGCATAAAACGGGCGTTGTTCAATGAGATCAGGCTATCCAGGAAATTGATCTTTTCTTTGTTTTCAGATAGTTTTTGATACATCAAGGCCGCCTGTCTGTTGTTGGAAAAATACGCTCTGGTGATCTCTTTGGTTTGCAGTTGCGGGCTGATCAGATTGCTTTCCTCCCGTAGTTTTGTCAGGATATTTTGAAGAGAGTCATTTTCAGACTGGATCTTATTCATTTCCTTTTGGCCTCTGTTTACCCTTTCCAGATGCCGGATATCCCGATTGTATTTGATCAGTTGGTCATAAAAGCTTACGAGTGAATCGACCATTTTGGCAGCTCGTCGCGGATCCTTGTCCATCACCTGAACTTTCACCGCCTGTAACGGGGTTTTGCCGAAAGTAACATGATCATTGATCTCGTCGAAAATATAGGTATGCGCATGCTGGTCACTGGAGTCTATTTTATATACTTTATACAGATCGAACGCATTGATCAGTCTGAATTTAATATCATCTGACTGAAAAGTCTGAAGCATTTGTTCTGTATAACTTTCTTCAGAATATTCAGTAAGATTGATCGGATATACAATGCCAACAGACTTGTATTTTGGAGTGATAAAGCGTGGACCTGAGAATATTACAGACAGGACAGCAGCGATAAACAAAGTGAGTAAAAAGCTTATTTTCCTTTTCCAAATGAAATGCCAAAGGTTACCGTTGGTGAAAAATGCTTCAATTCCCTGGTAGTCAAAACCAGTGTTTTCTTGATGACTCATAAATGCAATTTTTACAAATATCCATGATTAATGTTCAGGAATACAACTTCCTGGTGAAGCAATTAAAGTTCATTCAGCAAAATTGCAAAAAAAGAATGAAAGATTTTATATACCGATCAATTTTAGGCTTCTTTAAATAGGTATAAAAACAAATGAGACAGATTTTTTTTAAACAGACATCATGCTCTCACCAATTTCATTTATTTTTCAGGGAGTGGAATGAATGTTTTGTATGCCTTAGGGAATATTCATAAATCCGTTGATTTTTTTCAAGAATGCAATGTTTTTTAAGGAAATAATGATTCAAAAAGTACTTTTGAATGAATTCAAAAATGAATAGAAAATGGATATTTTGAGAGTTTATTTTTAAAAAGATCAAAATTTTGGCTGTATTTCAGTNNAATTATAGGTGGTCGTGGAATTTTTTTTTGATTTTTCTTTTGTGATTTATTTTATAAAACATACTTTTGCGAGCCCGTAGAAAACGGGAGGTTTAATCATTAAAATATTTGGAAGTGAATACATTGAGTTTCAAGACAAAGTCAATCCGAAAGGAAGATGTAAACAGGCAATGGTATATCATAGATGCTGAAGGAGAAGTTGTTGGCCGTTTATGTACCAGAATTGCCCATGTACTTAGGGGAAAGCATAAACCCGATTATACGCCACATGTGGATAACGGGGATTTCATCATTGTGATCAATGCTGAGAAAATTAGGTTCACCGGGGATAAAATGAATCAGAAAGAGTATACCAGGTATACAGGTTATCCTGGAGGTTTGAAGAAAAGAACAGCTAAAGAGATGATCCAGACCAGACCAATCAAAGTGATTGAAACGGCAGTTAAAGGTATGTTGCCTAAGACTAAGCTTGGAAATCAGATGTTTAGGAAATTATTTGTTTACGAAGGAGCTGAGCATCCGCATCAGGCGCAAAAAGCTCAGGAATTTAAATTTTAATGGACATGGAAGTAATTAATACAGTAGGTAGAAGAAAAGCGTCTGTTGCCAGAGTTTATGTTACAGAAGGTGATGGTCGAATTTTTGTAAACGGCAAAGAGTATAGGGATTATTTTCCACAGATACACATTCAGCAAAACATTGATGCACCATTCAGGGCAGCGAATTTGACTGGAAGTTACAACGTGAAGGTAAATGTAAAAGGTGGAGGTTTCAAAGGTCAATCTGAGGCTATCAGGATGGCGATCGCAAAAGCATTGGTTGAAATTGATGCAGAGTTGAGGAAACCATTGAAAGATCTGAAATACCTGAAGCGTGATTCAAGAGTGGTGGAACGTAAGAAATTTGGTAAACCAAAAGCCAGAAAGAGCTTCCAATTCTCTAAACGTTAATATTATTATAATTGTAGTAAATCGAAGAAAATGCCTAATATTGAATATAAAGATCTATTGAATGCGGGTGCGCATTTCGGACATATGAAGCGCAAATGGAATCCTAAAATGTCTCCCTATATTTTTATGGAGCGTAAGGGAATCCACATCATTGACCTGAACAAAACGATCGAGGGAATGGAAAATGCTGCAAGATCGATGAAGCAGCTTGCCAAATCCGGTAAAAAGATCATGTTCGTAGCCACTAAAAAACAAGCCAGAGAAATCGTTAAAAAGGCTGCAGAAAGTGTAAACATGCCTTATGTGACCAATCGTTGGCTGGGTGGAATGATGACAAACTTTACCACGATCAGGAAGTCTGTAAAAAAGATGCAAAAGATCGAAAGTATGTTGAATGACAAGACTTTAACTGCTATTACCAAAAAGGAAAAACTGACGCTGAGCCGTGAAAAAGCCAAATTGGAAAAAGTACTCGGTGGGATTGAGCATCTCAACAGAATTCCTTCAGCCATTTTTGTTGTTGATATCACACATGAGCATCTGGCAGTTTCAGAAGCAAGTAAACTGGGTTTGAAGACTTTTGCCATGGTAGACACAAATTCCAATCCATTGAAAGTTGATTACCCTATTCCGGCGAATGACGATGCTTCAAAATCTATTGAAGTCATCACCAATTATCTGGTGGCAGCGATCAAGGAAGGATTGGATGAGAGAGATCAGAAAGAGATTGAAAAAGAAGAAGATTAATAAAATTATAAAAATTCATAAATATGAGTGAAACAGTTATTTCTGCTGCAGTTGTGAAACAATTGCGTGATCAGACAGGAATCGGAATGATGGATTGCAAGAAAGCACTCGAAGAATCCAATGGTGATTTTGAACTGGCAGTAGAATATTTAAGAAAAAAAGGTCAGAAAGTATCAGCTAAAAGAGCTGACAGAGAAGCAAAGGAAGGTGTAGTGATCGCTTTGGTTTCTGATGACCATACAAAAGGAATTGTTGTAAAACTTTCAAGTGAAACCGATTTTGTGGCAAAAAATGAAGATTTTATCGACTTGACCAGGAGAATTGCTTCACACGCTTTGAATACTTTCTTTGATGACAAAGAATCCTTATTGGATTCAACTTTCGAGAGTGTTACACTCAGAGATAAGATCATGGAAAGGGTTGCTGCCATAGGTGAAAAGATTGAACTGGCTAATTATGAAAAAATAGAAGCACCGTTGGTAGTTTCATATATCCATATGGGTAACAAAGCAGGTGTTATTCTCGGCTTGAACAAAACCGGAGACAACATCGTGGAGGCGGGCAAAAATGTAGCCATGCAGGTTGCTGCCATGCATCCGATCGCTGTGGATGAATCCAATGTGGATGCCAGCATCGTGGCTAAAGAAATAGAAATAGGTAAAGAGCAGGCAAGAGCTGAAGGAAAACCGGAAGAAATGCTTGAAAAAATTGCCATCGGGAAGTTGAACAAATTTTACAAAGAAAGCACATTGATCAATCAGGCATATGTGAAAGATGGTAAAGTGAATGTTCAGCAGTACCTTAGTTCTGTAGACAAAGACCTGAAAGTAACAGGATTTAAACACGTGAAATTAGGTTGATAAAATAATTTCGAAAAAAGCGGATTCATTGAATTCGCTTTTTTTGTTTACAGTTATATGATAAATTTCTATTTTGGCAGATCTTAATTAATTGTTATGGCGATATATAAGCGTGTTTTATTGAAATTGAGCGGTGAATCCCTGATGGGGAGCAACGGATACGGTATTTCTCCTGATATGCTGTTCCATTATGCGAACCAAATAAAGGGCGTGGCTGGCGAAGGAGTCGAAACAGCCATAGTCATCGGAGGCGGAAATATCTACAGAGGTTTGAATGCCTCTTCATCTGGTATCGAAAGGGTACAGGGTGATTATATGGGTATGCTGGCAACAGCAATCAATGGTATGGCGCTCCAAAGTGCCCTGGAGTCAGTCGGAGTTTTTACCAGATTGATCTCGGCAATTAAAATGGATCAGATCGCTGAACCTTATATTAGAAGAAGAGCCATCAGACACCTGGAAAAGGGCAGGGTGGTTATTTTTTGCGGAGGAACAGGCAGCCCTTATTTTACGACGGATTCAGCCGCTGCCCTCAGGGCCAATGAGATCAATGCGAATGTCATCCTCAAAGGTACCCGCGTTGATGGCGTTTACTCGGCTGACCCGGAAAAAGATAAAAATGCGGTCAAATTCGATCAGATTTCTTTTTCTGAAGTTATTTCCAAAGGACTTAACATCATGGATATGACTGCATTTACTTTATGCAGGGAAAATAATCTTCCTATAGTAGTTTTCAATATCAATGACCCTGACAATTTGAAAAATATCGTTATGGGGCATAAAGTTGGTACACTGATCAAATAAAAATTGCAATGGATGAAATAAAACGTACGGATATCAACGAATTGGGCGAATTCGGACTGATCGGGCATTTGACTAAAGACCTTGCAATAATCAACGAATCTACTATTTTAGGAGTCGGAGACGATGCAGCTATCATCCGAAATGGCGAACACCTGATGCTGCTTACTACCGATATGTTGGTGGAAGGTATCCATTTCGATTTGATGTACACTCCCCTGAAACACCTTGGATATAAATCCGTTATTGTCAATCTTTCCGATATTTATGCCATGAACGGAAGGCCCGAACAAATCACGGTTTCCATTGCGCTATCCAACAGGTTTTCAGTCGAAGCCATCGAAGAACTCTATTCGGGTATCAAAAAGGCCTGTGAAGTTTATGGGGTGGATCTGGTTGGAGGAGATACGACTTCATCTAATAAGGGACTGATCATTTCCATCACAGCCATCGGTAAAGTGGAAAAGGACAAGGTCGTCAGACGTAGTGGTGCAAAAAAAGGAGATTTGATTTGTGTTAGCGGTGATTTGGGTGCATCCTACATCGGGATGCAACTTATGGAAAGGGAAAAGCAGCTTTTTCTGAGCAAATCCATTCCTGAATTCAAAGCGGATTTTGAAGATCAGAAATACATTGTAGGACGACATTTGCTTCCCGAAGCCAGAAAGGATATCATCGGATTTTTCAATCAGCAAGGGATCATTCCTACTTCCATGATTGATATTTCAGACGGACTTTCTTCCGAATTATTCCATATCTGTAAAAACTCGGGTGTTGGAGCCTATATTGAAGAAGGGAATGTGCCCATCCATTTAGAAACACAGCAAATGGCTATTAAATTCAATATGGATCCGATCACAGCTGCTTTGAGCGGAGGAGAAGATTATGAATTGTTATTCACACTGGATCCGGGAGATGTGGAAAAGATACGTTTTCAAAATGATATTGCCATCATTGGAGAAATTGTTTCAAAGGAAGACGGAGTCAGACTTCATACCACAGGAGGTAATGTACATCCGATCGTCGCTCAGGGCTGGAAACATTTTGGCTGAAACATACAGATGGAGCCGGTGTATCCGACTAAAACCGAATGAGCCAAGTGATCAGATGAAACATGAGAAATAAACGGCCCTGACCTGGATCTGTTTGCGATTTTTTTTTTTTAAATGCTGTATTTTAGGCTATTAAATGATATTTTCGCATCATTCTTAGTGTTAAAAATATGACTTTTGGTATGCGACGGATCATGAAATTATTTTTTTTACTTTTACTATTATCTGTGCTTTTTCCGATAAGTCCAAAATTGCAGGACAGTAGATGGGAGGAAGATCTGAGCCGGGAAGAGCTTAAAACCTTCAAAAGATACAACTTTTTGAGTCTGGATTTTGATTGGAATATCCCGGTGGGAATGCAACGAAATTTTGTTCAGCGTCACAACCTGGGATTGGGTGCGAGATATTTGTTTCAGATCAAACCTGATAAACCATTTTTTGGCGGTGTCTCAGTTTTTTATGGTTCATATGATCAGTCCTCTTATGAATACTATGATTTTTCCGAGATCGGAGACTTCCTTTTCAGAGAAACAAGCTACGCCGCAGTTTTTAACGTGCATGTTGACTTAAGATATTTCCCGGGATTAGGCTTCTGGATTTTTGAACCTTTTGTTGGTACAAGCATTGGCTTGTCTAATTCAATGTTGTATTCATCCATTTATAACGTAGACCTCGATGAAAACCACGGAATGATGATGGAAGTCAATAATTGGAAACCTGTCTACCTTTTTGAAACTGGTACTTTGATTCAATTTGACAAAGAACTGGATGAAGTGTTTGGTCATTTTACAATAGGTTATATCGCAGGCAATCACAATATATTTTTCCTCAAAAAAAATGATTATAACCCAACTACAAAACCGGTCAATCATTTCGACCAAAAAAGAATGCCATATCAGATGCTTAAAATTAATTTTGGAATCATAGCTTATTTTTGATGGAAGGCTGGAAGAATGAAGATATTGCAATTGAATTTCAGACTTTGATCGTGGATAAAGGTCAAAGTCCCATGCGTGTAGATCATTTTCTGATCAACCGACTCGAAAGTGTAACCCGTAATAAGCTTCAGAATGCCATGAAGGAAGGCCGGGTACTTGTCAATGATATTGCAGTCAAACCCAATTACAAAATTAAACCATTGGATGTCATTCGTTTTGATTTGCAGAACAAGGGTGATTTTGGCGAACTGGAGGGAGAGGATTTACCGCTCGATGTGATCTATGAAGATGAAGACTTGATGGTGATCAACAAAGATCACGGAATGGTGGTTCATCCGGGGATTTCCAACCCGACAGGTACTTTGGTCAATGCCATCACTCATTACCTTCGTTCTGATAACCTGCCGGTGCTGCCAGGTAATAGCAAGGACAGAGCCGGTCTCGTTCACAGGATCGATAAAAATACGACAGGACTGCTCGTAATCGCAAAAAACAATGAAAGTCTGACATTTTTAGCTAAACAATTTTTGGATCACACGGTTCAAAGGACTTACATTGCATTGGTTTGGGGAAATTTTGATGAAAAATCAGGAACCATCCGAGGAAATATTGACAGACATCCCAAAAACAGACGCCTCAGAGCAGTTTTTGCTGACGGGTCAAAAGGGAAACATGCAGTTACTCATTTTGAGGTAATCGAAGATCTGTATTATGTTTCGCTCGTAAAATGTCGTTTGGAAACTGGCCGTACGCACCAGATCAGGGTGCACATGGCCCATATCGGACACCCATTATTTAACGATGAAACATACGGAGGTGATCAGATCATAAAAGGGACTATTTTTACAAAATACAAGCAGTTTGTCAAAAACAGCTTTGAAATCATGCCGAGGCATGCATTGCATGCGACATCACTTGGTTTTGTACATCCACGGACAGGGCAACAAATGCATTTCGAATGTCCTTTGCCGGATGATTTTGGAGCATTGATCCTTAAATGGAGAAATTACATCACTTACAGAAAGACGGTGTTGGATGGAGATGATGAATAAATCGGAAAGATTGGAGCTGTTGTCTGCCCTTGGAAGTGAATTGAGCAACTGGCAGGAAGAATTTGGATCTGAAGCTTTGCAGGCATATCATGCAAATAACTGGTTTACAAAGGATAATGTCAGGTTGGCTTTGAAAGCTATATGCGACAGATTTTTGGAACGAAGTCAGTTGTTTTTCTGGGCTGACTCCTATCCTGTGACTCAGGTAAAACCAAAGAAAATTGGTCTTATCATGGCAGGTAATCTTCCTTTGGTCGGATTCCAGGACATGCTGGCAGTTTTTGTGGCAGGTCATCAGGCTTTGATCAAATTGTCATCTAAAGACGAGGTGCTGATGAAATTTATTTTAGACAAAATGAATCAGTTGGATCCGAGGACAAAGGAACATTTTTTTCTCGTTGACAGGATCCAATCACCTGATGCTGTCATCGCAACCGGTAGCAACAATTCAGGTAGATACTTCGAATATTATTTTGGAAAATACCCGCATATAATCCGGAAAAACAGGAACAGCCTGGGCATTATATCAGGAAATGAAACAAGAGTGGAACTCGAAGCGCTTTGTCATGATTTCCTTGATTTTTTTGGTTTGGGATGCCGAAATGTATCAAAAATTTACATTCCTGAAAAATATGATTTCAAATTGCTATGGGATAGTCTGGATTCTTTTGCAGAACTCAGAAATCATCATAAATACATGAATAACTATGATTATAATTATGCTGTATATCTGTTGAATAATGAAACCTTTTTCACCAATGGATTTCTCATTTTGAAAGAAGATACGTCCCTGCTGTCGAGGATCGCTTGTGTACATTATGAGTATTATACTGATTTAAATGCTGTTATTTCGGAAATTGAGGCAGCAAAGGATCAGGTTCAATGTGTTGCCAGTGGTACAGGAAAGTTGACTGGAATGAAAAATGAAGTTAAATTTGGTTTGACCCAGCAACCTGGATTATTCGATTATGCAGATGGAGTAGATACTATGGAATTTTTAATTCATTTAGAATGACAAGGAAGGAACGAGCACTTGAGATTGCAGCTATTCTCGAACAGCACTACCCCGAAGTTCCCATTCCGCTGGAACACAAAGATCCTTTTACCTTACTTGTGGCAGTTTTGATGTCTGCTCAGGCAACAGATAAAAGCGTGAATAAGGTTACCCCGGCATTGTTTTCATTAGCCGATACACCTGAAAAGATGGCAATGCTCAGTCCTGAAAAAATTGAAACCATCATTAAGCCAGTTGGTTTATCTCCTTCAAAATCAAAAGCAATACATGCACTTTCAAAAATATTGATTGAATCTCACGATGGTAAGGTTCCTCAGGATATGGAAGCATTGGAAAATTTACCGGGAGTAGGTCATAAAACTGCGAGTGTAGTGATGTCTCAGGCTTTTGGTGTCCCTGCATTTCCTGTTGATACGCATATTCACAGGTTGGCGTTCAGATGGAAATTAAGCGATGGCACAAATGTAGTTAAGACAGAACGAGACCTTAAAAAACTGTTTCCGAAAATCATGTGGAACAAATTACATCTTCAAATCATTTTTTTCGGGAGAGAATTCTGTCCGGCTCGTGGACACAAGGCGGAGAAATGTCCTGTCTGTTCAAAATTCGGGAGGAAATCGTTATTCACCAGGAAATGATTAAGCACAATAAAAAACTGTAGATTTTACCTGATAAATCAATTTACATTTCAGAATAAATTTGTTGAATGTATGAAAAAGTTAATTGGATACCTGATCCAGGGCTTGTTATGGACAGCACCACTGGCGATCACTGGCTATATCATTTATGAAGTTTTTGAATTCGTTGATAACATTTTGCAACAGGTATTGACACCTGTGATTGGTATTCATATCCCGGGACTTGGACTGGGTATCATTGTTGTTATGCTGATGGCTGTAGGTTTTTTAGGTCAAACCATCATTGCCAGACCCTTAAAAGCCTTTTTTAATAAAATATTGGAGCGAATTCCTTTACTGAAATTCATGTATTCTGCCCTGAATGACCTTTTTTCAGCATTTGTGGGGAAAGAAAAGAGATTCAATCAGCCTGTTTTAGTATTGGTAAATCCGGTCACCAATCTGGAAAAACTGGGTTTTATTACTGATGAGGATTTGAAAGAACTGCCATTGAGAGAAAAGGTAGCTGTTTATTTTCCACACTCTTATAATTTCTCCGGTGAATTATATATTGTACCAAAATCTCAGGTTACTCCGCTGGATATTTCACCAGGTGAAGTGATGAAATATGTAGTTTCCGCAGGAATAACCAGAATGGAAATCAACAACAAAACCAAATGATTTTTAACGATTGGTTCTGAAGTTGATAAGAAATAAATGCTATATCGTCAATAATTTTGCCTTCACAATCCTTAGAGCTTCTTCCAATTGGCTATTGATGGAGTGGAATGTAGTATCTATTAAGATCGCATCGTCGGCTTTCTTGAGTGGACTATCTTCCCTGGTTGAATCGATGAGGTCCCTTTGTTCAAGGTTATTTTTTACATCCTCATAAGAAATATCAAGGCCTTTACTGACCAGTTCATCATATCGTCTGCGAGCTCTGATGTTCAGATCTGCAGTAACAAAAAGCTTGATTGCTGCATCGGGAAAAACAACAGTACCAATATCTCTACCGTCCATGATCACCCTTTGAAATGCATTGCCGGTTTTTCGCTGAATATCTACCAGAAACCTTCTCACAACCGGAATCCTGGCAACCGGACTCACCCAATGGGCAACTTCCGGCAATCTGATCAAATCGTCTACAGGTTGACCATCAAGTAATAATTGGAGGGTATCAAGTATATGGTCATAGCTAATGCTCGTATGGATCAACACATTCTGCAAAGCTGCTTCGTCCTCAATATTTACATTGGTTTGCAGACATTTGAGGGTGATTGCTCGGTACATGGCACCTGTATCAATGTAAGTAAAATTAAGGGTAGTGGCCAGATCTTTTGCCAGGGTTGATTTGCCGCAGGAAGAATGACCGTCAATGGCGATGATGATGTTTTTCTCAGGCATTTTAGTGTCTTAAAATTGAATTCGTGTTTTTTTTTGGCAGAACTTTAAAGAATTTTGATCTTAGTAATATTGCCGCACTGAATTTCGAACAAGAATTAACGAATGATGATTACAGATGTATCGGACTTCTTAAATTTAAAATCATTGATCTGAGCCTGCCCGTATGGGGCCTGCCCGTATGGGGCTTGCCCGTATNNTCTTTCAAAGTCAATACCGGCAAAGGTAACAATTTTCTTAAAGTGCTCAAATTTTAATATAAAGCCGGATTTGCGATAGATATAACATGTTTGATCAAACTTGGTTTTTATCTGCAAAGCTTTGAAAATGCCCGGAATGTGTTTTTGAAATAAAAAAGCCCGGCAAATCTGCCGGGCTTTTATTTCCGTTTGAGTAACTGATCAATACTCGTCTTCGTTGAATAAAAAGTCATCTTTTCTTGGATAATCAGGCCAGATATCTTCGATGGATTCGTAGATCTCGCCTTCATCTTCCATTTCCTGTAAGTTTTCTATTACTTCAAGTGGCGCACCTGAACGGATGACAAAGTCAATCAATTCATCTCTGGTTGCTGGCCAGGGCGCGTCTTCAAGGTGATGTGCTAATTCAAGTGTCCAATACATAAAATGCAATTTATTGATAAATAAATGGAATAGATTTTATATTAAAATACTTTTCTTTTGTTTTTAGTTCAATTCAACCATCATATTCTACAAGATCAACATGGCATCACCGTAAGTGAAAAACCTGTATTCTTCCTTGATCGCTTCCTGATAGGCATCCATCACCAGATCTACACCTGCAAATGCAGCGATCATAATGATCAGACTGGATTTTGGTAGATGAAAATTGGTGATGATCGCATCGGGGATCTTGAAATCGTATGGAGGATAGATAAATAAATTGGTCCATCCTTCAGCTTCTTTCAGCCTGTTTTGTGAACTAACTGCAGATTCCATTGTTCTGACAGTGGTCGTGCCTACACCACAAACTTTAAACCCATTATCTTTTGTTTTGTTGACAAGCTCGGCAGTTGTTTCAGGGATCATGAAATATTCTGCATCCATTTTATGTTTGGAAAGATCTTCCACTGCTATACTTCTGAATGTCCCGCTACCTGTATGCAGCGTAACAGTAGAAAAATTGATGCCCTTGACCTCCATTTTTTTGAGCAGATTTTTGCTAAAGTGAAGTCCAGCAGTAGGTGCAGCGACTGCCCCGGTTACTTCGGCATAAATGGTCTGATATCTGTCAACATCCATTTCTTCTTCCGGTCTTCCGATGTATTTAGGCAAAGGAGTATGACCCATATCATACAGCATATGGTAAAAATCTTCGTTTTCCATTTCTGAAAGGAAGCGGATGGTCCTGCCTCTTGAGGTAGTGTTATCAACCACTTCAGCAACGAGGGCATCAACTTTGCCATTGTATTCAAAATACAGTTTGTTCCCAACACGAATCTTCCTTGCAGGGTCTACCAGAACGTCCCATAATCTGCTGCGGTCGTTCAATTCCCTCAATAGAAAAACTTCAATTTTAGCACCTGTTTTTTCTTTCCTGCCATAAAGCCTGGCAGGAAAAACCTTTGTATTGTTGGCAACGAAAGTATCACCTTCCACAAAGTAATCTATTACATCCCTGAACATCTTATGTTCGATTTTCCCACTGTCCCTGTGAATGACCATCAGTCTCGATTCATCACGTTCTTTTGCCGGATATTGTGCAATGAAATTCTTGGGTAAATCAAAATTAAACTTGGATAGTTTAGCTTTCATTCTTAAGACTTAATTTTTTTGCAAAAGTAAGAAATTAGTTAACATATAATAGTAATCTGTCTTTTTTGTTCTATATTATGATTTTTTGACGATAAAATAACCCATTTTATCTATTCTTATTTTACAAGTTAGCTTTTTATCGTTTTTTTGGTCATTGGGAATCTTAACAGGAAATATCCCCGAAATGTTTGGATCAAACTATTGGAATTTTTTTTGCTGAGTTTTGTACAACCGATTCTGGATTTATATGCTTTAATGGTATTTATAAATGAATAATGATCAGGAATTTCAGAATCATCGGGCGATTTTAGCAATGATTTCTTAAAGAAATAATTAATGAATCATTTTGTTCAGCAAACAAACGATCCTGGAAAATAGTTCCGCGGACTTTATGAAATTCAAATAAAACAATCAAATATTTTAACTAAAATGATGATCTATTTCAATTTTTTTATTGACAGTATTCGACAAGCTTTCCATGAGCTTAAAACGAGCAAACTGCGCAGTTTCTTATCTTTATTGGGTATTACGATCGGAATATTTTCTATCATTTCAGTTAAATCTGCTGTTGATTCGTTGGAAGACAATATAAAAAACAGTTTTGCAAAGCTCGGGACTGATATCATTTACATTGACAGGTTTCCATGGAATGAAGATCCTGGACAGAATTATTGGAAATACATCCGAAGGCCAGAGGTGGCTTATGAAGATTATGAAGCCATCACTGACAAGTCTAAACTGTCAAAAAGAGCTGCTTTCGTTGGCTTTTTGAGCGGGAAGACGATCAAATACAAGTCATCCAGTGTGGAAGGCATGTTTTTCATGGCACCTACTTTTGACTTTGCCGATATGATGGATATGGATTTTGAATTTGGCAGGCATTTCACTCGCCTTGAGTACGAAACTGCACAGGATAAGACCATTTTAGGTCATAATATAAGTAAGGAGCTTTTTGGTGATTTAGACCCGTTAGGTAAGTATATCCATTTTTATGGACGGAAATTTCAGGTGGTCGGTGTTTTAGCCAAGGAAGGGGAAGGAACCTTTAGGGTAATGCCATTTGATGATGTTGCGATTTTACCATATAACAGTGCGAGGAAGTTCATAGATTTTAAAGAACCCAATATGACAGGGAAAATGCTTGCTGTTCAATCGCTTCCCGGAACGGACATTGAAGAGTTGAGGGGTGAACTCACCGGGATACTCAGGGCACACAGAAGGATCAAACCTTTGGATACTGAGAATTTTTCAGTCAATGATGTGGGCATGTTCAATCAGATTCTGGAAAGCATTTTTCAGGTGATTGGGGTTGCAGGGTTTTTTATTGGGGTTTTTGCACTTATTGTGGGTATGATCAGTATTGCAAATATTATGTTTGTATCAGTTAAGGAAAGAACCAATATCATCGGGATTAAAAAGGCGATAGGTGCAAAAAGATGGATTATCCTGCTTGAATTTTTACTTGAAGCCATCGTGTTATGCCTGATAGGTGGACTGGCCGGCTTATTACTTGTTTTTGGACTCGCAAAAGGTATCAGCGCTTCTGGAACTTTTGTGATGTCATTATCAGTTGGAAATATTTTCTGGGGTGTTTTCTGGAGTGTTTTTGTGGGTATTTTAGCTGGTTTACTGCCGGCTTTACAAGCATCCAGAATGGATCCCGTCGAAGCGATCAGGCAATAAAGATTTAACTACCCTCTGAACCGATAAAAACAAAAAGAGCTTGCTCCAAACAGGAACAAGCTCTTTTATTTTTGCTCTAAGCAATCATTTTTTCACCTTATCTACAATAGACTTAAAGGTTTCAGGATGGTTCATCGCCAGATCCGCCAAAACTTTACGGTTCAAATCGATATCGTTTTGCTTCAGCAGATGCATGAATTGACTGTATTTCAAATCATACATTCTGGTGGCGGCATTGATACGGGCTATCCACAGCCTTCTGAACGCGCGTTTTTTGGCCCTTCTGTCCCTGTAAGCATAAGCCCATGCTTTTTCAAGCGTGTTTTTTGCAACAGTGAAAACGTTTTTTCTGGCACCAAAAAATCCCCGGGTTGCTTTGAGGATTTTTTTCCTTCTTTTTCTGGATGCTACTGCATTTACTGACCTTGGCATAATCAAAAATTTTGTTCGCTGCAGGGATCCGTATTGGATGCTTAAGCCTGCAACCTCGTTAAAAATTAGTTTAAATTCCCAACAAAAGCCTCATTCTTTTCTCTGTGGTGGGAGAAATAATGACTGCTGTACGCAGTCTGCGTTTAGCTTTGGTTGACTTCTTTCTCATCAGGTGAGAGTGAGACGAATGGAAGTGTTTTAACTTACCAGTTGCCGTAACTTTGAACCTCTTCTTAGCACCTGAGTGTGTTTTAACCTTTGGCATAATTCACTTTTTTTTATAATAGCTCGCAAAGGTATACTTTTTTATAAAAACAGCAAAAATCAGATGTATAGTTTTTATTTTTTTATCACTATCATCTGACAAAATATAAAAGGATAGAATTTTTTGTTTGAGATTTCTCGCTACGCT
>DDTL01000199.1 GCA_002344345.1 Saprospiraceae bacterium UBA2365
CCTTCAATTCCTATAAAAATTCATATTTAACTGACTTTATAAAAAATGTAACTAATCTATGAATTATTAACGCTGAAATTCTAATGTAAAAAAACTTTAAATACAAAGACGGATCAAAGTTTCTTTATGAAATAGAAATCATATACTTCCTATGGCCTCCAATCGAGGAAATTTTCTATACGATACCACCTATTGTAGTTTTTATGCCAAAATTGTGCTGGATTAATTGAACCAAAATATTCATTGCTGTAAACTGTTATTTCGTTTTTTTTGTAATCAGATTTATTATGATCTTTTGGGTCGATATAAGTTAAGACTAGCCTTCGTTTTGTATCAAAAACTCCTTCATATACAGGGGTGATGAATTCCCAATATCTGCCTGTTCTAAGAGTAGTAATGCCATAACTATTTCCACACCAGCTTTCTGGCAAGTTTTCAATATCTTTCCATTCTCCCTTTTTATCTTTAGCCTGAGCTTTTAAATTCAAACGACAATCCTGAGAATTAAAATCAATGTCCACAGAGGTTAAATTTGCAACATAAACTTTGATGCCATTAAATTTACTATTAAAAGTTTCCCGATGTTCAGGAAGTACTGAAATGCTGATTGAATTATTCTTAAAAACATCATTTTTAACAATGGATTTTGAAAAAAATGAAAGCTTCACGCCTTCCGTACCTTTATTAACTAGCTCTGGATCAGGATAAACCTTGAAATATCCATTTTTCATAAAATCAATATTGTAATTTTCTAATCGTTTTCGCTTCTTCATAGATTCCTGCCATACTATTTTTCCATTTTTATTGATATAGCTAAGTCTATCATCAATTTTACATCTCAGCAATCCGTTTTTATAACCACTTTCATCATAATAGTCAATAATGGGCTCTGTAAGAATTGTACCATCTATTCTGGCAATACCACATTTGGCGGAATGATTATAAATGTCATCATTTTCCAGCTGTTTATAAGCAAAATGGTTTTTATCTGTAGCAAAAGTAAGTATTACACTGAAGTCTGGTTTAATTAGGAATACTCCATTAGTGTCAATTATTCCGAATTTTTTTCCGATTCGGACTGAAGCAATTCCATTTTGAAAACCTTCATGGGGTACCATATTAAATGTATCGGATGAAATTGCTTTTCCAAAAATATTCAGAGCAATGTATTTTTTATTTTCCAATTGAACAAAAGCTCTGTTCTCTGAAAAATCTGATACATCTCTATAAGAAGAATCATTAAAAATAATTCTGCCTTCTAAATTCATGTAGCCCCAATAATAACTTTCATCATATGATAGATCTTCCCTCTCGGAAATACCTTTTTTTTTCTTACTAATTGATACCATACCACAATGGACATCACCATCCAGATTGACTTTTGTTAAATTTTCAGATAAAACCAGATTACCTTTCATATCATATATACAAGTTGATTCATAATCATCGAAATCAATTTCAGCATTCTTTTTCCCGGTGGTAACACTAAAGAAACCATCACTACAATCTCCAATGTACTCTGAAATTCCATAAGGAATAATAAAATTACCAGATGTATCAATAACTCCGATTTCTAGATCTGAATTTGTATTTTTGTTGATATTGGTTATCGGTAGATGGTCCAAACCTTCAACGACTGCTGCGCCATTTTTGAATTCATTGATTTTTCTAAATATGGTATCAATAACAAGAACTCCTTTTTTATTGATTATCCCTGCCTTACCTGTTGAAGTTTTAACCATAGATCTACCATTTTTAAATGAACTCATTTCAATGAAAGGGCTTGCAAACACTTTTTGACCGTCATGCCCTATACATTCAGGTTTACCATCTAAATAAACAATAGCCAGACCTTCACTGAATGATAGTGCAAAATCAAATTGTTCAGAAATGATGAGCTTCCCTTTTGGATTGATATATCCAAACAATCCGTCATGCCTGACCGGAGCAAGACCTTCCGAAAATTCTCCCGCAGAGCGAAAAACAGGTTTAATAATTACTTTTCCATCTTCGTTAATATAACCAAAACGGTCATCCTCATAAATCAATGATAATTCTTGAAATCCGGTTTCCGTATCAGAACAACTTAACAATAATAGTGCAATTCCCCAAAAAAAATTGAAGTTCATAATTTCAGTTTTATATTGAACGCGCTGAAACTTCTGATATTCTGATCACCCCGAACTTGTACTTAAAAATTACGATTTATTTGCTAACTCATCAGCATAGAGCTATATTCCTTGATTGAAAAACCCTCAATACAACATCATTTTCTTCACAAATATTCCCTTATCATGCTGAACCTGAAAAAGGTAACAGCCATTGGATAGCCGGCTGGTATCCATTCGTTCACCGGAATGTAACATGCCTGTCTGGATCACACTGCCTGTCAGATCAAACAGGGTGTATACAAAAGGGCCGGATGCCGGAACATGCAACAGGATGGTGATCCATTGATCCGCAGGATTCGGAAACAGGATCAAATCCTCGGCAGCATTCTCCGGTGTAAAAACAGCGACTGTATTGTCCTTAAAAACACAATTTTGAAGCGCCTTATACTTAGGATTTTCGGTGTCCTGAAAGTTTTCTTTGATGCCCCAGCTTCCCCATTTTGAGTAGGTGCCGTGGGAGGAAAAATGACAGAGCAATCCACCTGCATGTTGATACCAAAAATCCATATAATCACAATACAGTTCTTCCAGAGCTGAATCATGGTTGGCAGCGATCAGTTTATTGGTCAGAACTGTATTGTTGACATTATTTCCGGTAGCAACCAGATGTTGTCCGGCTTCATAACAGATCAATTCCAATTGATGTTCATCCGCAACTTCCTTGTTGTTGGCGATCCATTCAAATGCATCCGGCAAACTTTGTTCCAATCTGTCAATGATTTCCGGAATGGTCACATCGTTTTCTTCATGGTTGTTGATGATCACGTTTGCCACTTCGCCTCCGAAATAGGGTGCGATCGCAACAGCATCTGCTTTCACCAGGTCGGGATTGAATGCCGGGTCTTTAAAATAAGTGATCAGTTGGTTGGTCAGCCAACTGTTGGCTGCCTGTGAAGGGATGATCCGGATCAGGCGATCATCCTCAGTAAAAACCTCATTAAATATCCTGAAAACATCAGCGGATCTTTTGGCTGTGTATTTCCAAGTTCTTTCCCAGGGCGTGCCTGTGATGCCGAGGTTGGCTGCAAAAGCTGCACAATCACCATTTTGTGAAAAACCTGCATTCCATAATTCATTACTGTATTCCAGGTATATTTTTAATCCGGGATCCAGGGTTTGCTTCAACAAGCCGGCCAATTCAATGATGTAATCGTCATCTGCCCTGTGAGGAATATTGATCCAGATGTCTTTTTGGGTGGTATTCGCCAGTCGTACCAAATATTCCCATGCGACACCACTCTCCTGTGCCTGTGAATAATAAGAATAAGGTGTTATGTCTGCCCATGAGGCTACCTGAGAACCATTGGTCCGGGTAAAATCCATAAACCTGATCACGCTGAAATCTTTCAGGAAAGTGAGGAATTCCGTCGTAAATATCTGATTTTCATATGTATCAGTGTAATCAGGGTAAATGAATTTGATATCACTGATTGGATTTCCCGGTTCGGAAGACAATATTTCCAGCATGACCTGACCTGTGACGGGTAAGAGTATATCTAAGGGGCAATTGTAGGTTCCGGATGCTCCAAAACTGAGTCTTACCTTACCATTTCCTTTCACGATCAGCCGATAATTTCCGATTGGGACAGCAGATCCGATATCCCAAAGCATAAGTGTTTTGACCAATTGCGGAGCATGAATGCCGTCGTCAAAAGGGATCTGGAGAGGATATCCATTTGCATTGAGTGGAACGTTGATCCCGGTATCCCATGGTCCGCCACCGGATGCATTGGAAGAGATCCATTGCCTGCATTGTTTGAAGGCATCGGTAAACACCAGTTCGGTGGAATAATCGCTTACAGATGAGATATTGATGCCGATGGGTTTGTTGTTTTGACCCATTGAATACTGGAAAAGCAAAGAAATAATGAAGTAAGCAAGAAAATATTTTATTGTACTTTTCATATCCAAAGTATGGGTTAGCATTGATTGGTTGTTTGATTGTGAATTGACTTTCAATTATTTAGAAAATAATCAAAACCAATTATATGTAAATATAGTCCATATAAAAGCAAAATAGTAAAAAAATAGCTTGCTGTTTAATTTGTGTCTTTAAATCGTTTTAGAGGCAATCAATAACAACTCAGTGGTGCTCTGTGCCTCCTCAGTGTAATTCTGTGCAAGCTGTATTTATTACACGGAGAGCCACGGAGTAGACACGAAGGGCCACTGAGATTTTTTACATATTAGAGAAATAGAAATACTAACAACTCTGTGGTTCTCTGTGCCTTCTCTGTGCAACTCTGTGAAACAGGAAGAAATTACACAGAGAGCCACGGAGTAGACACGGAGAGCCACGGAGGAATTTCAGTCCTGAAAATCAATATTTTAATCAATAATAAAAACTCTTTGGTTCTCTGTGCCTCCTCAGTGTAACTCTGTGTAACCTGCATTTATTACACAGAGAGCCATGGAGTAGACATAGAGGGCCACGGAGAAATTTTACATATGGATGAAGTATTGGATAGCACGAAATATGCCTCTGTGGTTCTCTGTGCCTCCTCTGTGCAACTCTGTGTAACCTGTATTTATTACACGGAGACCCACGGAGAAGACATAGAAGCACTCAGATGAGTGAGTCAATACTTAATTTCCATTTTTATAAAGCTTTCCAAAACATGAAATTCATAGAGGTTAGAATCAAAATTGCCAGAACATAGATCCCCAACATAACAATCACCATGATGCCTGTAAACTTGAAAAAGGACTTGAGATTGGAAAAAGCATTGGTTACATGGGTTTGATCCACCAGGATCAGTCCAGATTTGATTCTGTTTGAAAACCTGTAAAGATAAGTGACCGGGAAATAGTAAATAGCTGCTATGACCCAATAAATGATCCCGAATAGTCCCAGTGCTGGTCTGACTCCTAAATCTTCAAACATACTGAAATTGGTGACCATCATAAATATACCAATTATGACCAGTAATCCCATCATCACATAACCCATGATGGCCAGAAACTTAGCCCATTTGGCCGTGTTCAAAAGATAATGTTTGATCTCGCTTGTGAATTCGATCGTTTTAACCTGTTCTTCTGTAGTGTTTTGTTCAAAGTTTTCCATAAAAATGTTGTTTAAATGATTCCTACTCTGTTGGCTTTTCGGATCCCGCCATTAGTTTTATTTCTTAATTTTTTTTAAGCTATTTTTTTGTGCTATAAAATCCATATCCTCTTTATTACGATCAAATGATTATTTCCGGGCAATGCCAGAATTTGTATTGATATGAATTCCTGCCAGTCTTTTATTTGAAATCGGATCATAAACTTACAAAATTATTTTGAGAGATATGGAAGAAAAGAGGAAAAATTTCCTGAAAGTGTAATGAGAAGCTCAAGTGTTGAATAGGTTTTGAAGGCAGCATTTTTGATTTTACTTTTTCGTATAAATATATTAAAAATAAATAGATAGCTATCATAACATTTGGCCTCTGTGCTTCTATGTGCCTATTCTATGTAACTGAGTTAAATCAGGATTTATGACATAGAATATCTCAGAAAACCGCCATAACTGATCCTCATTTTCAGATAAATTTTCCAAAAAATTCTGTCGCCATCAAATCCTGTTTTTTCATTCACATTGCAAACCTTTACCTTCATCTTCAAATTAGCATTAATTTTGCCTGACAGTATAAGGGTTTTTGAACCTGAACATAGTCATGTCAAAAATTACAAACGTCATACTTAATAAATGCACAGAAGACCACGCATAAAATTATTTTTCCTTACATTACTCCTGATCATCAGTCAGTCTGCATTGGTCTTCGGGCAAAATATTCAGGCTCAGCCTGCTACTTTCTTTACACCCGCAGACACATTCAACAAAAGCCGTACTTATGGCCTCCTGAGTGCAGGCAGTGTAGCATACCTTTCTTCAACCTGGGTACTCTATCACGCATGGTACAAAGACTATGCACTCACTGCTTTTCACCTCGTGGACGATCGCAATACCTGGCAAAATACGGACAAGGCAGGGCACGCCTATACCGCATGGATGCAGGGTAGCCTGACATATGACCTGGCCAAATGGACAGGCGCATCCAATAAACAAGCCATCATCGCCGGTATTACCACAGGTTTGCTCTTTCAATCTACCGTCGAAATGCTGGATGGTTTCTCCAGGGATTGGGGATTTTCCATGACTGATTTTGCTGCGGATGTCGCCGGAACAGCCTTGTTCGCCACGCAACAGTATTTTTGGGATGAACAAAAGATCAAGCTCAAATTTAGCGTTTTCCCTCAACAATACCCGGATGAACCCGTTCTGTCTGATGATGGAACGACCTCCATGCTGCTTTCAGAAAGGGCAACCATGCTCTATGGCAATAACCTGGCAGTCCGAACCCTCAAAGATTATAATGCACAAAAGTACTGGTTGTCCGCAGGCCTTCAGGATCTGACGGGTAGCGATCGATTTCCGGCATGGCTCAATATTTCTGTTGGCTATAGTGCAGAAAATCTTTTTGGCGGTATGGAAAATCATTGGATGAAGAACGGGAAAACCTATACACTTGATCCGATTAAATATCCCCGTTATCACCAGATCTACATCGCGCCGGATGTGGATTGGTCCAGGATCCATACCCGCGTTCCATGGCTAAAGACCTTATTCAAACTCCTCAACCTGACCAAAACGCCCGCTCCGGCCATCGAGATCCATAACAGAGATGGATGGAAAGTCGCTTTCCGGGTATTGGTGTTTTAGTGTTTTGTTGAATTGTTGAATCGTTGAATGGTTGAATTGTTGAGTTGATGATTTGTTGAATTTTCAAATTCTCAAATCTCCATTCCTTTCCCTGATTTTTTTCCTTCATTTCATTTCAATATTTTTACCTTTGCTGCTTCGTTTATTTTTTTGGGGCACTTTTGGCAGGTAACAACGCTGAAGACCTTTGTTTTCAATGAAATACATTTGTCGAACGAACCCTGAAAAGAACTTTTTTGACTTTCAGAAAAAGATGTTATGACTAAGTACAGAGAATTTAAAGGTTTGGATTTCAATCAGATCGACGAAGAAGTGCTCATATTCTGGGAAGAAGGCGACGTCTTTCACCGCAGTGTCAACCAAAGATCAGAAGAAAATCCTTTTATATTTTATGAAGGGCCACCTTCTGCCAATGGTTTGCCAGGTATTCATCACGTCCTCGGTAGAGCCATCAAGGATCTGGTTTGCCGTTATCAGACCATGAAGGGTAAACGCGTCGAAAGAAAAGGCGGTTGGGATACCCATGGACTGCCTGTTGAGCTGAAAGTCGAATCCGAACTTGGCATTACCAAAGATGATATCGGTGAAAAGATCAGCGTGGAGGAATACAACCGACATTGCCGCACCACCGTCATGCAATATAAGGACAAATGGGACGATATTACGCGTAAAATGGGCTTTTGGGTAGACCTTGACAAGCCTTATATGACTTTCGATAACAGCTACATCGAAACGGTCTGGTATCTGCTGAAAGAATTGTACAACAAAGATCTGCTCTATAAAGGTTATACCATTCAGCCATATTCTCCCAGCGCCGGAACAGGCCTTAGTTCGCACGAACTGAACCTTCCCGGATGCTACCGCGATGTGTCAGATACCAGTATGGTAGCACAATTCAAAGTTATCCAAAACGAACAATCCGCTTTTTTGTTCGAAGACCTCGACGATGGCGATGTGTACTTCCTTGCATGGACGACCACTCCATGGACTCTGCCGTCCAATACCGCACTGGCCGTAGGAAAAAACATTGATTATATCAGGATCAAAACCTATAATCCCTATACATTCAAACGGGTCAACCTGATCCTGGCAGAAACACTGTTGCCTTCATGGTTTAAAGAAGACCAGGCACAGGCAGACTTTCATGCTTACCAGGAAAACGATAAACTCATTCCCTATGCGCTTACAGGTAAATATAAAGGGCGCGATCTGGAAGGAATAAGATACGAGCAGTTGATGCCGTATGCTCAACCGGAAGACGGCGATGCATTCCGCGTGATCACCGGAGATTTTGTTTCCACAGAAGACGGAACGGGCATCGTTCACATTGCGCCGTCTTTTGGTGCTGATGACATGTTTGTAGGTAAACAAAACGGTATCGGATCACTCACTTTGGTGGACAAACAGGGCAAATTCACTGAAAATGCCGGTGACCTGGCCGGGAAATACGTCAAAAACTATAAAGATGACCCCAATTGGGAAGATATAGACGTGCTGATCGCTGTGAAACTCAAATACGAAAACAAGGCTTTCAATGTTAAAAAATATGTTCACAGCTATCCGCATTGTTGGAGAACGGATAAACCCATCCTGTATTATCCACTGGATAGCTGGTTTATCAGGACGACGGGCATGAAGGACAGGATGATCGAGCTGAACAATACGATCCACTGGTATCCGGAACACACCGGTTCAGGGCGTTTTGGGAAATGGCTCGAGAACCTGCAGGACTGGAACCTTTCGAGGTCTCGTTTCTGGGGAATTCCTTTGCCGATCTGGAGAACAGAAGATGCTGCTGAAGAATTGATCATCGGTTCTGTTCAGGAACTATCCGATGCGATCGAAGCTTCCGTCAAAGCTGGTTTTATGGAAAACAATCCATATAAAACGGATGCTGCCCTGCAAGGGATTGACCTGCACAAACCGTATATAGACCGGGTTGTTTTGGTAAGCCCGAACGGCAAAAAAATGTTCCGTGAACCCGATCTGATCGATGTATGGTTTGACAGTGGTGCCATGCCGGCTGCACAACATCATTATCCGTTCAACAACCAGGAGAAATTCAATCTGCATTTTCCGGCTGATTTTATTTCTGAAGGAGTGGATCAGACACGTGGTTGGTTTTTTACCCTGCATGCGATCGCAACGATGGTTTTTGACAGTGTTGCCTTCAAAAATGTGATCTCCACCGGCCTTGTTTTGGACAAAACAGGCGAAAAAATGTCCAAGCGCAAGGGAAATGTAGTGGATCCGTTTGAGACCATCGACCATTATGGCGCTGACCCGACCAGGTGGTATATGATCGCCAATGCACCACCTTGGGACAACCTGAAGTTCGACCTGAAAGGCGTGGAAGAAACCACACGGAAGTTTTTTATGACCTTGTACAATACCTATTCTTTCTTTGCCCTCTATGCCAATCTGGATGAGTTCAGGTATGATAGAGATCCGGTGCCGGTTGACCGCAGGCCGGAGATCGACCGTTGGATCATATCCCTGCTCAATACGCTGGTGAAGGAAACGGATGAAGATCTGCAAAATTATGATCTGACGTCTGCCTTGCGCAAGATCCAGACCTTTGTATACGATCACCTGAGCAATTGGTATGTGAGGCTCAACAGAAGAAGATTCTGGAAAGGCGATCTTTCCGAAGATAAATTGTCTGCCTATCAGACACTGTATGAATCGCTGATCACACTCTCCAAACTGATGGCTCCGGGTGCGCCTTTCATGAGTGAATGGATGTACCGCAATCTCAACGAAGTGAGTAAACGCGAACATTCAGATTCCGTTCACCTGGTCGATTATCCCAAAGCTGATGAAAGCCTGATCGATAAAGCGCTTGAAGAACGGATGGAATATGCTCAGCGGATCTCTTCCCTGGTATTATCACTGAGGAAAAAGCAGATGATCCGGGTCAGACAACCGCTCAACAAGATCATGTTACCTATTCTGGACAGGACCTTCGAAGATCAGGTGGAAAAGGTGAAGGACTTGATCCTTCAGGAAGTGAATATCAAGGAGATAGAATACATTTCTGATACCTCAGGCATTATCCATAAATCTGTGAAACCCAATTTCCAGACCTTAGGGAAAAGGTTGGGCAAATACATGAAGGATGCCAGTAGGCTTATCGCTGAAATGTCCCAGGAGGATATTTCAAAGATCGAAGCAGAAAACGCTTTTGTTCTGGAGATCGACAACCAGAAATTTGATCTGACTGCCGAAGATGTGGTCATCGCTGCGGAAGATATTCCGGGTTGGACAGTGGCCACTGACAGGAATCTGACCGTAGCGTTGGATATACAGTTGACGGATGCTTTGTTGGCTGAAGGTACTGCCCGGGAACTTGTCAACAGGATCCAAAATCTGAGGAAGTCTGCCGATTTGAATGTGACCGACCGGATCCATGTGTTGTTGACTGAAACGAAGGAAATTACCGATGCACTGCTTCAATTTGAGGATTATATCAAATCCGAAACCCTGGCTGAATCCATTGAGATCTCATCAGATTTTGGCGGAGAAAGAACGGAATTGCAGGAAGGCGTATGGACGGAGATATTGGTGAAGAAAGCGTAGGGAAGTGGAGTAGCCGGGAAACAACTCGAAAATCTCCAACATCTTCAACAATTCGAACAAAGAAACATAGAAACAATTTCTCCCACTCTCAGTGTTGCAGGTTAAAACACCAGCAACGGCGGAACAATCGAAAAGATTTCTCCCTTCGGTCGAAACGACTGTGGCGTTTTTGGGAAGATAATAGGGAGGAGAACGGCGGCGTGAGGCCGTTCTCCTCCCTATTATTTACAGCCAATTATTCATTCTGAGCGGAGCGAAGAATCTTTTGATAATCAGTTCAAATCATGACGATGAATGTCATGATCTTCGACAATTCGAACAAAAAAACATAGGAACAAGGAACAAAGAAACCTTTCAAGTTTAGATCCTTTTTACTTGAATGATATTCACCGGGCAACTTTTGGAAGCTTTAAGGTTGGCTTCCCATTCGTCGTCATGAACACGGACCGTGTGGAAACCGCGTTTGTTCTGTCCTCCGAGCAGTGTGCTTTTTCCGTCCTTGTGTGACATGACCCATCGGAATGGCGCTTCTTCCACACAATAATTGCAGCCGATACATTTTTCTCTCTGGTGCGTGATCACGATCATCAGGCAGGCACGATTTTGTACAGTTTATCTGATTTCCGGATCTTGCGGTCAAGGGGAAAAGTGCATTCTTCGCCCTTTACGGCTGTTTCCGCCTGAATATCATCAACCATCAAAGCAGTGATCTCGGACTCTATCACACCGGTTTCAGGTCCGGTGATCAGGATCTTATCTCCGATCTCCAGGGTATGGCTGTCTATTTTGAAGTGAGCAATTCCGGCTTTGGGGAAATAGTGAATGCCCTGTCCGAGATAGATCTTTTTCTCCGTAGCGCTGGATCCCTGTTTGTTGGTCCACTCACCAAGTTCCTTACCCAGGTAATAACCACCCCAAAATCCCCTGTTGTACACTTTTTCGAGTTCGCTGACCCATCCTTCCACTTTTTGAAGTGAAAAACTGCCATCCTGAACTGAATCTATGGCTTCACGGTATGCTTTTACTACTTTATACACATATTCGGGCGCCCGGGCACGTCCTTCGATCTTCAATACGGTGATACCAGTGTCGATCAACTGGTCCAGAAAGCTTATCGTGCTGAGATCTTTTGGCGACATAATGAATTCATTATCAATCTCCAGTTCGTGACCATCTTCAATATCGATGACCTTATATTTTCTCCTGCAATTCTGTAGGCAGGCGCCACGGTTGGCAGAAGAATTCTGGGTATGCAGGCTAAGGTAACATTTGCCGGAAACGGCCATGCATAAAGCGCCGTGTGCAAAAACTTCAATTCTGATCAATTCACCTGAAGGGCCTTTGATCTGTTCTTCGATGATACCGTCACATATTGTCTTCATTTGTCCAAGGCTCAATTCCCTGGAAAGCACCATGACATCCGCAAAAAAAGAATAGAATTTGACCGTTTCGATATTGGTCACATTGAGTTGGGTGGAAATATGCACAGGAAGTCCAACGGTCCTGGCGTAATGGATCACGGCCTGGTCAGAGGCGATGATGGCATCGATGCCGGATGCATTAGCTGCGTCGATGATCTTTTTCACGAGTTTCAGGTCGTGATCGTACACGATCGTATTGAGTGTCATATACGCCTTCATATTGTTTTCATGGCAAATGGAAGCGACTTTATCCAGATCTTCCATCGTGAAATTATATGAAGAAGTAGCCCTCATATTCAATTGTTCAATGCCAAAATATACGGAGTTGGCTCCACTTTGCACTGCCGCCATCAATGACTCAAATGAGCCTGCCGGAGCCATTAGTTCTATATGATTTTTCTCACTCATTTTTTGAAAATAACTTTCTAAACACAAAATAAATAAAATAGTTCGGAGGTGATTGAACAGAATTTTTGTTTTTTTTAATCCTGCTTCCACATTTTTTTCAGGAAATCGTTTTAGCATCAGGCATGAGTACGAAAGGCATTTTAGCAAAGCAGAAAACAGCATTTTTTTGCTAATTTGTACCTGTAGTAAAGACCGTGGAAAGGATCATTTAATCACTTACCATTGAAAATCAAAAAGATGAGGAAGTGTTTGAATTTTTTGTTTCATCAAAAAAGATGAAATTTTGCCCAAAAACGGATTAAATAACTAATTTCGTCGAACAAAAGGCGAAGTTATATTATGATTTCGATAAACCGAATAAAAGGATGAGGCAAATCATCAATTCCAGTATTTCACTTTACCTTAAACACAGATTTAAGGTGATCCGTCAGTTTATGGACAAACCCTATGAGATCCAGGAGCGTATATTCAGGGATCTGATAAACAAATCTGTACAGACTGAATGGGGGAAACAGTTTGATTTTGCCGGGATTGATAGTTTTGGAAGTTTTAACAAAAACGTTCCGATCAGTCATTATGATGACCTCAAACCTTATATCCAAAGAATGATGCTTGGAGAGAAAGATGTGCTTTGGCCCGGAAAAATTTCCTGGTTTGCAAAGTCTTCCGGAACTACCGCTGACAAAAGTAAGTTCATCCCGGTCAGTCCTGAAAATTTAAAGAACAGCCACTATAAAAGCAATTGGGATGTTTTGACCATCCTATACAATGTCAAGCCTGATGCGACGATATTAAGCGGGAAAAATCTGGCTATGGGCGGAACGGTTGGTCGTCTGGCCAATTTCCCTGATGCGATGATCGGAGACATTTCAGGGATCATGATAAAAAATGCCCCCGAAATAGGCCGGGTAGCCATGTCGCCTGACACCGACACCGCTTTGATAGCGGATTGGAATATCAAACTTGAACAGATGGCCAGGATCACCGGGAAAGAAAATATCATGTCTGTCAGCGGTGTGCCGACGTGGGCGATCGTACTTTTCAGAAAAATGATGGAGATGTACGGCAAATCCAATATGTTGGAGATATGGCCCAACGCTGAAGTTTATATGCATGGTGGTGTGGCTTTTGATCCGTACAGAGCCCAGTTCAGGGAATTCTTTCCCTCCGACAATTTTACTTATCTGGAGATTTATAATTCCTCTGAAGGATTTTTTGGTATTCAGAATGATCTGTCTGTTCAGGACATGCTCCTTCTGGTGGACAACGAAATATTTTATGAGTTCATACCTTTCGAGCAGTTTTTTGACGAAACTCCGGATGTGCTGACCATCAGGGATGTGGAGCTAAATAAAAACTATGTCCTGATCATCAGTACCAACTCCGGGTTGTGGCGTTATGTGGTTGGAGATACAGTGACGTTTACCAGTCTGGAGCCATTCAAGATCCGTATCACCGGCAGGATCAAGCATTTTATCAATGTATTTGGCGAAGAAGTGATGGTGTCCAACACGGACAAAGCCGTGGCTGTGGCCTGTGAAAAACATCACGCAAAGATTGCGGATTATACCGTGGCGCCTGTTTTTTTTAAGAACCAGGATCAGGGAGGACATCAATGGCTGGTGGAATTCAGCAAGGAGCCCGGAGATCTGGCGGCTTTTACACACGATCTTGATTTGAGTTTGCAACAGATTAATTCAGATTATGAAGCTAAAAGATTCAATAATCTTGCTTTGAAAGAACTCGAATTGGTTTCGCTGCCAAAGGGAACATTTTATAAATGGATGCATAGTCGGGGTAAGCTTGGAGGACAAAATAAAGTACCCAGACTGTCCAATTCAAGGCAATTCGTGGACGAAATACTCAGCTTTTACAACCAAGAGCATGGAAAATGAAATCATTGCTGTTCAACAACTCATAGTCGAGTATGTTGAAACTCCGGAATCCAGTGAAGCATTGGCTGAGGAACAATTCATCGAAATGATAGCCAAACGGGTTGAAGAATTGATGGAAACCAATATGGAACTGTTTTTCAATCATTTGTATCGAATGGATGTCAGCGAACAAAAAATTTTCAGGGCCTTGCATCCGGCAACTGAATTGAACGAATCTGTCTATATAACCCTGGCCAGGATCATATACGAGCGCCAAAAACAACGATTGGAATCCAAGAAAAAATATAAACCAAAAGATATCGATTTTTGGGCCGATGATGTTTAGGAGATAATTTGGTAATTTGGTAATTTGAAAATTTGAGAATTCAACAACTCAACAACTCAACAACTCAACAACTCACCAACTCAACAACTTAATGCCAGATTTTGTCATAAACCTTTTGTTCCTTATTCAGCGTAAAATTCAGTTTTTCATAAAAAGGATGACTTTCGGCTCTCAGGGTATTGGTTCGGGCACGTAATAATTTGCAATTTTGCAACTTTGCCCAGTTCTGAACATGTTCTACCAGTTTTTTACCGGTTCCTTTATTTCTGTGATCCTGATCGACGATCAATCCCGTGATCTCAACAAAAATTTCTGATTCAATCCTTAATGAATATATACCATGAACCCAGCCGATGATTTGGTCATGATCAACAGCTACCAAAACGCAATGTTCCGGATTCTTAAGAATTTCTTTAAGCCTCTTTAAAACAGCAACATGAGGTGTTTTATAACCTAATTGTTCGGAAAGGGCTGAAATAGCTACATAATCTTTTTGCTCTGCGTTTCGGATATATGACTTCATATGTTGTTGTTTGTCTGTTTTATGGCATTTTAAAAAAAGTCGATAACATACCACAAAATATTTTGACAATGATCAATCATCGTATGTGCAGGACATAATCCAAAAAATGATTATTTTCGATGGTTTTCAATTGGTTTTTGTTTTCGCCTGAATCTTGATCAAATGTAAGGTGATTTATTTTAAATCATGTTTTTTGGAATATTATTTTTTTGTAAAAATTAGGGAGTTCCAAAGGGTTTTACTATAAAAGTCACCGTTTTGATTTTTATTTGGAACAAATTCAATCTGAGAGAAGTTTATCCTGAGCCTTAAGATGCTTTATTATGGTTCATTTTTTCTGATCATTTCGAAGGGAAAATATTCCAACATACAATTATTAATTCGATCACATCTTTTACTCCACCCGATTATCCTTCAGTTTATCTATGCATTGGCGCAGTATATCCAAAATTATTTATTACATTCAACCGGACTTTTATCTTAGCTGCTGTGAAAATAGAAAATGTCAAGAGAAATAAGCAGGCTTTGTTGGTGAGGTTAGCCAGGTTTTTTGGCAGCAAAGCTTTTTTGCACACTACCTTCTGGTTGCTGCTGTATGTCTTCAATATTCTTCTGGACGATATGAGATTTGGCATCTGGTTTTCCCTGATTGAGAATTTCTTTGATATCATATTTTATATCCTGATCGTTTACCTGAATTTGCTGGTACTGATCCCGCGATATTTACACGACAATTCATTTCTGTTGTATAGTTTTGCACTGATCGTTTCAGCTATACTGATCGCGCCGGTCAATGCCCTGGTCATTTATCTGGTTAACTTCCGGCATCCACAGGATCAGATATTTATCAGTGGGAACCTTCAGATCTATTTTTTATCCAGTTTTTTCATCGCCGGTGCTTCTACCATATTTAAAATCGCCGGTGACTGGTTGCGCCAGCAGCGTGAGCAGATCAAACTGAAGCAGGACAGCCTGATGTCTGAACTCAAGTTTCTCCGTTCCCAAATCAATCCGCATTTTTTATTCAATACACTCAACAACATCTATTCTTTGGCATTGATCAAATCGGATAAAACGCCGGATATCATTTTAAAGCTTTCTGAAATTTTACGGTACATGCTTTATGAATGTAATGCGCCCAAGGTTCCCCTGGAAAAAGAGATCAGTTATATCAAAAACTATCTGGCCCTGGAAAAACTAAGATTGGGAGAAGATACCCGGATCGAATTCACGGTGGAAGGGCCATTTGAACAGGTTGAGATTTCACCATTTCTTTTTAGCCCGTTTTTGGAGAATGCCGTGAAACACGGTGTAAATTCGGTGATAGAAAATGCCTGGATCGAAGTAAAACTGATCGTACAGGAAGAAAAACTGTTTTTTATTGTCAAAAATAACAAAACAGATGTTGATTTAAGGAAACAACCCGGAGGCATAGGTCTGGTAAATGTAGAAAGAAGACTAAAGTTATTGTATCCTGATAATTATGACCTCAGGATTGAGAACACCCTGAGTTGTTATAGAATCGAATTGGAACTTAATTATAATATGAATTGATATGATACGAACTGTAATCGTTGATGATGAACCCCTGGCACTGGAAGTGCTCAAAACCTACATCGCACAGATGAGCAACCTGGAATTGCTCGCCAGTTGCAAGAACGCACTGGAAGCCAATGAAGCGCTGAAAATGAATGAAGTGGACCTGTTGTGTCTTGATGTTCAAATGCCACAGATCACTGGAATAGAATTTCTTAAGACATTGAAAAATCCTCCATTGGTTTTATTGACTACCGCACATCCGGAATATGCATTGGAAGGCTATGAACTCGATGTAGTGGATTACCTGATGAAGCCGATATCACTGGAAAGATTTATGAAAGCCATCAATAAGGTGGAAGAACGGCTTGCTAAAACCGAAACACATGTAACTGAAGATCACGTGTTTGTGAAGGCTGACAAGAAATTTGTCAAGGTATATTTCAAAGATATTTTGTACATTGAAGGTCTGAAAGATTATGTGATCATCCGCAATGAAGAGGGCAGGGTGATCACACTACAGACAATGAAAAGTCTGGAAAACAAACTGCCACAAGACAGATTTATCCGTGTACACAGATCCTTTATAGTAAATGTAGATAAAATACAGTCAGTAATGGGCAATATGCTGGAAATCATAGAAAAGGGAGCTGTTAAATACATACCGGTAGGAAAAAACTACAGGGATCAGTTGATGGAAATGGTGGAAAAGAAGAAGATCTGACCATCCAAAATAATCAAAAACATGTCTGTTAAGGATATTTTGTTCAGACGTTTAAACGTTACAAACGGAGTATTAAAACCTGTTTCGGGTGGAGACATCAACGATGCCTACGAATTGCTTTCATCAGATGCTCATTTTTTTATCAAATCAAACGATGCGCCCCAAAGCATGCAGATGTTTACTGTTGAAGCGAAAGGTCTGATGCTAATGAAAGAAAAAGCCGGGATCAACACACCTTCTGTGATCGATTGTTTTGAAGAAAACGGCTTTGCTTTCCTGGTGTTGGATTGGATTTCAATGTCGGGAAATACGGGTTCCTCACAACTTGTTTTCTGGGAGCAGCTTGCCCGGCTGCACCAGACAAGCAGCAGTTTTTTTGGACTGGATCATGACAATTATATCGGCACTTTGCCCCAGCCCAATCAAGTGTCGGAGAATTGGCTGGATTTTTACTATGAAAACAGGATAGATTTTCAGATGAAGCTGGCGGTCAACAGCGGATTGATGGATGGTACTTACCACAAAAAGACAGAACGGATGTTCAAACATGTGGAAGCGGGCTTACCGAAGGAAAAACCTGCATTGGTCCATGGTGACCTTTGGTCCGGCAATCTTTTATATGATCAGTCAGGTCAACCTGTGTTCATTGATCCGGCAGTTTGTTACGGTAGCAGAGAAATGGATCTGGCCATGATGAAACTCTTTGGTGGTTTTGGTGGATTCAGGGAATTTGAAGTGTATGAAGCCTTGTTCCCCATAGACAAGCATTGGAAGGAGAGAATAGCATTTTATCAATTGTACTATATTCTGGTGCATGTCAACCTGTTTGGCCACAGTTATGTTTCCAGAGCTCAAAACATCATCAATTACTACGGATCAAGAATGGAATGATCTGCACCCAAACCAGCCATATCTTTTAAGAATCCGGGATAAGATTTGCTGATACATTCCATTCCATCGATGATCACAGGATTTTTTGCGCTTAATGCAGCCACAAATAAAGCCATGGCAATGCGGTGGTCAAGATGCGAAAAAACACTCGCTCCTCCGATCTTTCCTCCGTGGACCAGCATGGTATCCCCTTCGTTATCTATCCTGATGTTTAACAGGCCAAATTCTTTTTTCAATGTTTCGAACCGATTACTTTCCTTATGGATCAGTCTGGAAATACCGTGAATTTTACTTGTACCTGAACAATTGGCTGCCAGGGAAACCAAAGGTGGGAAAAGATCGGGTGTGTCTTCTGCATTGTAGTCGAATGCTACTAAACTGCTTTTACTGACGGTGATCCGCCTACCATGGGTATCGACCTTTGCACCGCTTTCCTCCAATACCTTAAGTATGTTTTTATCTCCCTGAAAAGATGATGTATTCAGTTGATCCACGGTACTTTGACCAGCAATAGCACCTGCAACGAGTGCAAAAGCTGCACCGCTCCAATCACCCTCGATGTCGTATTGTTTTGAATTATTTTTTTGCTTTCCCCGGATACTGAAATAACTGAGATCTTTACTGATGATCGCAATACCCGATCGTTCCAGTATTTCTAAAGTCATTTCGATGTATGGGCGACTGTTGAGCCCGGTCAGACTGATCTCTGAATTTTTTTGGCAAAATGGAAGTGCGATCAGCAGTCCACTCAAGACCTGCGAACTAAGTTGAGCATCAACGGTGAAAATGTTTTGATTAACAGGTCCTTTGATCCTGAGCGGAAGAAATCCGTTATTCGATTGTACCGAAACTCCCATTTGATGGAGGATTTCTATGGACGTATTCAACGGTCTTGAAAGCAGACTTCCCTCACCTGTCAGAACGATTTCGCAGTCAAACAAAGCTGCGATCAGGGAAAACATTCTTGCAGATAAGCCTGATTCTCCAGCGTGCCATGTTGATTTGAAACGTTCGGGAGCAGGTGACAATAATAAACTATCATTTTCAAAATGAGTTATATATCCCATATTCTGAACGATATGAAGCGCTGACAAACTGTCTTCGCTCGTGCAAGGATGGTTGATGGTCATTGGTTGACCGGAAAGTCCACACAAAGCCAAAGCCCTTTGCATGTAACTTTTTGAAGGATTGGCTGTAAGGGTTCCTTTAATGGTGGAAGGTCTGACGATAATCTTCATAGATCAGTTCAGTTATATTTTGAACATCTCCTCCGTGGGTATTGACTATTACACTGGAGGTTGAAAGATAATGTGGCAATCTTTCCTGCATGAGCTCGTAAGCTTTTTGTACAGGATTTGATCTGGTCAATAAGGGTCTGCTGGTCGTTTTTCCCATTCGTTTGATGCTTTGACCTGCTTTCACATAGAGAAAAACGGTGTGGAAGTGATTGGACAGTAATTTTCTGTTCAATTCATCCAGAACGATCCCTCCGCCACAGGAAATTACGGTTTTGCTGAGCAAAACGAGTTGGCTGAAAAGTTTTTTCTCGATTTCTCTGAAGTAAGATTCTCCTTTTTGGCGGAATATATCTTCAATACTCATACCTGTTTCAGATTCGATCCTTTGGTCTGTATCGATCCATTCGTATCCCAGTTTTTCTGCCAGTATTTTTCCAGTGGTCGTTTTTCCGGCACCCATGGGCCCGACCAATGCAATGGATGGCTGCTTTCCTTTTTCATTTCCGGCAGTTGCCAGTTGGATGGCTTCAGCGAATTTTTCCCTTTCGACCCATTTGCCGGTGAAGTTTTTAAAACCGTGAATGGCCTGCTGTATCAGCCATGTTTCTCCACCGATATATTCTGCCCCCTCGGCCAGACATTTTTCTCTGAGTGGTGGATTGTTGTATGGTGCATCCAGTATATGTTGTTCGGGTAAAAAGCTAAAAAGCCCGAACAAAGGTATCCTGACAGGAATCGTATTGATGATCAGACTGAATTCTCCGATATTATTTGGAATTTGGGTAAAAATCTCCGTTTTTACTCCGGTTTTTCCCGCCAGTTCTCTTGTTTTTTCAATATTCCGGCCTGAAAGGAATATTTCACAATGAAAAGGTTCAAGCGCTTTGATGGCAGCAGGCGCTGCACCGCCGCTTCCCAGGATGAGGACTTTTTTAACAGCTGTTTCCGGGATTTCACCGAATTCATCCGGAGGTAATGTCGGCTCAGTGAACAAATGGGCAACCGCATCCCTGACACCTTTGACATCCGTATTTTGCGCTGAAAACAGTCCGTTTTTATCCCTGACCAACATGTTGGCAACGCCCATACTTTGAACGATCAGATCTGTTGATCTGGCGAGTTGAAGGATATCTTTCTTGAATGGAGAAGTGATGTTGAGGCCTGCCAGCGGAATGTCTTCAGCCAGTAAAGCGATATCTTCTACATTTGAAGCCAGTAATCGTGTGTACAAAGCTTTCATTTTTAAAGACTTCATGACATGATTCATCATGACAGGACTTTTGCTGTGTGAGATTGGATTGCCTGCTACTGCATATACCTTCATCTTATTTCGTTTGATTTTTTTGTCGTCTGACTGATTTATTTTTGCCGGATTGTCACTTCCATTAAAAAATATTTTGAAATGTAACACTCAGATCCGGATTTATATAGAAATCTAGCTCATCATACTTTATCATCGTATGAAAAATGTTGTTCTGACAGCCTTTTTTCCCAGTTCCAAGCGGATAAAGTCATGTCGTCCAAAGAATATTTGGCTTTCCAGCCTAAAACTTCATTCGCCAGCTTCGTACTTGCATATATTTGTTCCACATCTCCCGGTCGGCGTTCTACAATCCGGTAAGGCAATTTCACTCCGGTTGTTTTTTCAAAAGATTGGATCACTTCCAGTACTGAAAAACCATTACCGGTTCCGAGATTGAACACACTGTAGTTTTCTTTCAGAGAGTTATTGAGCAAAGCATTCATTGCTACCACATGGGCTTCTGCCAGGTCAACAACATGTATGTAATCCCGGATGGCGGTTCCGTCAGGTGTATTGTAATCGTTACCAAAGACTTTAAGTTCAGCATGTTTGCCTATGGCGGTTTGAGTGATGAAAGGCATCAGATTGTTAGGTGTGCCGATGGGTAATTCACCGATCAAACCACCGGGATGGGCTCCGATCGGATTAAAATAACGCAGTGAAATGCCTTTTAGATCCTGATTGACCAAAAGGAAATCTCGCAGGATCTGTTCATTGATCTGTTTGGTATTTCCATATGGAGAGGTCGCAGGCAGAACTGGAGAATCTTCGGTTGCTGGTAAATTTTCCGGTTGACCATAAACGGTGGCGGATGATGAAAATATGATGTTTGGAATACGGGCGGATTTCATTTCTTCCAGCAGGCTGACCAGGCCGGTGATATTGTTGTGGTAATATTTGAGTGGTTGTTCCACAGATTCCCCAACAGCTTTAAAGGCTGCAAAATGAATGACAGCTACAATATCCTGATGTTCAGAGAATATGTTTTTCAGCGCGTCCCTGTTGCATATATCTTCACAGTAAAAATATGACTCCTTGCCGGTGATCTTTGCAATGCGATTGAGTACGGCACTGTCTGAATTGGACAGATTGTCGACTATGACCACCTCAAATCCCTGTTCCTGGAGGGAAACCACAGTGTGCGATCCGATGAATCCTGTACCGCCGGTAATTAAAACCTTCATGTTACCTTATTTTAATTTGTGTGTGTTGTATTTTCAATTGTTCCTGGACAATCGGACAAAAATATAACTTACAGCCGGATTAACTGAAAGAAGAGGATTAAAACTAAATTATTATAATGATTCATGTCAGATTTATGTATCAATCGACCGTTTCTGAATGAGCTTAATATTTATTGATAACACACTTTTTAATGATCAAAGCCTTTTTGTTATTAGCCTTTGAATCAAAGATTCTATGTGATAATGTGAATTTTGCAAGGAAAATGAAACAAAGAAACTGAGAAAAAGTAGCTCTATGTTTTGGCCATGATATATAGTGCGGTATGTGCTAAATAAAGTGAGTCTATTCCGGAGAATACAATGCTGAAAGTCAACTTTATACATAGTTTCACCACAGAATAGCTCTTTTTATACCGACAGGAAGTAAATCTGATTTTTGAAAAGTGTGAATTCAGTCTTTTATGATTGCCCCGGAAGCGAATACTTCCTTTTTTTTTGATAAATTTGTAACCGCCACTTTGATCCGGTGGTCTAATGGCGTGATGGAGTCAGGAGAAGATATACTTTTGATAGAAAAAACCCTCGCGGGTGATGTGCAGGCTTTCGAACAAATCGTGCGGAAGTATCAGTCCATGATTTTTACCATTGCGATCAGGATCCTGCAACACCACGAAGAAGCAGAAGAAGTTGCTCAGGATGTGTTCATAAAAGCTTATAAATCACTCTCCGGATTCAACAAAAAATCAAAATTTTCGACCTGGATTTACAAAATCGCCTATAATACAACTGTCAGTAAACTCAGGTCCCGGAAAAAGTTTCATGATACGACAGGCTTGCAGGATTTTGAGCGTGCGGGCAGTACAGACATGGTCGCTGAACAAGAAAAAATGGAAGAAAACGAAATCATTCGGAAGTGTATCCTCCGATTGCCGGAAAACGAAAGGATTATTGTAACTTTGTTCTACTTTGAAGATCATTCGATCAGGGAAATCGCTGAAATTACAGGCATTTCAGAATCAAATGTGAAAGTCAAACTATTCAGAAGCAGACAGTTGCTTTATCATGAATTACAACAAAAACTGAATCTCGAACCGAACCATGAATATGCTTACAAATGAAGAAAAACGAATGGATAATCTGCTAAAACAAAAGATCAGACAGGTTACCCCGGAATTGCCAGGTGAAGGTTTTGTTCCGTCAGTCATGTTCAGCATAGAACAACTGGCTCTGGCAAAACAAAAGAAAAAAGAGGAGCCATTGATTTCCCCCAAGGGATGGTTTATCGTGGTAATGGTCATAAGTGTCCTGACTACTTTGTTTGTGCTCACTTCAAGTGAAGCATTCAGTTTGCAACCGCTGATTGATCAACTCGACCGCTTCAATGAAAATTACTTATCAGTATTTTTCTCCAACTTCTTTTTGCTTGCCCTGGTAGTTTTTGTGTTGTTTTTTCTGGTTCAGATCTTTGTGATCTCGGGATATCTGGAGAAGGCTCGTAGCGTTGAACATTGAGGATTATTCTGTAACTTCAATACCAGGTGAAGTTAAAGTGTATCAGTCTACTGCTGTTTTCGCGCTCAGTGGTTTGTCACAAGTGATTGAATATTAATAGAATGATTTTCAATTAGTTTAGTTAGAAAAAAAAACCAGGCAACAACGTTCAGAATACCATTTTTAATTTTTTTCATCTCCGTAAGCAAAATAGATATTACCTTCGTTCCATGAAGGAAAAAATTCGGATAATTACTGCGCTCTTATTGACCGTCATCTACGGTTATGCTGTGAGCATCGCTACGCAGTCCGTGTTTCTGACTGACAATAGAGATGCACGTTGTTCCGAACAAGAGACGTATTTGCTTTCCGTTTCCGCCAGCATTTTTGGCAGCGCCACGCCGAAAGATGTAACTTCCTTTAATAAAACCAATCAGTTTTCCGCACAAGATGCAAAAAAACCTTTTAGTCCTGGCGAGCTGCTCCAAAACGAAGAGCCGCTTATCCGTAGCGAACTGTCACAATACGGACATTTTTCAACCAACCTGCTTATACAATTCCGCAAAACAGACAAGATCTTCCCTTTTCATTATTTCTGGTAAAAAATAATTTTTTACAAAATTCAGATCGTATAAAAGCAAAGGCTTTCCAAAAGCCTTTGCGGTAAATCGGCAGGCATCGGTTGATCCGGTGCAATTTTGATAAATTATTTTAATCACAAAAATTTTATAAAATGGACAAAGGAAGCGCCATCATGGGAGCTGTTTTAATAGCTTTGATTATCATACCTTTCATCATCTACAGCCAAAACGCACGCAGGAAGAAAAGTCAATTGCTCAAACAACTCAAAGCATTGGCATCTGCCAACAATGGTCAGATCAGCCGGCATGAATTCAGCGGTCATACCCTGATCGGAATGGATGAAAACAAACTACTTGTATTTTTCATCAAAAAGATCCACGATCAGATGACTGAACAAGTTGTAGACCTGGCTGGAATTCAGGAAGTGAAGATCTACAACGGCGGCAAAGTGATCAACAATCAAAATGCTGAAGTCAGGATCGGTGATAAACTGGAAATGGGATTTATTCCCCGCGATTCGGGTCAGTTGACCACCAAGCTGGAATTTTTCAATGTAAAAGATAATTTTCAGTTGCATACTGAACTGCTGACAGCTGAAAAATGGGCAGGGGAGATCAATCAGCTGCTTAAAAAATGATCATTTATTTAAAGCCCTGTGGATTTGTTCACAGGGCTTTATAAAATGTTGCTATTTTTTAAAAGAACTTTCAAGATCCGAAATAAATGGTGTAACCACTGAGCAGAATCAGGAAAAAACTGTGCTGATTTCGTCAAATGAGTTTTGTTTACTGTTTCTTTTCTGCTTCTTCAAGCCATTTTAACACTGTTTCCCAGGCTTTATTAAAGTAGTTGTATACTGGATCCCATCGGGTATCTTCCGGCCAACCAAGGTGAATCAATTTTACTTCTGTCTGTTGATCATCAATCGGTTGGAAAAGCACAACCACCCAGGTTTTGTACGCGTGTTGCCTCACTTCCATAAACTGTGGCGGGGCATTCCAGGAGAATGAAATCATTTGATCCGGTAAACAGGATAGCACCTTGCATCCTTCGCTACCCCTCAATCCTTCGGGCGCATTCATCATGAAATAGATCTCAAAAGGTCCACCGGGAACACATTCGATCTGATTGTTTTCTCCGAAAAAACTTTTCAACCCTTCATGGGTTGTCCATCGCCAGTATACCTTTGAAACTGGTTCCTGAACGATCGTTGTTTTCTCGATCTTTTTGTCGGTTATTTTCATAACTGCTTGGGCAGAAAGCATTTGCATCGTTAGGATGAAGATGAAAAGTAAGAATAACCTTTGCATAAAGTAAGTTTTAAGCTTTTAATAATGTTAAATTTTAAGTTTATTTAATGATAATTTGGCAACTATCGGATGTTAAGTCCATCACTTAATTAAAATTAATTGGATTCCTGACAAATCCATTTTCCGATCTGATTGTTATTTGTTATGAGATTTAATCGTAGCTCACTCAGCCTCATGATAGCAAGTTAAAAAAAACTCCCGCATAAAATCTGTAAAAAAACTGCGGATTTGAATTATTGTGGTCTGCTATTGCAATAACAATAATAGTTTTTCCCGGAGTACATCATAACTGTTGTTGGATCCCTGAAGCTGGTGTTTGAGTTCTCCGTTTTTATAGATCAAAATGTTTGGAAAACCGTTCAACCCTTCCAGGTTGAAAATTTCCGGCAGAGTAAGGTAATTTACCTGTGCAAAACCAACAGACAACAGTTGCTCTTCCGCAAAAAGTACACGTATCTCTTCCCTTTGCTTATCACAAAGCCCGCAGGTAGGTGAATGAAACAATACCAGTTTTACGCCATCAGCCACATAATCCTGATAATGTTCAAGAGAGTTGATCTCCGTGAAAACATTGATTTCAATTTCACTTTTGCAGGAAAACATCAATATCAAAATAAAAATGAAACTTGATTTAATATTCATAATAAAAATTTTGTTTATGTACTTTAGTATTGAATTAAAATAAAGTAGAAGTATAATACAATGCAAATAAAATAAAAAATCACACAAGTCAGAAATTTCCGCGTTTAAAGGTTTAATAGTTTTTCACTATCATCCGACAAAATATAAAAGGATAGAATTTTTTGTTTGAGATTTCTCGCTACGCTGCCAATGACAGACAGTTAGTTGTTTGGGTTAGGG
>DDTL01000062.1 GCA_002344345.1 Saprospiraceae bacterium UBA2365
AATATTTGCAAGTTGGGTTAAAATAGGCTTTCAGACACTTGCCTGTAAATGAGGATTCACAATGAACCAGTTCGTCAGGCGTACCTTCAAACAATATTTCACCTCCATACCTGCCTCCTTCAGGTCCCATGTCTATCACCCAATCGGCATGGCTGATGATATCCAGGTTGTGTTCGATGATCACGACTGTATTGTTGTGATCGACCAAGGATCTTACGATCCTGTAAAAATTGTCTATATCTGACAAGTGCAATCCGGTGGTCGGCTCGTCCATGATATAAATATTGCTTTCCTTGTGCAATTCTGCAGCAATTTTGAGCCTTTGCGCTTCACCTCCTGACAATGAGCTAAGCGATTGTCCAAGCTTGAGATATCCCAAACCAACTTCCTTCAGCGACAATAACAGTTTTTTTATTTTATTCGACTCAAAAAAATGAAGCGATTCCTCTGCCGTCATGTTAAGTACATCTGCTATGTTCCGGCCATTCATTTTTAATTCGAGGACTTCCTCATGATACCTTTTACCGTCACATCCATCACAGATGGTCTTGACAGCATCCAGGAAGAACATCTCAAATGAAAGCGAACCCTGCCCGTTACATTTTGGACAGGCACCTTTTGAATTAAAGCTGAATAAAGAAGCATCCGCTCCTGTTTGAGCTGCAAATTCCTTTCTTATTAAATCAAAAGCTCCGATGAAAGTAGCAGGATTAGCCCTGGATGATTTTCCTATGGGTTGCTGGTCTATCACAATTGCCTCAGGATGTTGTTTCGCAAAGCACCCATGGATCAAACTGCTTTTGCCGCTACCCGCAACACCGGTCACACAGGTCAAAACACCCTTAGGCAAACTTACTTCTATGTTTTTGAGATTGTTGATCCCTGCGCCTTGGATCTTGTAAAATCCATCAGGTTTTTTACGTTGCGACATAGGTCTTTTTGGGGCAAATAAAAACTTACTGGTTAAACTTTCTGAATGTATGAAATCTGCACCGGGTCCATTGTAGATCACCTGGCCACCGGCATAACCTGCTTTGGGCCCCAGATCAACGATCCAATCGGCTGCACTGATGATATCAGGATCATGTTCCACAACAAAAACACTATTACCTCTTGCTTTTAGTCTGTTCAGCAGACCGAGTAATTTTTCCGTATCCCGAGGGTGTAACCCGATCGAAGGCTCATCCAAAACATACAACAGATCCACCAGATTGCAATCCAGCTGTCTGGCCATTTTCACACGTTGTGATTCACCACCTGAAAGCGAGGAAACTGGCCTTTCCAATGATAAATATCCTGCACCGATTTCTATCAATTGTTCCAATAGGAAATTGACTTTACGTATGATAGGTCTTGAAATGTCATTATCGAGTTGACTGAGCAAATGATGTACGGACGTGAGTTCCATCCTGCAGAGTTCGCCTAAGGAGGTATTCATGATTTTGGGTTCTTCGGCACGTTTGTTGAGCCGGGTCCCGTTGCAACTTTCACATATTTTGTATAAAAAGAATTTTGAATAGGCATTTTTGGATTCTCCCGGGTTTTCGTCCTCTGCTTTGTTTTGAACCGAGTTTTCGAGTTTTCTCACGATGCCTTCGAAATTGCGGTTGTAAGCCAGTTTCTCTTTTGCATCTTTGATCGCAAATGGTTCAGAAAACAAAAGTTTTTGCATTTCTTCAGCAGTGAAATCTTGCAGCTTTTTATCGGGTTCAAAAATCCCGGATTGGATCAGTTCTTTCCACATCAGATTGCCAACGGCATAAAAAGGATGTGTGATCGCACCTTCTCTCAACGATTTTGATTTGTCTAAAAACATATCCAGATCTATTCTGATCTGCTTGCCTAATCCTTTACAATCCGCGCACATACCTTCAGGATGATTGAAAGAGAAGTAAAAAGAAGGCCCTATGAAGGGTTTGGCCAGTCTGGAATAAAGCAGTCTGAGATAGGTATTGAGTTCAGTTGCTGTACCTACGGTACTCCTTAGATTGGTGCCCATCCTTTTTTGGTCAATCACGATGGCGGTCGACAAATGCAGAATGTCATCCACCTCAGGCCTGGATAGTTTGGGCATCCTGGTTCTGGCGAAAGTCGAAAAAGTCTCGATCAGTTGTCGTTGGGCTTCGGTATATATCGTATCAAAAAGCAGGGACGATTTCCCTGAACCGCTAACACCTGTGAAAACGACAAACCGGTGTTTCGGAATCTCAATGTTGATGTTTTTAAGGTTGTTGGTGTGTGCATTCTTTACGATGATCAAGTCTTTTTCCATAACATTTGTCCTGTTTTATAATCAAAAGCCGGCTAACAAAGCAGGTATTTCGCTTTCGCGAAAATACAGCCAAAGATAGGACATTTAAGGTAAAATAACTTGTCTGCGAATATGCTGATTTTTCGGAAAAACTGGAAATTTTAAATAATGGTTCAGCTTGATAGTCTTTTAGTTTTTTAGTCTGCAAATCTGAAGGCTTATGATGTAAGCCGGACGTCAGAACTACTGTTTTTATGGCAATTTTATTGTCTTTACCAGATGTGGTCCCTCAAATCGTAAAGTTTAAAAGACTAAACAACTAACCATGAAAATATCCAAAGTTTTATCGGTATTAGATCAACTAAGATCTTTCAGATTTTGCAGTCTGATCCAAACGCATAATTTTTCATTTTTTTCCAAATAGCTTTTCCATTGCTTCACTGCGGTAACCAAAAATTTCATTCAGCTTTTTACGGATGATCAACCAATTCGCTATTCTTCCCAAAACACCCAAAGGTGGCGCATAGGATACAATATCCTTCATTAAAACACCATCATCCTTTTTTTCAATGAAATGCTGATGATGCCAGAATGCATACGGACCGATCCTTTGTTCATCGATGAAAAAATGCTTATCCACTACCTGCGTAATCTCTGTGACCCATTGGACCGGAATGCCTGCCAGCGGTTTGACCCGGTAACTGATGATCAGCCCGGGATAGATTTTGTCGGGCAAACCATCTGTGGTGATGTCAAAACCCATGTTTTCTGGAGTGATTTTTTGAAGGTTTTCCGGAGAAGAAATGAAATCCCAGACAGTTTCCAGATCGGCTGGAATGAACTGCTCGCTTTTGAATTGATAAAATGCCATCTGTAAAGATTAAAATGAAACCAAAAATTGTAGCCGGGGAAATTCCTGAGTCAAAGATAAATGAAGATTTTGGGCAACGGAAGAACTTGAGTGGCTCATGATGCCATACATAATCCCATCGAATATCAACAGAAATCCACCCTGAAGTAAAAGCGAATTTCCATAACCTTTGAGCATATCTGTTCTGGCTGGGAATTTGGGTGATACATAACGCAATGTTAAGCCAGTTCCGATATAGTCGATGTCAGCAAAGGCATTGATAAGTAATATTCGTTCAGTTTGATGGTGCTTTGCCAGAACTTCAGCATAAGGCACTCCGGCGCAATCTGTTGTGTAATTGTTATACAATGCGTACCCTGCTATGGCAAGATTGATTGTATTCCAGAAAAGATTCATTTGATGAAAGTACTTTTGTGACCCGGAATATCGGGACCAGCCGTATGCACCAGTGGCAATATTTCCTGCTGCCCAAGTACCCAGAACAATCATCCCTTTTTGGGTGATCCGCTTACTTTCAAGGCAAAAACTTTCTGCTTCAACCTGCCCCTGCAATAACAGAGGCCAAAAAAGTAGCATTATCGCGACAAAAGTGCTTTTTAAACTATAATTGTAATGTGTATCTGTTCCAAACATAATTCTGGTCTTTTAATAAAAAAGGTTGAATGAATAAATCCTGGATTCAGTGCCTGTAAAAAACCAATATTTTAAGCTTCATTTAAAAGAAAAAGTCAAAAACAATCAGGATGCATTTTTTGGTGTTTTCCTGCAAAGTCTGATTACATTGAAAAGACAACCGGAAACCAAAATTGTTCAGCATCAGATACAATCGCAGGTATATTTAAACTGTCCGTATGATCATTTTCCTTATTTTTGCAAAAACATAAAACAAGTTAATTCATCTGTAACTTGAGTCCTTATTAACAGTTTTAATTTGATCCTAAAAATTGAATGATAACAATACTGATTGCACCGGATAAATTTAAAAGTACACTGAGTGCAAATGAATTTTGCAAGGCGGTTGAAAAGGGTCTCAGTCATCTGGCTACCGGGTTCAGCATCATATCCCTGCCACTTTCAGATGGTGGAGAAGGTTTTTTGGAAGTGATGGCTAAAACAGGTAATTATATATTGATGAATGCGCAGGTGAAAGATCCATTGGGCAGACAGATCAGAACGGAATATTTGAGCAGCCATGACGGTAAGCGAGCTGTGATTGAAACGGCAAGAGTGATTGGACTCCAATTGTTTTCGAAACAAGAGTACAATTGCTTGATAATGAATACATATGGTTTAGGCCAATTGATTTATCAAATATATAAACAAGGTGCTGAGGAAATAGATATTGGAATCGGAGGCACGGCTACAACTGATGCCGGAGCAGGAATGGCCTATGCTTTGGGTTTCAAATTCCTCGACAAAAACAATCGGGTCATTTTACCTTCAGGTATCAATCTTCGTCAGGTGCGTCGGATCATTCCTCCTGTAAAAGCCGAAAAAATGCTTTTAAAAATCAAAGGGTTGTGCGATGTGAGCAATCCGATGTATGGAGAAAACGGTGCGGCCCTCGTTTTTGCGCGTCAAAAAGGCGCTGATGATGAAGGTGTCAGGATACTGGATGAAGGATTGCAAAACATGGCATTTTTGATGGTGAAGGAGTTGGGAATTGATGTGAAGAATGTGCCGGGAAGCGGAGCCGGTGGTGCGTTGGGTGCAGGAATCCTTGCTTTTTTAGGCGGAAGTCTTCACTCTGGTGCAACATACATAATGGAGGAATCAGGTTTTAATAAGTACATTCAGGATGCTGATCTGGTGATTACCGGTGAAGGTCAGCTGGATGAACAAAGCAGAAACGGAAAATTGTGCGTAGCTGTTTGTCTGAAAAGCAGGGAATTCGGCAAAAGGGTAATCGCCATCGTTGGGAGTAACCGCTGGGCGGGAACGGATTGTTTTGAATTGATCTACAGTCTTGAGGAAGCAGCAGGCAATGATCACGATCCTTATAAAGATGCGGCTTTATTGGTCGAAAAAATCGCGACTAAGATGCTTGGAAATGGAATCTCTAAATAAAATTTATACATAGCAAATATACAAATCAGACCATGGAAGCAATAAAAGTAGTCAACCCATATACAAGAGAAACCATTGAATCCATTCAACTTTCAGATGCTGAACATGTTGATGCAATGCTTGCCACTGCGTCTGAAATTTTCCTTGACAGGAGAAAATGGATACCTAAAAATGACCGAATAGCCATACTTAAAAGACTCAAGACACTGATGCAGGACCATTATGACGAATTGGTCAGTCTGGCTGTAAATGAAGGAGGCAAGCCGTATACGGATACAAGAATCGAAATGGACCGGGCGATTTCAGGTGTTCAACTGGCTGCAGAGTTTTTGGGGCAAAAAAGCGGTAACATGATCCCTATGGGACGGAATGCAGGCTCTGCCAACCGATTGGCATATACCATCGATGAACCGATAGGTGTGGTTGTTTCCATTTCAGCCTTCAATCATCCGATCAATCTGACCATCCATCAGACAGTTACGGCCATTGCTGCAGGTTGCCCGGTGATCTTCAAACCAGCATTGAAAACGCCTTTGACAGGAAGGAAGTTGACCGAGCTGATACATCAGGCTGGATTGCCAAAAGAATGGTGTCAATATCTTGTGTGTTCAAATGACCTAACAGAAAAACTGGCAACGGATTCAAGGGTTGCATATGTATCTTTTATTGGTTCTTATAAGGTCGGATGGAAAATCAGGGCGAATCTTGCTCCCGGAACAGCCATCGGGCTGGAGCATGGAGGCGTTGCGCCTGTGCTGATCACGAGGAATGCTGACATGTCAAAATGTATTCAGCCTTTGATCAAAGGCGCGTTTTATCATGCAGGTCAGGTTTGTGTTTCTGTTCAAAGAATATTTTTGCCTGAATTAATGGCAGATTCATTCATCCAGGCTTTTTTGGAAGGTGTCAGTTCCTTAAAAACAGGTAACCCTGCTGATCCTGCCACAGATGTAGGACCTCTGATTTTGCAGGAAGAAGTTGAACGGGTTGGTTTTTGGATCGGGGATGCTGTCCGGAAAGGAGGTAAAATCCTGGCCGGAGGTAAAGCAATATCAAATGTTTGTTTCGAGCCATCAGTAATATTGAACCCATCATTTGACGCATTGGTATCAAAAGAAGAAGTTTTTGGCCCTGTCGTTTGTTTATATACCTATTCCGATGTTGAAGATGCTTTAAATCATATAAATGAACTTCCTTTTTCATTTCAGGCTTCCGTTTTTACGGAAGATCTGGATGAAGCCATGGATTTCAGTAACCGCATCAAGGCCAATACTTTATTGATCAATGATCATCCGGCTTTCAGAGTGGATTGGATGCCGTTTGGAGGATCGGAATTGTCCGGTATTGGCCTCGGAGGTATAGAATTTTCGATCCGGGAAATGACGAAGGAAAAGCTGGTTATTTTGAAAAGTTCAAAAATTCCTGCTTAGGCGCTCAGCAGCCAAAACTAACCAACATATCGTTCGTTTCAGATGTTGGTTAATCGTAGTCATTCATTTGGTTAGATATCAGGTCTGATTGCCTTTTAGTCTCTTGGGACTGAGAGAAAACATTGAACAAAAGATTCCTGATTTGTGCTGGAATCAACGCTTTTAACCCCTGGTATAAATGATTAGCTGATAGACTTAAGACTAAAAGACTTTTGAGCTAAACAATTGCGGTTAACTTTAAATACTGTTCTGACTTCGAACAAAGCGGCTTCTTTTTGCTTAACTTCAAAAAACAGAGTGTCTTAAAAAATTGAATTCGTGAATTTTTTAGCAGAACTTTAAAGAATTTTGATATTAGAAATAAAGCCACACAAAATATTATTTACCCCGTACGATGTAAATCCAACGGGGTCGAACCCCGTAGCAAAGCGGTTCAGGGTTTTTGGATCAATTTCCTCTTTGGTTCTGGCTCGTCCAGCTTAGGTTTTTATAATAATCTTATGATCATTTTAAATAAAAGTCAGGCTTCGAATCGTTTTTCCGGTTAAATAATTTTTATGTTTTGAATTATCTTTTCACCGATCTTGGCATTCGAATAAATTTTTTAAGATATTTAAGGAATGAAAATTTGCTTTTTAGAAATTTATTATTTTTTTACAGTTTTATAACCAGCAGATATTTAATGTTTTATTATCTTTGTTGTAATATTTTGGAACCAGAAATCAAAAAAGTTAAAAAAAAGTTAAAAAAAAGTTATCAAAATGTTTTGTAGATGATAAAAAATATGAAACTTTGCATCAAGTTTGGAAAAACTGAGTGATCAGGGTTTCCCGGAAAAGAAAAAAAATTGTTTAATAATCAAAAAATGGTAATCATGTTGAAAAATGTAAAATTCTTGAAAGGTTTGACTTTTGTTATGGCAATCGCTTTATTTGCTGCTGTATCTTTGGTAAGTTGCAAAGAAAAAGCTGCTGATGCTGAAGAAGAAACAATCGAAGCTGTAGAAGAAGTAGAAGAAGCTGTTGAAGAAACTGTTGACACTGCTGCTGCTGCTGTTGAAGAAACTACTGAAGAAGCTGTAGAAGCTGTAAAATAATTACGGTCTGCACAAGTAGATTAAAAGAAATAAGCCGGAGGATTTATCCTTCGGCTTTTCTTTTTACACAAAACGGGACCTGATCACTCTTGCTGTAAATTATATTTCAATCTGAACGAAATGCTTCTGGGAGCTTCCAGTAAAGCTGGCCTCAAAGCATATTCAGCATTGAATAAATTATCCATCCTGACTGATATGATATATGTTTTTCGGATGCTCATCCCAATGGAAGCATACCATATTTGTGAGCCACCCGGGTGGTCTGCCCTGAATGCCTTTACACCTGGGATAAGTTCGTCAAAAACCTTATCGATCGCTTCCATAAAACTGAGGTAATTGGTGCCCAAACCAAGTTGAACTCCTTTCCAACCCAGGCTGAGATCGAACTTAAAACTGTGTTTATTGCGATATTTCAGAATATTTTCTTCCGTTGAGGAATAAAATGCAATTGAATCATTGAATTCCTGATACTGCGGATTGATATAAACATATCCTCCCGTCATGCCGGTTTCAATCTGACCAAGCTGTCCGGATATTCCTCCGGATAGTTCCAGACCCTGGATCCTTGTGTCTCCAATGTTTTGAGCAGCAAATGCCGGAGGAAAGGAGTTACGAATGATATTAAACTCGATCATATCATAATACCTGGATTCGAAAACGGAAAAATCTGCAAATCCCAATAATCCTCCGGCTTTAAATCCCTGTCTGACTCCGGCTTCTGCTGTCCACCCATGCTCCGATTTCAGTGCCGGATTTTGAACGATCCTCAGGAAGCCTGCAGAAGTGCTGATGTATTTTTCGGCGATGGATGGGGATCTGTATCCTTGTCCCCACGAAGCCCTGAGATGCGTATATGGAAATAATTTATAATTAAGCCCAGCTCTGAAAACCGGTCTGCTCTCATAACGTTCATCTGTGATCACCTGGCCATTGATGGTGTCCGGCACCATCAATTTATTAAATTCCCATCTTGCTCCTCCGTTAACCGTAAGTCTGTGCCAGAAAAGTTTTTCAAACTGGGCATAAATCCCGTGATTCAAACTGGCAAAAGTGGTATCACTGTACAATTCAGCATTCACCCGGGCATAATTGTTAACGATGCCTGCGGTTAGCACTGCATCCGATTTTTCCCATTTTTTTTGCAACTGATATTCTGCCATATATAGCGCTGATTGGTTGGACTGATTGTTGACAGCCATATTATTCACACTGTAAAGTCTGGATAATATCCTGTGGGACCAATTGTGTTTACCATGAAGATGAAAATATGGATCAATGGTGAATCTGCGCTTGGTATTTGCAGAATAATTGAAAGCATCTGCTAAATATGCGCCTGATTGTTCATTTTTCCAATAAAAAAATGATCTGCTGTCACCAAAATTGAAATTGCCCGAAACACCAAAGTTCATATTTTGTCCGGGTGTATAGTTGATTTTCAAATAGCTTCGGCCAAATTTGCTGTAACTTTCTTTGTAAAATGATTTTTCATCCGAATAAAAAACAGAACCAACTACATCCAGCTTGCCAAATTTACGGGCATAGGCGGCACTCATGTGCCAGGTGTACGGTGAGAGTTGCCACCATTTTTTAAGTGTGTCCTTTGGACTCATATAAGTTGTCACCTGAGTTTCCACATTGAGAAATGGCTGTTTTTTAGCGTATTTGGTCAGGATATTAACAACTCCATTCATAGCAGCACTGCCGTAAAGCGCAGAACCGGCACCTTTTAGTACTTCAACCTGCCCGATCATTTCAATCGGGATATCATTCCAGTTGGGATAGGCCGCATCCACCTGGAGTGCAGGAATATTGTCGATCAAAAGCAAAACCCTGGAACCGGCCCCATATGAATAACCTGATCCACCTCTGATACTTACCTGACCATCAGTAAGACTGACTCCGGGTATTTTATCCAAAACATCACTAAAGCTGTTGCTTTGTATTCGCTCAATCAATCCGGGCTTGATGATTTCCATAGAAACCGTTACATCTTCAATATTTCTTTTGTACTTGCCCGAAGTAATGGTCACTGTACTAAGCTTTTCACTAACTGTTTTCAATTGTATGACTCCCAATTGAATAAATGAAAGATTTGATTCGATTTTGACATTGGTAGTTTCATAACCGACATAACTTACCCTGATTTCTTCCAAACCGGCATCAGCTTCAAAACTAAAATAACCATCTTTCAGACTCTGTGTATAACGGGTTCCATATTGAATGGTAGCAAATTCCAAAGGACCATCCGTCGCCGAACCGATGATCTGTCCTTCCACCTTTATGGTCTGGCCAATCAGTTCATGCGTGAAGAAAAATCCGGTCAGCATGAAAAATAATAAGAAACAGCGCTTTTGCATAATTTATTTTGCTTGATAAAGAAGTCGTAAATATAAATGTATTATTATCGTATAAAAATAGGAATTCTGTCTATTATGTCTTTATTTAGTATCAAAATTAATGAGCTTATGTATAGAAAAATACTTTTACTTGGGATTTTATTTCAATTTGCCGGATTTATGATTTTGTACGGACAGGATATTTGCGTTCCTTCCGAGACTTATGCAGATTCATCAGCAGGTGTATATCCGTTGCCTTTTCACGAAGTGTTGTTCCCTGATGGTGGTATTCATGATACAGTTTGTATTGGAAGTCCGTTTGAGTATACCTTTACGGCTGTTTTGGAAGATTCTATCGCATGGATGGGCTTCAGTTTTAAGCTCAATTCTCTGGAAATTTTGCCGAATGGTGTATTGAATCTGCCTGAAGGTTTGCAATATGGATGTAATCCGCCAAATTGTGTTTTTCAGGCAAATACAATGGGTTGTCTGAAGATTTACGGAACAACTACTGAAGCTAATGATCCTGGGTTATTTGATTTGCAACTAAGGACCAAAATCGTGGTAGCCAATGGGTTGATCAGCGTGATTGATACATTGCCTGAATTGTTGGTTCCGGGTTCACACTATTATTTACCGGTAGAAGCTGCATCAAGTAGTCATTGCCAGACTTCCAGCCTGTATGGTTACCAGCAGAATGAATTTCTGGAAATAAAATATCAGCCTTTACTTGAAAGGTTAACTGTCATCGCAGGAGACCCACAGATCCCATGGCTCGAAACAGAAATAATCGATATGACTGGAAAAGTGTTGCTGAAGCAACGTATTCAGTATCCGGTTCAGAGTATGAATACTATGGATGTTTCAGGCCTGAGCCAGGGTTTGTATTTCTGCAGAACCCGGACGATATTTGGTTATTCAGGGCTTAAGTTTGTTGTAAGTAAGTGATTTTTGTGTACATTTGCCTTGCAAATTGTGTTGGGAGCATTGCATTTGTTTTCATTTTCAGACAGGAAGTTTGTGAACAGGCCATCCAAAATTTGGTTGTGCCGGGTTTGTGATCTGTAACCAGCCAATTGTGCAGCAGGGTATTATGAAAGATTTTGCAGATTTAATAGCAAGGGTTTTTATTGCCGGTCTTTTTTTCTTTGAAGCCGTTGACAGCGTATTTTATTTTGAACAGACCAAACTGACCATGACCTCATATGGGATTACATGGCAACAAAACTTTTTGCTGGGATCATTTATTTTTCTCATATTTCTGGGAGCTACCATGGTGCTGATCGGTTATCATTCCAGGATTGGTTCAATTTTACTTCTGATTTATTATATTCCGTTTACATTTATCGTGTTTTCGTTCTGGAATAGTCCAAAAGAGCTGTATTGGGTGACATTACTCAATTTTATGAGGAACATAAGTATCTGCGGAGGCTTGCTTTTGCTTACCTTACATACGCCAGGAAAGTACAGCGTCCGCAGACTCATCTATGTAATGCGGCTTCCTGATTGATCCTGCACTCATTTTCATCCAAATTCAATCCTGGTGATCAAAACAGACTTTACACAATCATTTGACTGGATGCTCTTCGATCTTGACAATACGTTGCTGGATTTTGATGCATCCTCAAAAATTGCTTTTCATAAAAGTTTTCAGATTTCCGGGGTAAAAACTGATGAGGAGGATTATGATAATTATATGAAAATCAATAAAATAGCATGGCAAGCTTTTACCGAGAATAAAATGGATCACGAAGAGATCAAGTCATTCAGGTTTGGTAGGTTATTTGAGAAAATGAAAATCAACCATCTGGATGCGCTTGAATTCAATGCATTATATTTCGAACAACTGGTAGTCAACCCTGTTTTTATTAAAGATGCAGAAAATATTATCCAATCCCTGAACGGTAAAGTCAGATTGGGTATTATTTCAAATGGTATGAAGGAAGTTCAGCGTCCAAGACTGGAATTCAGCAGACTTTTAAGTTGTTTTGATAAGGTTTTTATATCAGGTGAACTCGGATTTGCAAAGCCACAGGAGCAGTTTTTTGCATATGTACACAACTCCATCGGTCTGCAAACCCCGAAAGACCGAATATTGGTCATCGGAGACCATCTCGAAATTGATGTCAAAGGTGCGAATGACTATGGTTTCTGTTCAGCCTGGTTCAATCCGGATGGTTTAGAGAAAATGAATGGTATTATACCTCATTTTGAGATAAAGAATCTGAATGAAATTGTACATTTGCTTCACATTTAATGAATAAGCAAAAATTTTTTGCAATTGAAGACAATTGAGTGGGAATACCAGAAAATGATCGAACTGAAAGATGCAAATATATTTCAGGGAGAAAATGAGATTTTGAACGGGGTGAACATGGAAGTTCGCACTGGTGAGTTTTGCTATATTTTTGGTAAATCGGGTAGTGGCAAATCCAGTTTGCTCAAAACCTTGTATGGCGATTTGCCCTTGAAACAAGGATCTGGAACCGTATCAAATTTTGACCTCAAAGGATTGGATTATACAAATAAGTACCTGTTTCGAAGAACCTTGGGTGTGGTTTTCCAGGATTACTTTTTATTTGAATCCTGGGATGTTTTTCATAATCTCGATTATATCCTTCGCGCATTGGGTTGGCCAGATAAAACAGTAAGAGAACAGCGGATCAAGGAGGCATTACTTGAGGTTGGCCTGCTGAAGAAAATCTGGCAAAAAGTGTATACCTTGTCCGGGGGCGAGCAGCAATTGCTGACCATTGCCCGGGCGATCATCAATAATCCTCTGGTGTTGATCGCTGATGAACCCACCAACAGCCTTGATCATGAGACAGCAGATGATTTCATGCAATTGATCAGAAAAATCAATCAAAAATACCATACTGCTGTGGTTTTTGCGACTCATGACCAGCGCGTTATACAGCGTTTTCCGGCTCGTGCCTACAGATGCGAAGGAGGAAAACTGATCGAAGTTGATTGATACATCAAACTGACTTTTACAAAGGTACAGGTACTGCAATCTGTATTCCCAAATACTGTATCAAGCCTTCAGGGATAGGATCCCGGAGATTATTGAACACATAGCAATGAAACCAATCTTCAGGTTTACCATATTTTTGATGACTGCTCCAGATATGTTCAATATACCATTCAGGTGTTTGTCCCCATCTTGAATCTGATCTCTTACGTTCAAGAAAAGTCGGGTAATCCGTTTGGAGATATATTTTCCGGTCATAATGGGCAGTTATTTGTTCATCATAAAAGGCAAACAAACCTTCTATAATAATAACATCCACATAAGGTTTAATGGAGAAAAAATCATGACGAAGGCGGGTAAAATCTATCGATCCCGGATGCTCCCAATCCAATAATCCATGGATCAGCGGAGCTTGGTAACCGGCCATAACGTAGTCATCCTGATTCAAAATGACTGCATTTTTACCTACATAAAATGTAACTAGTTGCCTGGCTAATGTGGTTTTGCCTGATCTGCTCACACCTCCGATTCCGATGATCAATGCTTATTTTTGTTTAGTTTAAAATAAGAGACAAATCTACAATGGAAAATGTTCGCTTTGGATTTTTAGAATGGATTTTTGTGTGATTCTTTTAACGTCTGAAATGTTTCTTCGTTAGGATAAAGGATATTTCTGCCTCCAGATTTTGTGCAGTTTGCTGGTTTGTAAGCAAAAATAAATAAAAGTAAATATAATTTTAACAGTGAAAGCCATTACCTTTGTATGTGGTGCATGTAATGATTGACAAAAAAAACCGCATCATCTTTAGGTTGGAATTGGCTGATGTCTGATTTTTCTATTTTTACTGAATAAAAAAATACAGGTAACATAAATAAATAGTCAGTGATTTAATTCAGTTTTTATCAACTACATCCTGTACATGAGGACATTTTATTTGGATACATATCAAAGTAAGGTAATAGAAGCCTTCCAAAGGATGGACCCGATCGTAGTAATCGGTCAGAAAATGTCCGGCAGGTCATTTCTGTTATCGGAAATTGGGCGCAGACAGGTTTTGGACAATAAACATGTGTTGATGGTAGTCAGCGATGTACAAAATGCCCTCATTGTGCAGAAAAAACTGACGAGATTTTTACCCAGTGAACAAGCATTGGTTTTAGATCCCGTGGAATTGCTTCCCGGACAGTTACATAAATTCCTGACAAGAATTAAATCACTGGATGTTGCTTTTGACAAAAACGATTATCTTCAAAAAAGCATACATAAGTCCCATTTGATCAATTCCATGAAGCGATATTATAATGGTTTAAATATGCCATTGCTTTTGGATAAGGTATGGCATGAATGGATCGTCCTGAATGCATTCGACAGACATTCTGTAGAAACACTCCATTTTAACCCGCTGTTCAAAGTCAGCGAAATGAGCTTTAACCAGGAAGAATTTGACAGGTTGCTCGGGTTGGTTATCAAAGCCAGACAATTTTACGAACAATCTGAAGCATTTGTCGACGTTTTTTTTGCAGAAACCATTTTTGAACATGAGACTGGAATGCAGGCTTGGACAGAGATCATGGAATGGGTCCTTGAAATGCGCAAATCCTGCGTCAATAAACTCATATCAGTTGGCCTGCTGATCAACGAAAAGATCAGTACCCGCATACAATATTCTTTGACCCATTTTAGTCATGCCAGTGGTCTTCTGGATCATTTTAAGTTGCAGGTGAAGCTGTATTCGGATGACAAATCCGGTCAGAACCCAAAAATGCCCGAAAAAGGCCTTTTCCAGAAAAAACAGCCACTGAGCCCTGATGAATTCACTGAATTGCCTCAAATACTGATCAATGAATATGACAAGCTGTTAAGCATTTTTCAATCCATCCCGGGATTTGGATTATTTGCAGCCGGTAAAGATCTGCAACTCGGGTCCAATATGGAATTGGAGCTGTTGGATCAAAAAATTTCAGTTTTTTCTGCGTTTTTGGATGTGTTTCCGGTTTATATCAGGGAAACGGTCAGGAAAGAAACCGGAAAACTCAATTTGCAGGCAACTGATGATCCTGCTTTAGTGAAAATGAACGAAGAGCTCGAAACGTTTTATGTCAGAATTCAGGAAAAAAAGATACTGAAAAAAAGCATTGAACCTGCTGCTTTTAACCTGGATAAACATCTTTTCCAACTCAATGCTATGCTCAAACAATTGAATGAGATAACTGAGAAACGAGATCAGTTCATTAAATGCTTTTCATTTAATAAATTTTACTTTTCACTTACTGTGGCTGATCGACTGATTATCCAAAATATACTGGATCTGGCACCTAAGGACTGGATTTTGTTTTTTAAAAACTGGTTTATCCAGAATGCAATTGAACAAAACGGGTATTTTTTCTATAAAGTAGCTGATAAAGAATTAAAGGAATTTGCCGAGCTTGATCTGACGCTCAACCAACTTTCTCAACTCAGTCAGATCAAATCCTCGGAACCTGAAATTCATAGAAGTCTCGAAAATATTGAAAGCAGACATAAGAAACTATACCAACAGATATTCAACAAGCATCAGCTGTCCAATGAGGACTGGACAGAATTGATGCAACATCATTCGAAGCTCATCCGGTTGTTATTTCCAGTTTGGATTGTACCTGTTGAGGCACTTCAAAAGTTGAAAGGGAATATTGCGGATGGATTTGATAGTGTGCTGGTCGATCTCGCTGATGCCGGATATGAGACTTCCTGGTCAGAAATGCTTGATTTAGCGAAAATGAATGCAAAAAAGATTTTTGTAGCAGACCAAAGTGATGCTTATTTGACCAAACTAGCTGGCTTAAGCCGGTCGGAAGTTCCTGTGTTCGAATTGAAGGGTTATCATCAGCAGGGACTGATGCAGTTGGCAGATATGAACCATACGGAACGATTGTATGGTGCCAGGAATCTGGCACATCTGATCATGGATGTAGCGCCTGATATTGAGATCTTTAAGTTGGGAAATCAAACTTTGTATTCCTGTTTATCTGCTCCGCTCAACCAATTGTTGCTTGCCATGCTCGACCAAAAGGGAATCAAAAAGATGCGGGTTTTGGAGACACCGTTCAATCTGTTGCTTGAAAATATTTTGGAGATCAATACTAAACAATGGTTGTTGACTCAGGATGGTTTGCTTGATTCCGCTGATGTTGACAGAATTCCATGGCAGATCTATGTCATGGAGCAGGCAGAAAAAGCAGGTATCAGGCATGTCAATTTGGATACACTGGATTTAAGGGAAGCTCCGGTGAAGGTTTTCAGGGATTTTATTGAAACCAGTTTTTTGGTTAATGGATGAAAATCAGCCTGAAAGTCAAAAAGAATTAAATAACATGAAGATACTTTTGGATCTGTCGTTTGAACCATGGGTTAAACTACTAAAAACCAGACAACATGTAGGGAAAATGGAAGTTTATGACCCGGTCAGGCGAAAATACATTCATCTGAATCAGGAAGAGCTTGTCAGGCAGGCCATCATCAGATTTATGATGGATGTAAAAGGGATACCGAGAACCAGAATGGCCGTGGAAAAGCAATTTTTGGTGAACGGGCTTAAAAAGAGATTTGACCTGCTGATTTTTGATCATAATGCGATGCCTTTTATGATCGTTGAAGTAAAGGCTTTTTCTGTTAAATTGGCACAAATCACCATGGACCAGGCTGGTTGGTATAATTTCGAACTCAGGGCTCCCTATTTACTGATTTCAAATGGCGTGCAATCCTTTGTTTATGAGATTGATTTTCCAAACAATACAGCAAAAATGCTGAATGAATTACCTTTATAGTTGAGTCGGGAGTTTTTTTATCCTGTTTTTGTAAAGTCTGAAAAAATAAAATGCTGTAAATCCCAGATAGAATATAACACTGGGAAAGGGAACGCCGCTGTTTTGTACAAAACTGAATATCAATCCAATCAATCCAATTGCAAAAAGCAATAAACTCAGAAAAAAATATGGGTTATTCCTTTCCCAAAAAATTACCAGGGCGCTGCTGACCAGTCCCAGGAAACCAAGATTGAAAAATGGAATATATTCAGTTAAATAAAATATAATTATTCCGAACAATCCGGCTGCCAGCGAAATAGCGACCAATGTACCTGTTCGTTTGAGTGCCGCCGTCGTTGTAGTTTTTTTTGCAGCAACGGCAACCAGGCTGTCAAGGATCCAGTCAACGGTAAATACAAGGAAAGACAGCACAATCAAAGGCACGATCAAAAACATGATCTTTGAGGGTTCAATGACCGCTGCCATCATCCTGTAAAACCCGTATAAGCCCACCAGGATCACCCATTTGATGTATTCATTCAGGTTTTTATCCACAAGATCCCTGAAACGAAATAAAAAATTAAAATTCATATGTCAAATGCATTTTTTCAGAAAAAATCATCCTTTTCTTTCACAACCGGCATGTGAATCAATAGATGTCACAAATCTAATCAGTCAATCGGAGATCCAGTATAAAATGCTTCACAAATTGGCAGAATCTATGTTAAATCAGAGTGAAGTAAAAATTAAAATTCAGAATATTATTTAGTATTAATACAAATTTGAGAAATACGTAAAATAAATGATTAAAAAATTTTATTATTCCGAATATTATTCTAATTTTATCATCTCATTTCAGATGAGCATTTATAGTGAAAAATTAAAATTTATTAATCTTTAAAGTCTTAAGGTATGTCAACGTTGTTAAATACGGATGTATTGAATGTTCAGGATTTCATGAACAATGTAAAGCAAAGAAATCCCGGTCAGCCTGAATTTCATCAGGCAGTTCATGAGGTAGTTGAGGAAGTGATTCCTTACATTAAAGACAATCCCCAGTATCAGGGATATGGATTGTTGGAAAGACTGGTAGAGCCTGACAGGGTTTTTATGTTCAAAGTGTCCTGGGTGAATGATCTGGGTAAAGTTCAGGTCAATAAAGGTTACAGAATTCAGTTCAATAATGCCATCGGCCCATACAAAGGCGGATTGCGTTTCCACCCGACTGTTAATCTCAGTATTTTAAAGTTCCTCGGTTTCGAACAGATTTTGAAAAACAGCCTTACAACCCTTCCTATGGGTGGTGGGAAAGGAGGTTCAGATTTTGATCCAAAAGGCAAATCTGAGAATGAAGTGATGAGATTCTGCCAGGCTTTCATGCAGGAATTATATAAATTCATTGGTCCGGAAACAGATGTACCTGCTGGTGACATCGGTGTAGGCGGTAGAGAAATTGGTTATATGTATGGTATGTACAAAAAGCTGACCGATACACACGTTGGCGTACTCACCGGAAAAGGACTTGAGTTCGGCGGTTCACTCAACAGACCTGAAGCAACTGGTTATGGTGTCGTTTATTTTGCCAAAGAGATGCTCGCTACAAAAGGTGAATCATTTGAAGGTAAATCAGTGGCTATTTCAGGTTTCGGTAATGTGGCCTGGGGCGCTGCCAAAAAGGTAAACGATCTTGGAGGAAAGGTTGTGACCATTTCCGGCCCCGATGGATATATTTATGATCCAACAGGTATATCCGGAGAGAAAATAGAATATATGCTGGAGCTCAGATTTTCCAACAATGACATCGTTGCTCCTTATGCTGAAAGATATCCTGAAGCAACTTTCTTTGCAGGTAAAAAACCCTGGGAAGCTAAAGTGGATATCGCGCTGCCTTGTGCTACCCAAAACGAACTCCAAAAAGCAGATGCAGAATCATTGGTGAAAAATGGTTGCATTTGCGTATCTGAGGGCGCCAACATGCCATGCACTCCGGAAGCAGTTGCCGTTTTCCAACACGCAAAATTGTTGTATTCTCCGGGAAAAGCATCCAACGCAGGTGGTGTAGCAACTTCAGGATTGGAAATGTCACAAAACAGTCTCAGATTTTCCTGGTCAGCAGAGGAAGTGGACGAAAAACTGCACAGAATTATGGTGGACATTCACGAAAATTGTATGGTTCACGGTAATAAAGGTGATTACACAGACTATGTAAAAGGCGCCAATATCGCGGGCTTCGTTAAAGTTGCCAATGCAATGATCCAACAAGGTGTTTATTGATAGACGATAGATATGGTTTATTATATCAAAGGGATTGTCCATCGGCAATCCCTTTTTGTTTATTTTGTTACAAATACTTTCATGTTATTTAGTTGGTTAGCTTATTGGTCAGTTGGCCTGTAAGTCTCCTGGAATTGCGCGGGTACATTGAGGAACAGGCAGCTGATTTGTGCTGGTAACAATGGTTTTAACCTCTGGCACAGATCATTAACCAATTGGTTATGACTAAAAGATCATTTAGCTAACCAATTACTTCTATTTTAATATATTACATATTTTTGTACCTAAATAATTACAAAAAGATTATCTCTTTTTTCAGATTTTAATGATTTTCTTCACATATTTACCGGAATCTGTCTCTATTTTTATAAAATATATACCTGGTTTTACAGCTGACATATTAATTTCATTTCCCTTTGAACTGAATTTTAAAATTCCTTTGAGATCATATACCTCAAATGATTTTACACCATCTCCTAAAATTACAGCCTGTAAGCTTACCGGATTTGGATAAACTAAAATGATAGGTTCGGTAGTCTCTTCCTTTGTCTCTGTCGTTATCGGCGTCCAGACGATACTTATATTTGAAAAACTCGGGACATTAACAGGTGTTATTGTTTGAGGGTTTGGTCCTTTGGTAAAACTGAAAACAGCTGAATTGCCGGTTCCATTCCGATCAGTTAGTTCCATTTTTACTTTATATTCACCATCAGCTACCAGGGTCTGGTTAAAGTTTTTCCCATTCCAGGAGCAGACTTGTTCGCTGTGGGAATTCCTCGTGGCCCCGGTGACAGCATCAACCCGATTGTAAGGAGAACCTGCAGCCGTAGTGGATGCTTTCCATGCTGTCAGATGTTTTTTTCTATCTTCAGCATACGCCAAAAGTGTTTTTACAAAATTTCCTGAAGGATCCTCTATCCAGACAGCAACTATGTTTTTTGGTTTGTATGGACCTCCTGCTTCACTTGTAGTGGTGCTTACGCTCAATGTTCCGGTGGTTTGACCATAGGAAACATTCAGGCATAAAATCAAAAAAGTTGTTATGGAAAGAAGTGTTCTGTTTTGAAATTTATTTTCCGCGAAAGGAAGCATTTTCATCTAATTATTATATTGAATAAATATATTTTCATAATTCTTTACAAATTTAACCCTTTACCTGAAAATTGTATAAATGGTTTCGTTTTAAAAAAGATTTTCTATTTAAAGGCGGTTTTTTAAAAAGACTAATATAAAAGCAAATAGTCGGATAGATTTTCAATATATCTTTAATAAATCCAATGGATTCGTGTTGTTTAAACTCAGAGAAATTAAATGCACTTTGATCAATTTTTTTTTGAAAACATATAATAATTCAGTCTGCTCCAAAAAGTAGGAATGCTCAGATTTTCCATAAAAAGGGAACTTATAATTTGTTGGTTATCAATCGTTTCCCTTTAAGGGCAGTGAAAAAACGATTGAAAACCAACGAATTGAACTTTTCGGAGCAGACTCATAATTGACTAATTGAATACTAAGACCCATTTATGTGATCCATTTTTCTTTCAATTATTAAGCGCATGAATTTCGGGTATTTTTTCAAATGTGTTACGATTCGAGAGGTTAATGATAAAAAAAAGGGTTGCCTTCCGACAACCCTTTTTTTGTTTTCTGAATTTTAGTTCAGGATCAAATGCTCAGTCATCATGAATTGAGGTTTGCCGTAATTTTCGGGTTGTGATATCATTCTGGAATAAGGAGACAATTTATCCAAAATTGTTTTACCTATGACACGTTCTTTGATTTTCGTTTCAAGATCGATGTTTTTAATGATCTCATCCAGCATAGTCGTTTTATATTTCGGATAATTATCTGTTTTATAATCCTTTATACCGGCTTTTTTAGCAGCAAGCTTGATGGCTGTATCCAATTCTCCCAATTCATCCACCAAACCTATCTCTTTGGCTTTGCGACCTGTCCATATTCTTCCCTGAGCTACCGCATGAACTTTTTCTTTACTCATATTCCTGCCTTCAGCCACTCTTGTAAGGAAGATATCATAAAAATTATCAATATATGCCTGCAATTTCTTATGTTCACCATCGCTGTAGTTGAAGAATGGATTGAATGCATTGGCATACTGGTGTGTTTTAACAGAATCCCAATGGATTTTCAACTTTTCTTCACTCATTTTTGAAAGATCAGGGATCATGGCAAAAACTCCGATGGATCCGGTCAATGTGTTGGGTGAAGCAACAATCGCGTCTGCATTACAAGCGATGTAATATCCTCCGGATGCAGCATAGTCACTCATGGATACGACTACCGGAATACTGTCTGCTTTGAGCAATTCGATCTCCCTCCAGATCTCATCGCTGGCAAAACCGCTACCTCCCGGAGAATTGATCCTGAGAACTACAGCTTTAACATCTTTTTTCCTGCGGATATCTGATAATGTCTCAACAAATTTCTGAGATGTGATCACTCCTTTTTCTTCACCCATCTCAAGAATTTGACCTTCAGCATAAACCACAGCTATTTTGTTTTTACTACCTGATTGTGGTTTCGCTTTAGAGGCAAGCAAATAATCTTTGACTTCGACAAAAGGTATTTTCTTTTTCTGGTCTAATGACAATTTGGTTTTCAGAATTTTATCCAGCTGATCCTGATACAATAATTCATCGATCAATCCTTTTTCAACTGTTTTTGCAGCATTCATGCCGCTAAAATCAGCCACAAACTGATCCACTGATTCCACAGAAACCTGCCTGCTTTTGGCAATGTCCATAAGGAAATTATCATAAACTTCTGTAATATATTCCCGCATTTGGGTTCTGTTCTGATCACTCATTTCCTTTCTTCTGAATGGTTCAGTGGCACTTTTAAACTGGCCGGCGTAATAAATATTCCATCCGATCCCCAATTCATCCATCAACTCTTTAAAATACGGTTGAGCAATGCCCATTCCCTTCATATCCAACATTCCATTAGGATTCAGAAAAACTGAATCCGCAGTAGAAGCAATATAATAGCCCATTTGAGTGTAATTGGAACCATAGGCATAGACGAATTTACCTGATTTTTTGAAATCTTCTATGGCATCACGAATCAAGGCTGCTTTTGCAAGACCAACATTCGGGTATGAACTTTCGAGTAAAATACCGGAAATCTTGCTGTCTGATTTAGCACGTTCAAGAATGTCCAGAATTTCGTACAGACTCATTTGAACAGGTTCACCGAACAATGCTTCAACAGGAGGAACAGCAGATTCTTTTTCTATGATCTCGGTATTCAGGTTGAGCCGAAGCACAGAATCGCTTTTGATCGTTGGCTTGGCTGAAGTACTCAAACCAATGAGTAAAAAGATCAGAAAAATACCTGTAAAAAAGAGTAATACGCCCAGACAGGAGGACAATATGTTTTTAAAAAAGCTTCTCATCTGAAATGTTTTTTTGTTATAAATAATATTCAAAAATAGGCTGACAGGCTTATTTGGTAAAATATATTCGATGAATCTGATTATTAAATCGATTTATAAGGCGGCTTAAGGCAAAGTTTTTCAAAAATGCTCCAGATTACTATTCCGGCACTGACGCTTACATTCAGAGAGTGTTTGGTTCCATATTGAGGTATCTCTATACAATGATCGAGCATCTCCATCACTTCATCACTCAAACCTTCTACTTCATTTCCGAAAATCAATGCAATACCCGAACCCGGATCCGGTTTAAATTCCTGAAGTAAGGTACTTTGGTCTGCCTGCTCAACACCAACTATCTGATAACCTTTAGCTTTTAAGTCGTGCACAGCCTCGGTAACTGAAGAGAAATACGTCCATTTGACCGATTGATCTGCTCCGATAGCTGTTTTGTGGATCTCTTTATGTGGCGGTGTGGCTGAAATTCCGGTGATATATATCGATGAGATCAAAAAGGCATCTGCTGTCCGGAAAAAAGAACCGACATTCATGCCAGATCGGATGTTATCCAGAACCAGAACAATGTCCAATTTTTGAGTATCCTGATATGTTGTCAGATCAGGCCTGTCCAGTTCATCGAGTTTCAATTTACGCATTTCTTAATTTCCGGATGTTGCATAATTTCTTGCAGCCTGAATAAATGCGACAAATAAAGGATGGGGTTTTTCGACCCTGCTTTTGTATTCAGGGTGAAATTGGACGCCCACAAAAAAAGGATGCTTATTCAATTCGACGATTTCAACGAGTTTCGTTTTGGGATTAGTGCCGACGGGGATCAATCCCTTTTCATGAAACTCTTCTTTATATCTATTGTTGAATTCAAAGCGATGCCTGTGTCGCTCAGATATTTGTAAAGAATTATAGGCTTTTGCAGATATGGAATTCTCTTCGAGTTGACAGTCATAAGCACCCAACCTCATGGTTCCGCCCAGATTAGTGATACTCAATTGTTCTTCCATCATACTGATGACAGGATGTGTGGTCTTTGAATCAAATTCGGTTGAATTGGCATCCTCAATTTTGAGGACATTTCGGGCAAATTCAATAACGGCCAGTTGCATGCCCAGACAAATCCCGAAGAAAGGAATATTATGCTCACGGGCAAACTGTATCGAATCTATTTTTCCCTGAATACCTCTTTCTCCAAAGCCAGGAGCTACCAGAATACCATGTAAGTCCTTTAAAATACTTTTTGCTGTTTTTTTGTCTGAGATGTCTTTGGCATGAATGGGAACAACATCCACCTTACAATCATTCGCAACTCCGGCATGTACGATGGATTCCAATATGGATTTATACGAATCCATTAATTCGATATATTTGCCAACCAGTCCAATTTTAATGTAATATTGAGGATTTTTAAGCCTGGTGATGAACGCCTCCCAATTCTTCAGATCCAGGGAACTTTTTGGTTTCAGCTCCAGTTTTTCCAAAACGATCTGATCAAGTTTTTCATTGAGCAGAAGTAAAGGCACTTCATAGATGGTATTGGCAGTGATAGATTCTATTACATCCTGTTTTCTGACATTGCAAAACAACGCCAGTTTTTTTCTGATATCATCCGTGATACTAAATTCTGTCCTGCAAGCCAGGATGTCAGGTTGGATGCCTGATTGTAATAATTCCTTTACAGAATGCTGAGTCGGTTTTGTTTTGATCTCTTCTGAGGTAGATAAATAGGGTAGTAGTGTCAGATGGATGGTGACCAGGTCTTCTTTTCTCGTTTCCTGCTTCAGTTGCCTCAAAGCTTCCAGATAAGGCAAAGACTCAATGTCACCTACCGTACCTCCCAGTTCTGTGATGATGATGTCATATTTATTATCCATTTCAAGCAAGCGGAATCTCCTTTTTATCTCGTCTGTGATGTGCGGAATGATCTGAACGGTTTTTCCCAGATAATCCCCTCTGCGTTCTCTGGAAATGACACGCTGATATATCCTTCCAGTCGTCACATTATTTGCCTGGGAAGTTGATACATTGAGGAATCGCTCGTAATGTCCGAGGTCCAGATCTGTTTCAGCACCGTCATCCGTGACATAGCACTCCCCATGCTCATAAGGATTGAGTGTTCCGGGATCAACGTTGATGTATGGATCAAATTTTTGGATGGTGACTGAAAAACCATGAGCCTGTAGTATTTTTCCCAGTGAGGCTGCCAGAATTCCCTTGCCTAAAGAGGATGTAACACCTCCCGTAACAAATATATGTTTGGTCATATTGTTGATTTTATTACGGAATGCAAAGGTAAATAAAAAATGCTTGTACAATAAGGTTTGTAATGTAAATATCTGATTTCTTAATATATCGATCAGTTCCACAGAATCAAAATCTGGAAATTTAAAATTTGATAATTGAGCGTGTTCCGAAAATTCTTTGTCCACTGAATCATTCTGAAGGGAGACTTTTAATTTGCTGGTTTTTCAATCGTTTCTCATTAGACTTGTGCTGATCGATGACGTCAATAGGATGGGGCAAAAACGATTGATAATCAATAAATCGGACTTTTCGGAGTAGCCTCAGAATTTGTGGATCAGAAACTGAGTTTCTGTGGATTATTCAGTTATTATAAGGCTGATCGGATAGTATGATCAAACGGATCTGTTTTTCTCGGAAAGAAATGGTAAGTGGATGAATAGTGAAAAAAATCTGGTCGGATCCAAGAAGCCCGGCAACATTCACTTTAATACCTGTTAAAATAAATTAAAAACTTAGAGTCTACTCCGAAAAGTCTTTGCTCCCTAANNTTCAGTCAGTACATGCCTAAAAGGGGGCTTATAATTTGTTGATATTCAATCGTTTACCTTTAGCTGCTGGGCCAAAATTCGATTGAAAATCAACAAATCGGACTTTTCGGAGTAGACTCAACTTATAACACTAATTAATAAATATGAATAATTCTAATAATCCATATTTGTCTATGAATCAGAGCCAAATTGTCCTTTTCAGGGCAGGCTTAATCAAAAGATATCATAATGCGATCAATTTGAACAACGAAAGAATCAGGCAGCCAGGTGGTTTTATTTCAATTTTTGCTGCATCTGAAAGTTGGATTCGATCATATAGATACGTTTAGTGAAATTGATCGCGCTGCGCATTTGGGCGATGATACCGAAAAACAGCATGCTGTTGCGGTTGCCAACTTCTTTTTCCTTGATCCGTTTGATTTGATTTTTCCTAAGTTCCGTAAAAAATTCGATGGTCTTGAGATGCTTTTTCTCAAAATCTTCCCGAATTCCTTTTTCCATCAGGTATGTGCAATCATTGAGTAAGTCGATCACTTTTTCAGCGGCTATATCCAATTCTTTGGATTGATCATTCAATAAAGGCTTGTGATTGTTGTCGACATGATGGAATGTATCCCAGGAAATATGTTTCAGCGTTTGGATCAGTTCTCTGATATAATAAAGATTTATGGTATAGTAATTACCCAATTCAGAATCGCTGTCCTGAATCCTGGTGATGACTTTATAAATCTGATTTTGCTTGTTTTCAAAATTTTCAAATAATTTGGTATATTTTTTATAGTTTTTGCTGAGTATGTCAAGGTCTTCTTTGTCAAGTCCTTTGATAGCGTCTGACAGTATTTCTTTATAGTTCTGGCTGAACTTTGAGAAATTTTTTAAATTTCTTTTTTTAACACCCTGAATATCCAGGATTTTAACAGTTTCGTCCTCTTCATCTTCCAAAAGCAGCTTTTGAGCCTCGTTTTTTTTCTTGTGAAATGAATGGGTACGGAACAAAATATATCCTACAATAATTAACATTCCGCCAACTGCATAAAAAGTGCCAAAAGAAAAGGCTAAAGCCAATAGGAAAGCGCCGGAAAAGGCAAAAAACCCTGTCAGGAACCATCCGCCAATAACTGAGAAAACACCTGTAATTCTGTAAACGGCAGTTTCCCTGCCCCACGCACCATCTGCCAGTGATGCACCCATTGCAACCATGAAAGTGACATAAGTAGTGGATAAAGGAAGTACCAAAGTAGTTCCAATAGAAATAATGGTACTTGCCACTGATAGGATAACAGCTGCTCTGACCAGGTCAAAAGCCGGTGCATTTTTGCCAAGTGCAATTTGCTTATTCTGGAATTCCTGGCGGTCAAACCTTTTATTTATTGCTGTTCTTAAAGTTTGAGGTATATATTTTTTTAAATACTTTCCAGCCCGGGTAAATCCCCTGACCACTTTTCTGGACAATGTGGAAGAGCCAAATTTTTCGTATCCTTCTTCCTGGCGACCTAAACTAACCTCAGTCTCAGTCACTGTCCGGGCTTTTTTATTGACATATAGCGTAATCGCCATGATGATGCCCGATAGGAGTAAAAAATACGTCGGAGTACTGACATTATCTGCCAAACCACCCATCAGAAATGATCCGGCTTCCTGGGTACTTGCAGTCCACATTTTGTAGGATTCCCATCCAGCCATTGGCACACCGATAAAATTGACGAGGTCATTTCCTGCAAATGCCATTGCAAGAGAAAATGTCCCGAAAAGCACTACAATTTTAAATATATCGAATTTGGTAAACCAAATGAGTAATTGGAAAATTATTGCCCAACCAATAAATGAAAACAGCAGGATAAGATGGGCTTTGTTTTCGATCGTATTGACCATTTCCGGAGTCAGGAAGGAAGCGCCTTTCGCACCCTTCACCATCATGAAATACGTAATACCTACAATTGCCAGGCTGCCCCATACAGCTCCAAAGTATTTTACTGTTTTCTGGTAGTTAAACGTAAAAATTAATCGACTCAGGTATTGAAAAAGGACACCAAAGGTGAAAGCAATACCCACACTAAGAAGTATACTGAAAACTATTGTGATCGTTTTTTCTGAGTTAATATACTGATACATTGACATTGCATCTTCCTGGGTCAGGATTTTGACCAGAACAATACCTACAGCAGCCCCCATCAATTCAAAAACTAGCGAAACTGTAGTGGAAGTTGGCATGCCGAATGTGTTGAACATGTCCAGAAGAATGACATCAGTGATCATCACAGCCAGAAAGAGAAACATGATTTCCGAAAAATAAAAATATTGGGGATGGAAAATTCCTGAACGGGCAACTTCCATCATGCCGGATGAAAATGTTGACCCGATAATGATACCCAGAGCTGCAACAAACATGATCACTTTAAAACTGAATGCCTTTGAACCTACTGCTGAATTGATAAAATTGACTGCGTCATTGCTTACACCGACAATCAAATCAGAAATTGCCATAATGGCAAGTACGATTACAAGTATCAAAAAAATTGTACTCATTTTATTTTATTTGTTTGGAAACCTGAAATTCTTTGAAAAAAAAACCCTACAAATTATCCCTACAAAGATAAATATCTAATATGAAATTATCATGACAATGGCTAAGAACCAGCATTAAATTAACATTAAATTCATATATTTAATTGTGTAATTTGATTGGCTTTTTGGCATTCAATATTGTCAATTTCCACAATTTATACATTAACTTACATAAAAATCCCATCCTGGATCATAGACAATAAAACAGCCTCAAAGATTCTCCGGGATAAAAAAAGGAGTGACAAAATTATCACTCCTTTTATGTTATACTGATCAGATTGTCAATCAGATGATTCTTCCTTTAACAGGCACCTATTCAGGATTTCCTGCGATCATCATGGTGGCCCCTGTTGTCTCTGCCACGATTTGGACGGTAGTCTTTCCGACCTTGATTCGCGCCTTCCTGATTGCTCCTTCTATCCGCATGATCCGAACTTCCTTCTCTTTCATGTCTTGGTCTGGATTCATCTTCGTCCTTGATAAAATCAGGCTTTGGCATCAAAGCTTTTCTGGATAATTTCAGCTTTCCTGTTTTTTCATCAACTCCGATGAGTTTGACTTTGAATTTATCTCCTTCAGATATGACTTCCTCAACGTTTGCAATCCTGGAATGTGATAATTCAGAGACGTGAACCAGACCACTTTGTTTTTTCAGGAATCCAACAAAAACGCCATATGGCATCACAGATTGAACCACGGCATCATAGACATCACCAATCTGTGGAACATGGGTCATTCCTCTGATAATGTCTGCTGCCATGTCTATGGACTCTTTGTTGGAACTGCTGATCTGAACCATTCCTTTATCACCTATCTCTTCAATAGTAATCACCGTACCCGTCTGTGCCTGAATCTCCTGTATCACTTTGCCTCCGGGTCCGATCACCTCACCGATCTGTTCTTTCTTGATTTCAATGGTCATCAGCCTCGGAGCATGTGGTTTCAGATCGTCATTTGGCTGAGCAATGGTTTTATTCATTTCACCCAATATATGCAATCGGCCGGCTTTAGCCTGTTCCAATGCTTGTCCCAGCAATTCAAAAGAAAGCCCGTCGATTTTGATGTCCATCTGACAGGCAACTATGCCGTTTGCTGTTCCTGTAACTTTAAAGTCCATATCTCCCAATGCATCTTCATCACCAAGTATATCGGATAAAATGGCATTTTTTCCATCTTCTGATATCATGCCCATGGCTATGCCGCTGACAGCAGATGTTATTGGCACACCACCATCCATCATGGCAAGTGCTCCGGCACAAACTGTGGCCATAGAAGATGAACCATTCGATTCCAAAATGTCAGAAACAATTCTTAGCGTATATGGAAAATCATCGGGGATCACTTTTTTCAAAGACCTTCCAGCCAGATTTCCATGGCCAACTTCACGTCTTCCCGGACCTCTGTTTGGTTTTACTTCCCCAACGGACAAGGCAGGAAAGTTATAATGTAACATGAATTTTTCAAAATAGGAATCCAGTGCGGTGTCAACCATCATTTTGTCCAGTTTTGTACCTAATGTGATGGTTGCAAGGGCCTGGGTTTCACCCCTGGTAAAAATTGCTGAACCATGTGTGGAAGGCAGATAGCCGATCTCCGACCAGATGGGCCTGATTTGGTCTGTTGCTCTGCCGTCCAGTCTCTGACCTTTATCCAAAACCATCATCCGGATGATGTGTTTTTTAAGTTTGTCAAAGTACTTATCAATCAATGGATTGCTTTCTTCATACCATTCTTCCCCTTTTTCTTCCAAAAGCTTTTCATGAAGACTGGTGTTCAGTGCTGAAAGTTTATCTTTACGTTCATGTTTGCCAAGCGCCCCATGTGCAATTTCGCTGATGATCGCTGAACAGAAATTTTCTACATATTCTTTCAATTGGGTATCTTCAATCTCTGGTTCAATAGTTCTTTTAACCAAAGCTTTTTCACCAACAAGTCTTGCCAGTTCCAATTGGGCATCACATTGTAATTTGATCGCTTCATGACCGACCTTAATGGCTTCGATCAATTCACTTTCTTCGCATTCGTTGGCTTCACCTTCTACCATCATCAGGTTATCCCTGGTGGCTGCAACGATGATGTCCAGGGTAGCTGATGTAAGAAGGCTTCTGTTTGGGTTAACTACATATTCGCCATTTATTTTAGCGACGCGAACTTCAGAAATCGGGCCATCCCATGGAATGTCGGATACAGACAATGCAGTTGATGCTGCCAGGCCAACCAGTGTATCTGGCATGGTTTCCTTATCAGCTGACAGTAAATAGATCAAGACCTGGGTTTCATTCATGTAGTGATCCGGGAATAAAGGTCTGATCGCGCGGTCTACCAATCTGGAAATGAGTACTTCATAGTCAGACAACTTGGTTTCTCTTCTGAAAAAATTCCCGGGTATTCTGCCCGCAGCTGCAAATTTTTCCTGATAATCTACGGACAATGGAAAGAATTCCTGTCCTTCTTTTGCTTCGTGATTCGATACTACTGTTGCCAGAATGATCGTATCTCCTTGTTTTACGACGGCTGAACCATGCGCCTGCATAGCCAGTTTTCCTGTTTCCAGGATAATTTCTCTACCATCGGGCAATTGAAAAGTGGTAGAGATTGGAATTTGTTTTCCCATGAAAATATCTGTTTATTATTTTGAAAATGTTCCGCCCCTTGCGGAAGGTGAGATTAATTGAAGCAGTCTGTCTGCTATATTCCTGAAAGCAAAATGGAGTGCTTTGTCAAACACCCCATTTTGATTATTTTCTGATTCCTAATTCTTTGATCAATTCCCTGTATTTGACAATGTCTTTTCGTTGCAAATAAGCAAGATATTTTCTTCTTCGACCAACTTTTGTCAAAAGCGCTTTTCTTCCCGCCTGATCTTTTTTGTTGGCAGTCAAATGTACTGTGAGGTTTTTTACCTCCATGGTAAGCAGGGCTATCTGTGCCTCAATGGAACCGCTGTTCTGTTCTGAACCGCCAAATTCCTTAAATAAGGACTTTTTTACTTCTGTTGTTATTTTTACACTCATTTTTTTTAATTTACCAAAATCAATTACGAAAATTTTCTTTAGCGGCGCAAAGGTATATATNNTGGTATATATTTATAGTAATTAAAAAAATTTTAATCATCTAATCCTCCAGTATTTGTATCATTTTCACTCATTTTGGCCTTTTCCCACAAAAAATTCATTTCATCCACTGTCATTTCGGTGACCAATTTTGCAGAATTGTTTTCAATATTTTCAAAACGCTTTTTAAATTTCCGGTTTGTTTTTTCCAAAGCGGTCTCTGGATCCACTCCAAGGAACCGTGCATAATTGACCAGGGTAAATAAAATATCTCCGAATTCTGATTCGACCTCAGCCTGATTGTTTTCGCGGCTCAATGCTTCGTCCAGTTCACGTATTTCTTCGTTGAGCTTGGTTCGGACTCCCTCTTTATCCTTCCAGTCGAATCCGACCTGAGATGTCTTATCCTGCATCCGATACGCCTTGATCAGAGCAGGAAGGCTGTTGGGTACTCCTCCAAGGACAGATTTTTTTCCTTCATTCATTTTGATCTGTTCCCAGTTTTTCTTTACGTCTTCCTCATTATCCACTTGTACATCCCCGTAAATATGTGGATGCCTCCTGATCAGTTTCTCATTCAGGGTTTGGATGACATCTCCAATGTGGAAAAGGCTCTGCTCTTCAGCTATTCTCGCATAAAATACGATATGTAAAAGCAAATCGCCCAATTCTTCCCGGATTGCCTTCATGTCTTCCGTAATAATGGCATCTGAAAGCTCATAGGCTTCTTCAAGGGTCAGGTTTCTAAGACTATGGATCGTCTGTTTTTTATCCCAGGGACACTGAAACCTCAAATCTTCCATGATTTTGAGCAGTTCAATAAAAGCATTGGCTTTGTTTTGCATGGTAATATTATTATTAAGGTATATTTGTCGCCAAATTGACGCGCTACAAAAAAGTTTGTGCCGCAAATGGTGGTTCCGGAATTGAGTCTATTGAACCTTTATGTATTCTTTGTTTTCTGACATCAGACTGATATATCTGAAAACAATCTAAAAGTCAGCGAAAGTAGATATTCTTATGAATATTTTCAGATTTATGGTGTCGGTTTTTTCTGAAATCAGCCATTACCTGAATGTCTGCATTGTCCGGCAAAATCTGAAAATGATTGGAAATCCTCTGAATCGGTTTGCGTGTACTATGGTACTTTGTCATTTTCAGCGATTTTGATGAGTTTAATGATATATTGATTACATATATTATGGTTGGTATTGATCCATTCGGTGAAATGTTTGAATTTTAACCTTTTTTCCCGTTTGATGTAAGGATTCATGCACCTTTTTTCTGGTAACTTCAAATAATCAAGTGATGTTGAATCAAGCAGCATATCATTGATCAAACTTTATTCTGGTACAAACTGAACAAATGATTTAATCCGCGTTTCAGTCATTAAAGATATAAAGGTTGAGTCTGCTCCGAAAAGTCCGGTTTGTTGATTTTCAATCGTTTTTTGCCCCGACCTATGATGTCAAAGATCAGCACAAAACTAAATGGAAACAATTGAAAATCAACAAATTAAAAGTCCCCTTTTAGGCATGTACTGACTGAAAACGTCAGTGGGGATTTAGGGGGCAAAGACTTTTCGGAGTGGACTCAAGGTTTTTTTGGCTGAAGAATTATTGTAGACTAAGATACTCAAGTTGAAGATCGGAATATGGAATGCCATTGGGAAACGGAACTGAGTCATTAAGAATCAATTTCCTCTTTGATTCTTGCTTGTCAGGCTCTGGTTTATGAAGTTTGAAGCGGGAAAATGGAACACTATGGCTTTTAGAATGTTATGTATTTATTAGAATATGAAATCTGCATAATTAATACGGATCCAGCAAAGGCATGCCCTTTTTTAACTTTTTGGGTAATTTATCAATGTGACCGCTTTGTCCGCTTGAAGGTTGATAAGACCCGGGGGAAAAACGCTTTTGAATTTTCTAATTTCAACGCATACAAACTGATTTTTACACATTTTACAATAAAAGAAAAAGTAAAAATATGAAAGAGTTTCTTTATTTGCTGTCTATTGTGTTTGGCATCGTGTTGATCTCCATTCTGATCATCAACATGAAATATTATTTCAAAGGCCAGGTGATGAAAAAAACCTGTTCTTCACAGGCAGGTGAAACCTGTTCATGTGAAAAGGATGGCCTTCCAAAAAAGTCATGTGAAAATAAATAACTGTATTAATGCGAATCAAGGGTTAAANNATTGAGGCCAAATAAAGGATTTTCGGAGCTTTTTTTCAACCCTTAATTCGCATTATTAATCCAATCTATAAAATCTGAAGACTTTTGAACTTCAGGAAATTTGTGTAATGCACTGTCAATTTGTCATTATTTAGGCTATAGAGCTGATTTTTTTGAATTGAACTGACATTTTTTTGCCATTGAAGGCTGCAAAAATGTGTTTCTTCGGGTGTTTTTGAATTGGTATGCAAATTGATATGGCTGCATAAAAAGGTATATGGAATTTATTGCGGTGAATAATTTACGTGAGCTTAAAAATCTGGCTGGTAAAGAGGATGTTGTTTTTGCCATGCTGTATAAAAATAATTCCGATGCCAGTACATGTACGCGTAAAGCTTTGGAGGATGCTTTTACAGACGGAAGCCAAAAAGTATGCCTGGCTGAGATAGATGTGGAAAAAACCAGGGATATACATGGAGCGTTTGGGATAGAATCTGTACCAGCGGTGATTTTTTTCAGGAATGGAGATTTTGTAAATGTAGTAAGGGGCTGTATGAATCAGCATTATTATAAAGCATTGATTGAAGAATCTATGGCTGGTCAAAAATCCCGGGATAAAAATCAGCCCAAAATTCCTCAGGTAACAGTTTACTCAACGCCAAGTTGTACATGGTGTACCAGATTGAAGGATCATCTCAACCGGAATAATATCCGTTACAGGGAAATCAATGTGGCAGCCGATCCTGCTCAGGCTGAGGAAATGAAACGTAGAAGTGGTCAGTTGGGAGTTCCTCAGACTGACATTGACGGACAAATGATCGTCGGTTTTGATCAGGCTCGTATAGATAAATTATTAGGAATTGTGGCTATTAATTAAATTAAATAAATGAATTTTAATATGAAAGAATTACAACCTTTGCACGAGTATGTTTTGCTGGAACTGGTAGAAATGGAAGCAAAAACTTCAGGAGGCATCATCATTCCCGATACAGCTAAGGAAAAACCTCAGTATGGGAAAGTGGTCGCCCTAGGAAATATTGAAAAACCTTCAGTTGCCATTGGAGATTTTGTTTATTTCAAGAAATATTCCGGTTCTGAAGTTGAAAATGGCGGCAAAAGCTTGCTTTTCGTTCCCTATGCTGACTTACTGGCAAAAATAGTAGAAACAGATAAAATCTGATCATTCAGGTAATGATCAGTGGTCATGCAGTTTATGGCAGTTAAGACCATTGGCGTTCATGGAAAACTTTGAATAGAAACCAACCTTTTGTAAGGCTGGTTTCTTTTTTATTCTCCGGATTGCCTACCATTTTCTAAACATTGAAATGCAATGTTTTTTTGATTTAAATGAAAACTTTTTTTCTTCCGAAGTTTGATCACAGGCGTTTTAACAGAATTCATAATTCAGTACTTTTCAGGAAAAATTGCATAATCCAAAAAACGTTTTTAAGAGCTTGCAAATGAAAATTGATCTTTGGTGGATAGGCAAAACCAAACCTGCTTACCTGGAAGAAGGAATTCAGGATTATGCTGGCAGGATAAAGCATTACATCAATTTTTCATGCCTCACCATACCTGATATTAAAAATCAGGCCAGCATGAATCCTGGAATTCTTAAAAAAAAGGAAGCTGAATGGGTCATCAACCGGTTACAGCCGGATGATTTCCTTATTTTACTCGATGAAAATGGCAAAACCTTTGACTCTGTCAGTTTTGCTGGATTTGTTGAAGAATTGATGGTGCGTTCAGTTAAACAGGTGGTTTTTCTGATCGGAGGAGCTTATGGCTTTGACGAATCGTTATACACCAGGGCAAATGAAAAAATCTCACTGTCCAGAATGACATTTTCTCATCAGATGGTCAGACTTTTCTTTACAGAGCAGTTGTATAGAGCCTTTACCATCATACATCATGAAAAGTATCACAATCTATGATCACAACCATTATTTTCGCCGTTGTCTTCATCACTTCCATTGCAGCATTTAGCAAAGATGACTTGTTCAGCAAAATGTTGTTCTCCCCTTATCTGACCATCCGCAAAAAACAATGGTATCGTTTACTTTCTGCAGGATTTGTACATGGAAGTTGGGTGCATCTCCTGATCAATCTTTTTGTATTCTGGCAGTTTGGGACCTACCTGGAAAGCTATTTTGGAGCTGTTTATGGTTTTTGGGGTTCCAAATTATTTATGGCCGGGTTGTTTTTTGGAGGAATTGTTTTTGCCAATTGCCCTTCACTTTACATTCATGCAAAAGATTATAACTATCAGAGTATAGGTGCATCAGGCGGAGTTTCTGCTGTACTTTTCGCATACATTCTGATCAATCCATGGGATAAATTGCTGCTTTATTTTGTGATTCCTTTGTATAGTGTAATAGCGGGTGTACTTTTTCTGATTTATTCATACTGGGCCAGCAAAAACAGGAATGATCATATCGATCACCTGGCTCATTTTTCTGGTTCTGTTTTTGGAGTTGTTTATACAATGATCGCATACCCGGGTGTTTTACCGGGTTTTCTCGATAAATTTTTGCATGAGATGCCTTTTTGAAGATGGAAAATGCGGCTTTTTACCCGTAGTAAATTTACATCTCAGTTGAAATCGCATATAATAATGGTGTGGTTAATGGGCAAAAAGGCAAAATGGGCGATATCATTTGAGGATCTCAGTATCCAAATCTGAGGTTTATCTCAATAAAGTGATATCTCCTGCCAGTTTATGAATTTCACCATCCATATCTTCAATTTCCAGATAATATATGAATACTCCCGGATTGAGCGCTTTACCCTTGAAGTAACCATCCCAACCGATATGATCTCCTGAATTGCGGTTGAAAATCAGGTTGTTCCCTTCAAAAATATGTTCTCCCCAACGATCATATACAGAAAATCTGATGACTCTCAAATCTCTGTAAGAATTAGTTTTTACCATGAAAAAATCGTTCATTCCGTCATTGTCGTATGGAGAAAATACATTAGGAACAAAAAAGCTGAAGTCGCTTTTGACAATGATCTGTATGCAGGTATCTATATCGCATTGACCATCATAATAAACTGTGATACATAAATGATGATCTTCCAGTGGTTCGTATACAACTTCTGTGCAGGTGCCTGAACATAAAACCGAATCAAATTCTGGTATGAACCATACTACACTGTCAAATACCAGGTCATCCAGTTTCAACAGGTATTCATAATTTTGTCCACGCTGGATCACTGTTGTGCCATTGATACTTATTTCAGGTTTTTCCGGTTTTGATATCATGGCTGTTGTCTCGAATTCGCAACCATTGACATCTTTTACCTGAATCTCATAACTGCCTTCATTTAAATTGGTTATAATAAAATCATTGCTGATGGCATTGTTTACAGTAAGTTGATAAGGTGGTTCTCCGCTCTGTGGAGTCAGGTGTATTTCACCATCAATATTATAATAGCATGAAATATCAAGCGCATCCACTTGTGCTACAACGGATGGAAATATCTCCAGGAATTCCATCGCGCTGTATGGACAATTGTCTACGATGTATGTCAATGTCAGCGGATATATTCCGGGTAACAATCCCTGAGCGCTGATCCTCCCATCAGGTGTGATGATGGCACCACTCCAGGTAAAAGTTCCGCCCGAACTGCCACTTGCCTGGCCGGATAAAAGCAGTTCCGTAGTGAATTTATCCAGGCAAACATTATTTTCAAAAGGATTGATGGAAACTGTGATGTTGTCAGCACATGGATTTGTGCTACAGACAAACTGTGTTGACACCGAAGGACAAAGACACCCGGATAAAGCACGGATTTCTATGTTGTAAGATGTTCCGATATCCAACCCGGTGAAAGAATATGAAGTTTCAGTAGTTTGGGTGACCAGGATTCCGTTATTGAAAATCTCATAAGCAGCGGCACAATCCACAGCATCCCATTGTACATCAAAAGCCTGATTCGAAACGGGTACGCACGAAGGGTCAGGTGGAGTTAGTTCTTTTTCAACATGGATCGCAAAAAGATTACTATGAACAGTGCATTGATCAAAATCAACACGCAACCTGATTTGATAATCACCGGGCTGATTCCACCGAAGAGCGTATCTTCCCGGAGAAACCAATTGCTGGTGGTCAACATTCAGGAAAGTATAATTTGCCAGTGTATTCAATTCATCCACTTCGACAAAAACAGTTTCTGTAATGCAAATGCTATCTTGTTCTATGGTAAAGGCACTGTTGATCAACTCATTGACCAATACTGGTTGAAGATCAAACTGGCATGCATATCCATCCCTCCATACAGATACCGAAGCGCCGTATTCACCTTTCTCCATAACCTGCAATTGCATCATATTTGGTTCCGAATGTGGGATAAGCGTCAGATCTTTATACCATTCAACCGTTAAGCTGTCATAATTTGCAGGTATAACAGATCCTGTACTTATTTCAATACCAAAAATGCCGTTACCCAGGCAATTGTATGCACTCATGGTTCCGGCATAACCAAATCTGGTCAGGGTAAAATTCAAAATGCTGTCGCATCCGTTACTTCCTGAATTCTCCAGCAAATATTGTTTTTCAAAATAATTTACAGTGATGGTGTCATTCTGGAAGAAAACCGTGTCCATACCGCAAACTATGGAATCAAGCGATCCAATATTCACAGGTTTGGAAACAACCTGCACTAGCTGGTTTTGGGTGCATCCGGTAATCGTATCTACAATGGTAAATTGATGCAATCCTGCCTGTGTGATCACATCTCCTTTCCAACCTGTCGGAATTACACCGGCTGTCAAATCTGGTCGGCAATATTCAAATGTACCCAGGTGATTATCCGGTACTGTCAAAACATCTACATAAAAGCAGGCTGGATTAGAATTGTCACAATCCGTCAAAGCAGTGACACAAAATCTGTGAATTGAATCTTCAATGAAAGTAAAATCCAGCGTGTCTTGTCCAATAAGGATGATTGACTCAATTCCCTCATGATCAACTATGGACCATTTAAAATTTTGTGCATTTAGTACTCCGTGAACCTGATTTGTAAAAAAACCATTTTGACATACTTCAATCGTATCACCCGGTAACCAGCTTTCTCCCCAGGAATTGCTGAAACCCGATGGTTCATCAACAACAAATGGCGCCGAGGCAGATGGTATACCGCTAATAACATCAATGTTGAATGTCATTCCTGAAGCTTCTTCACCATCGATAAGCAAAATATATGTGTGACCTGCCTCCAATCCGGTAAGTAATATATTATCGATGCCCAATTGGGCAATACCCTCACATTCAAGGAAAACCGGATTATCTAAATCACATTCTTCAAAAATAGCCCATTGGTAACCGATGCCCGGACTTGCAGCTCCTGCTGTAAAACTTAAAGGAAGTATACGTAAACTTACATTTGAAGAACCGGCAATGAAACCAAAATAATAAGGATTGGTGATGTTTCCCTGATTTGATTTCGGGCATATCTGTCCGAAATTTACCAATGGAACTGTTTGATTTGGTGGCAAAACCCAGGTCGTGGACTCAAGGCTCTGGTAGTTGCAAAAGACATCGGCTAAATTGCAGTCACTGTTGGGCAACTGACTGAAAAGCTGCAAACTCAGGACTAAAGATATAATAGATAAAAAGTATCTTAACACAAAAAAACTATTTTCAATTTGACTTAACGAGCGAAAGAATAAGAGCCATTTATTTAATCATTTTTTGGCTTTTTTATTGTGGTGAAGCTGAAAAATATGCTTCCTTCTTAAAACCCCGCAAAAATAATAATATTGCTGATTATATGACAATTTTTCTTAATTCTTTACCAAATAACAGTAATATCTCCCGTAAAATGAGTGAGTTTGTTGCTTGCACTTTTCATGATAATGTGATAAGTGTAGACACCTTGTGTTACACGTGAACCATTAAAACTGCCATCCCATGCTGTTGCATAATCGTTCAACAACAGATTTTCACTGTAAAATACACGGTTGCCCCATCTGTCAAAAACTTCCATCAGTGCCACATTGCCGATATCAGGTTTGCCCTGGACAAAAAACCGGTCATTGATTTGATCGCCATTCGGAGAAAAAATATTTGGAATATAAATATCGGGTTTTTCTTTTACCAAAACTGTAATGCTACTCTCCGCATCACAACCCTGGGTGTCTTTCACATAGAGGGAAAATGTCGTTGTTTCCAGAGGCGCAACCAACTGTTCGAATACGCCGCTTACAAAGATAAAATCTATAGGGAGCCATTGGATCACGTCTATTTCGTTTGAAGCTGAGATTCCGGCGGTAAGCCTTACTTGTTCTCCAGGGTAAATATTGTTTTTATCTGCATATAATTGAAGCTGAATATCAGATCCATGTTGCATCACTATAGTAGTGTCATAGGTACATCCGTAAGCATCCTTGACCCTGATCGTATATGTTCCTGCTGCTAAATGATCGAAATAATTGATCGGTGAAAAATAATTATTTCCAATCGCATACCTTACCGGAGGTTGTCCTCCAAAAACATCAGTAATCACGAGGCTTCCATTGGTTTGCCCGAAGCACGAAGGACTGAATAGCTGGACCGAAATGCTGTCCAAATCCGATTCCATTTCCTGAACCAGAACTGAGTCAACATTCATGCAATGATTTTTCAGATTGACCAGGGTAAGCACATACCATCCTGGTCCAAGAATTTTTGGGAACTGACTGAAATGACCATTTAATATCACACCATCATTTGTTTGCCAGAAATAACTGATATGCGATCCGGATTCACTGCCTGAAGCGTTCAGTATGGAGGTGTTTTTTTCACATGTCAGGAAATCATCGTATAAAATACTGATTTCCGGAGGAATTGTATCAGTCAGTACCTTCAAAATTGTATCTTTGATGCAGCCGTTTTCACCTGTTACACTTAGCTGATACAAGCCCTCAAGGTTTAATTCAGGGGCAAAATCCTGGGAATAAAAACCATCAGGTCCAGTCCACTCAACTGTAGAAATATCCGAATGAGAAATAAAAACAGGTTTAATGATTTTATTCCTGCAATTGATGTTTTCGTGAAAGACCTCAAATTCAGGATAAACCGGCTCTGAACTCACCTGAACGCTATCCATTAATGAACAGCCATTCATTGGATTCACCACTGTTATATAATAGGTTCCAGGGAGGTCAACAAGGGCTGTATCACCATGATGTATAAAATTTCCCGGGCCCTGCCAGAAATGATCTGCTTGTTCCGGGCTACTGTTGACAAAAATTTCTATTGGTTTGCCTGAGCATGGGAGGTTGAAATCCTGTGTAACCATTGTGGGTTGGGTAAAATCAGCTTTAAGTAAAATACTGTCTTGATGTACACAACCATTGTTTAGGTCAGTTATCTGGCAAAAATACCATCCTGGATCGGATGCCAATGGAAAATGGCTGAAATCATAAAAATCATCAGGTCCCGTCCAATACAGCGAATACAGATCTGCATTGGTTAAATGCTCAAGCATGACCACAGTGTCCCGACAAGTGACAGTGGGCGCATTTAGCGATAAATATGGTCTTAATTTATTGATAGGAATACTAAAATGCTCTTCATTAAAACAGCCTGAGGGTGTATAGATCTTAACTATGTAAAAACCAGGTTGATCAACAAAAATAGTACTTTGATCAGATTTAAAATTCAAAGGACCTGACCATTGAATTTCTGATAAAGTCTGATTCGAATGAACGGATAGGAATACACCGTTATTATAACAATTGATCGTGTCTATGGGTGATAAAATCAATTGAGGCAGCAGGGTGTCTATTACGACAAATGCAGTATCAGAAGTAGTACAACCGTTTGAACCTTCTATTGTCAATATATACATGCCGGCTTCGGTTACTATATTGGAGAGTGTGGTAGAATAAAAACCGCCGGGGCCCTGCCAAAACTGATTTTCGATTTCTCCTGTTGCAATTGCATGAATATTAAGTGGTCTGACCGGCTCATTACAGAAAATGGAATCTCCAAAAACCTGGACCTGGGGGAATTCCATGTCAGAAGTCAGCTCTACAGAATCCTGAAAAATACAATCATTTGTTCCCGTTGCATGAAAAATATAAATGCCGGGTTCTGAAACCATGACCGGATTGGATTCAGAATAAAATCCATCGGGTCCTGTCCAAAATGCACCCGGTTGAATAATGGAAATGATATCAGCCTCTATTCGGGCCATATGATTCAGGCAATTAATTTCTCCTTGAACAGAAAGGCTGATCAAAGGTTTTGTTCTGTCTTCAAAGATATCCACCCGGATCGTGTCCACACAACCACTTTCAGTCCCGGCAACCAACTGATAAAATCCACCTTCGTGAACAAAGGGATTTATTTCATAAGAAAAAAACTGACCGTCCTTTAACCATTCGTGATGGTCTGCGATTAAAAAAGGAATACCCAGACGAATGCTGTCTTCGGAACAGTCGAGAAATATCACCAGGTCTTCAAAATGGTAATCCAAGTTTTCAATTACTTCAATTGAATCGGTATGGAAACAACCATTGGATCCCTGGACTTCTAAAAAATACCATCCAGGATTTCCAACTTCAAATGTTGGTTCCTGTGAAATTTTTCCATCACCTGACCATTCAAAATATTGATATTGATCAGGGTCATCAAAACTTAGTGATACATTGGTAATAAAACAGTTCAGAGAATCCGGAGGATTAAAAATAATGGTGGGAGTCAGGGTGTCCAGCACTCCCGTGATGATCCTTTCAGCTTTGCAATTTGAACTTTGGTCTCTGATGCTCATAAGGAATGTGTCAGATGCAGTATAAGTTACTAATGGTCCGGAACTGACCGAGCTGGTTTGTAGGTTGGTCCAGGTAACAACAAAAGCGCCCGTAAAATCCACGAAAATAGATCCTGGATTATGGTCACACGTCAGGGTATCAATTTGGATGGTAAACTCAGTAAGTTCATCGGATTCAGTAATGAGAATTTCTTCGTGAGAAATACAACCATTTGTACCCCAAATAATTACTTCATATACACCCGGCAGATTGGTTTGTGGTTGCGGCACATTACTCGAGAATCCTGAAGGACCGCTCCAATGGATAGAATCGAAAGGTTCTAAAAGAACGATCGGCATGTTGATCAGTGGATAAATACAACTGAGCGGGAAGCTGTCAGGCAAAATGAAATTTGGCTCTTCAAGATCTGAAGTCACCACGATACTGGTATCCCAGGAACACCCGTACGTATTCCAGACTCTTAAATAATGTTCGCCAGGCTGATCTGTGATCAATTCATCTCCATAGTACAGGTCGCTGTTGGGATATTCCCATTCGAGGATCAGGGGGCCTGTTTCATAAATGGCTGAAATTGTGACTTCAGGGTGGTAACAATTGATTTCATCAAAAACGATGTCGTCAAGTTCTGGGGATGGTAATACGATGACGTGAAGACAGGTATCTGAAATGTCTGCGCAATATTGGGGTGCAGGGAACGAAAAAAGACTTAAGTAGTCCGAAGTGAGGTTTGAAAAATGTATGGAATCAAGCAATAAAGAATCATTTTGATGATACCTGATCGCACAAATATTGAATGTATCTGCTTCATAAAACCGTAAATCAAGCAGGGTATCAACACCAATCAAAGTATCTTTTTTGGAAACGACGAAGATAAGGTCGTAATCATCAGAACCTGTTGTTCCGGTAAGCAGACTTTCGAGCTGATTGAAATAAAGTTGGGGTGACCTTCTGCAGTATGTCAATGTATCTGATGGGAAGTCTCCGGCATCCACTTCACAAAGGTTACAATCAATCGAGCCGGCATCACAGAAAAAGAGTTGCACCGAATGGATCATACCATCGTCAAAATCAAGGTGGTCTTCAATGATCAATGTCCAGGTTCCATTCACCGAACCGGTATTAAAATCTTCCAGACAACCATCATAAGGGTAATATACACCTGAATAATTTCCCAGAATAGCCCAGGGTGCTGAATTTGACCAAGTATCCGGAAATCCATTATCCGGAGCGGCAAGATTGCCGCATGAAGTAAAAGTTATATCCCAATCTGCAAAACTGGTATTGTTTGAATTCGTGTAAGGTCCTGCCAAAGTCACTTCCTGACCTGCAGGTGACACGAGCCGCATGGTGAGATCGCCGATTTGATTATGACCGAAATGAAGTCGGATTGCGCTCAGACATTGTGCTTCACTACTCAGATCTTCCGGAAAAACTCCTTCAACAATGATTTGTACCATGGTAACCTGACTGTCCTGTATGGCTATAGAACTGACCAGAGGGTCGCAGATTTGAGACTTTGTGACAGTATTGCCGGCTAAAAGCAGCAAAAGAATAATATATTTTATTGTGAATCTCAAAACGCTTAATTGTTTTGGCATTTACGCCATATCAATGCAAAGTTAATGCTTTTGAACGGAAAAAACAGAGCTCTTAAAAAGTAACCCAAAAGTTATATTATACATGCATTCAATAAACAGATACGCTGTTATATTAAAACGTTGCCATCCAAACTATGTTTTTAATGAATTGATTTTCTCTGATAACAATTTTCCAGGGTTCATTTTATTTAAGAGACAATTCATGCTTTACCCGGAAATGATCAATAACAAAGACAAATTATAATTTTATTGGCGGTGTCATTGATTGTAAATTTATTTTTTGTTCACTGACAATAAGAAATTTTAATACATAAAGTCGTCTATACGACAAAACCAGTCAATTATTCCACATTCTTTTTGTCAGTTCTTGTTTATAATTAGATTGTATCTAAATTAGCGGCCGAAAGACGAACGAGGATACTTACTTAATATATATGATGCATAGATTATCAACAAGTTATAATGTGGTTGTAGCCTTCCTAATGGCTTTTATCATGATCATGCCACAGGCAAAAGCTGAAGAAGCGTTAGGTGTTTTTGAAAAACTTGATAAGTTCATTTCAAAAGATTTTTACTTTACCAACGAAAAAGGTGAGCATGTCAATTTGCGCCAGGAAATAGACAAGCCGACGGTAATCGCATTGGTTTATTATGAATGTCCGGGAATTTGTACTCCTTTATTGAATGGGGTAGCAGAAGTGATGAACAGGTCAGATATGGAACTTGGAACTGACTATCAGGTTTTTATCATCAGTTTTAGTCACAAGGAAACGCCTCAGCTCGCTGCTAAGAAAAAGAAAAACTATGTGGAACTAGTCGGAAAGGGAGACACTGAAAATGGTTTTCATTTTTTTACAGGTGACAGTCTGACCATCGCAGGGTTTTTGGATAATGTAGGTTATAAAGTTAAGTTCGACGGAGAAGAATACATTCATCCTGCCACACTGATCGTATCTACGCCACACGGTAAAATTGCCAGGTATCTGCATGGTACATACTTCTTACCTTTTAACCTCAAAATGGCTGTGATCGAAGCCAGCCAGGAAAAATCCGGTCCAACGATCAATAAACTGATGAAGTTTTGTTTCAGCTACGATCCGGAGGGACAAACTTATGTGATGAATATTACCAGAATTACCGGTTTCATAATACTGACCATTGCACTCAGCATACTCGCTTACCTTATTGCAACAAACAAACGAAGAAAAACTATAATTATTGGCAACTGATATGACAACAGCAACTCATACGAATTTTTTTCAGGCCAAAAAAGGCTTGTTTTCCTGGATATTCAGCATCGATCATAAGCGGATCGGGCTGCTTTATCTGTATTCAATTATTACATTCTTTCTTGTAGGGGTGACATTGGGCGTGCTGATGCGGCTTGAACTGCTCAATCCTGGAAGGGATATCATGGACCCTCAAACCTATAATCAGGTTTTTACATTGCATGGAGTCGTGATGATATTTCTTTTTATCATTCCAAGTATACCGGCAGTTTTTGGAAATTTTTTCCTGCCGATCATGATCGGTACGGACGATGTTTCATTTCCCCGGCTTAACCTGCTATCCTGGTGGTTGTATATCATTGGCGCAGTGTTGGCGCTTGGATCACTATTGCTTGGATGGGCGCCGGCAGACACAGGATGGACTTTTTATGTGCCTTATAGTGTCAATACCAATACCAATGTTAGTATGACAGTTCTGGCTGCATTCATACTTGGTTTTTCATCCATTTTAACAGGACTCAATTTTATTGTGACCATTCACAGGTTGAGGACTCCGGGAATGAGTTTTCTCAAAATGCCATTATTTGTCTGGTCATTGTACGCGACTTCATGGATTCAATTACTGGCGACTCCGGTGATTGGAATTACCCTGATGATGATCGTTGCGGAAAGATTTTTTGGAATCGGTCTTTTTGATCCCGCGATCGGAGGTGATCCCGTATTGTATCAGCATTTATTCTGGATCTATTCGCACCCGGCAGTTTATATCATGGCTTTGCCTGCATTTGGTGTAATTTCCGAATTGTTACCGACATTCAGTCAAAGGACAATTTTTGGATACAAAGCCATCGCATTTTCAAGTCTTGCGATCGCATTTGTCGGTTATCTTGTTTGGGGACATCACATGTTCACTTCAGGAATGAGTGAAGCAGGAAGAATATTTTTCAGTATCATGACCTTTCTCGTGGCAATTCCTACTGCGATCAAGGTTTTCAACTGGGTTGCTACACTTTACAAAGGTTCGATCAACATTCAGCCACCCTTGTTATATGCCATGGCGTTTATTTTCCTTTTTTCTTTTGGAGGATTGAGCGGATTGGTTTTAGGAGCGTTGGCTACTGATATATATATGCATGATACCTATTTTGTTGTTGGGCATTTTCATTATGTGATGTTCGGAGGAACGGGCTTTGCATTCTTCGGCGCTTTGCATTACTGGGTACCAAAAATTTGGGGCAGAATGTATAATATCCGTATTGCCAATATTGCATTTTCGATTTTCTTCATTGGATTTAATATGTTGTATTTTCCTATGATCGTTTTAGGTGTGATGGGCATGCCGAGAAGATATCACGATTATTTGCCTGAGTTTCATATACCCAATATGATCAGTACCATTGGCTCATGGGTATTGGTCACAGGCTTGTTGTTGATGATAGGTAACCTGGTCATGGGTATACGCAAAGGAAAACCTGTCGGGAGAAATCCGTGGAACAGTGTTTCTCTCGAATGGCAGACGCTTTCTCCGCCTCCGGTTTCGAATTTTGACAAAATGCCGGAAATACCAAAAGGAGGACCATACGATTACAGTAACCATTAATCTTTAAATTATGGAACACGCAACGGGTTTTGTATTGCCAAATTCAGGGCATAACAGGGATGCAGAAGCGTCCAAAATGGGTATGTGGCTATTTTTATTTACTGAATTATTGCTATTCGGCGGATTATTCCTTGTGTATATGGTTTACCGGTTGCTCAATGCAGCTGATTTTCTGAAAGCATCACATGAACTAAACGTGGTCATGGGAACAACCAATACGATCGTTTTGCTGGTCAGCAGTATGACGATAGCCATGTCTATCACTGCCATTCAAAAAGGCAACAAAAAACTTTCCATCATATTGTTGATCAGCACCATTGCTTTATCCATGGTTTTTATGGTCATCAAATACTTTGAATGGTCTGCCAAAATCCATCATGGATTATTTCCTGGCCTGGAGGCTTACAACGCACTGACTCCTGGAGAAAGCCTTTATTTCTTTTTGTATTTTTTCATGACCGGATTGCATGCTTTGCATGTTATCATAGGTGCTATTTTTATCGGTGTTGTCATTTACCGGACACAAAAAAACAGGATCACGGCAGAGAACTTTTCCCTGACTGAAAATGCAGGCCTTTACTGGCATCTCGTCGACCTGATCTGGATATTCCTTTTTCCACTGTTATACCTTATCCATTAAAATATTTATAATATGGTTAACGATCATAAACGAACTGAGGGACATTCCCTTCATATTTCGAGCTATAAAGATCATTTGATCACATTGGCAGTTCTCATTTTTTTAACTGTTTTGACAGTGGCCGTTTCCGTTTATGGTGGAGGCCTGGGTGCTGTATCTGTGGTTCTGGCGTTGACAATTGCCAGTATTAAGGCTCTCATTGTAGCTGCATATTTCATGCACCTCAAATTCGATCATAAAATGTACCGGTATATGGTCATGATCGTGATGTTCATGTTTGTCGTATTTATGTTGATATTAAGTCTTGATTATTCAAATCGCTGATTGTTATGATGAATAGAGCTGCTTCAACTTTCGCAGAAGGTGTCGATCTTTCGATGTATATCATTACAGGGATTTCTTTGTTTTTCCTTATAGGGATCACCATAGTGATGATTTATTTTGTGTTCCGTTACAACAAAAAGAAGAATGCAAAAGCTTCCAATATCAGCCACAATAATACACTTGAAATCATTTGGACCGCCGTTCCGACAATATTGGTGTTGGTTATGTTTTATTACGGATGGATGGGCTACAAACCGATGCGCAATACACCAAAACATGCCATGGAAATCAACGTATACGGACAGATGTGGCAGTTCTCTTATGAGTATCCTGGTGGAAAAACCAGCGATACTTTGGTTGTTCCTGTCAATTTGCCTGTGAAATTAAATTTGGCTTCGCGGGATGTTTTGCACAGTTTTTACGTGCCGGCATTCAGGATAAAGGAGGATCTCGTGCCTGGCAAAAACAATTTTGTGTGGTTCGAACCAACCATGGAAGGTGAATTCCAGGTGCTTTGTGCTGAATATTGCGGCTTGTTGCATTCTAAGATGCTTTCAATAGTCAAAGTTGTCAGTGTAGCAGAATATGCGGACTGGGTAGCTAAAAATATTGTCACTGAAGAGCATGCCGGACTTGTCCTGATGAAAAAGCATGCCTGTTTTTCATGCCATACACAAGATGGAAACAGACTTGTAGGGCCTTCATTTAAAGGGGTTTATGGAAGGAAAGAAAGAGTGGTTACCAATGGTCAGGTCAGGGAAGTGGTCATTGATGATGCCTACATAAAGAATTCTATTTACCAACCCAATGCCGATGTCGTAGAGACTTATACCCAGGGCCTGATGATTTCTTATGAAAAGCTCATCACTCCTGAAGAAGTGAATGAGATCATTGACTACATGAAATCAATTAAATAGGTCTGATTAATATGCTTAAAGTCTTACTTGAACTAGCCAAGGTCCGCATCACATTTGCTGTGGCGCTGACGACGATTGCAGGATATCTTCTGGCTAACAAAGCATTTGATACCGGATTGATATTACCTACTTTGGGAATATTTTTGCTCGCATGCGGATCTTCAGCGCTCAATCATTACCAGGATAGCGATAAGGACATGCTGATGGAAAGAACCAGAAAAAGACCCATTCCTTCAGGTAGGATCAGTCATACTTTTACGCTGATCTACGCATTGGTGCTGGTAGTAGCCGGTTCGCTGCTGGTATATGTTGGCTCTGATTTTGTCGGATTACAGTTGGGTTTGCTGGCGTTGATCTGGTACAATGCCATTTATACACCCTTAAAACGGAAAACTGCCTTTGCGGTGATTCCCGGTTCAGTCATTGGCGCCATTCCACCTCTGGTAGGTTGGGTCGCAGGAGGTGGTGACTTGTTGGAACCACGGGCCCTGATCCTTGCGTTTTTCTTTTTTATCTGGCAGGTTCCCCATTTTTGGCTGTTGATGCTCAAGTACGGCAAAGAATATGAAAAAGCAGGTTATCCTTCCATAACTGGCGTTTTTGATTACAGGCAAATTCGTTATATGACCTTTTTATGGACATTTGCCACAGCTGCAACCTCGCTGATGATACCTTTGTTCGGACTGATCCATTCCAATATCATCACCATTTTGCTGATGATCTCGGCTGTCTGGCTGGTCGTAGTTTTTGCAGGAATATTGAGGAAGAAAGAATCTGATTTCAACCCTTTCTTTTATTTTATGCGCATCAATTATTTCGTATTGGCAGTGATCATTTTTTTGTCGGTTGATTCACTCATCAGCGTATAGTGTTCAGGTACAGGGACAGACTTTAGTATTTTTGCCAAATATTATGTGGTTGCAGTTCTGCTGCCCGTTAAGCGAGACACTTTATTACTTCCTCTTTTTTGATAATCCGGTGCTGCTTTATTACTTTTGGGTGATATTGTATGCTGAAAGGAAAAAGAATTATCGCAACGGTTACCAATCCATTGTTCCATGATAAAAGAATGATCAGGATTTGCGGCTCCCTTGCAGATCAGGGAGCATTTGTCAGTTTATGGGGCGTTAAAAAGGCTGGAGTGCCCCAACCGGCGCCGCAAAATTTTACTCAAAAACTGATCTCAGTGCCTTTCACCAAAGGTTTTTTGTTCTATGCCGCCTACAATATCCAACTGTTTTTCAGATTATTGTTGTCCAGATTTGACCTGGCTATTGCAGTAGACCTGGATACTTTGGCTGCTGTTTCCTTTGTATGCAGGTTCAGGCGCAAACCCTGGGTGTATGATGCCCATGAGTATTTTACGGAAGTACCCGAACTGGAAGGTCGCGATTTCGTCAAAAGTATCTGGAAAATGGTTGCCCTGCTGATCGGAAAATTCAACATGACTGTTTCTCAGAGCCTGGCAGAAGTTTTGGAAAAAAAATACCGTCAGAAATTTCACCTGATCAGGAATGTCCCTGAAAAAATGGGAATAGACATGACCGATGAGCATGTTTTACGGCCAGAAGAAGCTGTTACCCTTGTTTATTTCGGATATCTGAATAAGGGCAGGGGTTTGGAATATGCTATTCAGGCGCTCAAGTTGCTTCCGGAGCGTTTCCGATTGTTGCTGATCGGTGGCGGAGACCTGGAAGCCGAACTGAGATCGCTTACCAGAGATACGGGTTTGGAAGAGCGGGTGGAATTTACAGGATGGGTGGAGCCGGATGAAGGACGACGATATCTCAGGCAGGGACATATCGGTCTCAACCTGCTGGATTGTCGTTCGGTGAGTTATTATTATTCACTTGCCAATAAAACTTTTGATTACCTGCAGGCAGGGATTCCTGCGATCCACATGGATTTTCCGGAGTACCGGCTTCTGAGCGATCAATTCAAGTGCTTTATTTTGATCGAAGAACTGGATGCTCAATTGATCGCCCAGGCGCTAATGGATATCGCTGCTCATCCCGAACATTACAGTTTTCTGACTGAGTCATCAAACCAGGCAGCTTCAGCTTTATGCTGGGAAAATGAACTACCTCTTTTGATCAGGTTTTTTGAAAATATATTAACTTAGAATTCATCCAAACTAAAAAGTACCAGCACAGTAAATTGCACATTTACAGGTTTTTGTTTTGAATACTTGATTGGTTTTATTTTAAGAAATATATTCTTAATAATTTTTCAAGCCCAAGAAAATTTTAAGGATAAAATAATTCAAAGAAAAAAACTAAATTTGGTGATTAGTTATAATCTGAATTTTGCACCAAATTTAATTGTTATATCATGAAAAATCTAATGTCAATTTTTATTATTACCTTGATAATTTTTAATTGGCTTTCAGCTCAGACTCTTGTGGCCTATTATCCATTTAACGGCAATGCCAATGATGAAAGCGGGAATAACAATAATCCAATCTATATTGGAACCGGAGTAACGCTTACCACAGATCGTTTTGAAATTCCAAATAAAGCCTATTATTTTGATGGTGTATTTGGTGCGAATGGAAATACATCAGGGTCCTTTATAAGAATTCCAGCTGATAATATGCCTACAACAGATAGAACAATATCATTCTGGTTCAATGCCGATATAGTTAGTAATGGTCCTACACCTTTCAGTTATGGGGGAAATGGATGTAACTCTTCATGTTTTGTAATGATTTTAAACAAATACAATGATGGTAAATATACTGTACAGGGACATTGTTTGGAAAGCACTATAGCCACTTCATATAGTGTTGCCCCTGTAAATATATGGAAACATTGGGCGATGACGATTCAGGGAAATACTCAAAAGCTATATATTGATGGTCAATTACTTGCAACTACCAATAACTATATTGGACCCACCTATGTTTCGGGAAGATCAGCTTTAATAGGGGCATTATTATGTACTGATGGCGTTACAGCTTGTGAAGAAACTGCTATTAAAGTATGGAAAGGAAAAATAGATGATGTACGCATATATAATAGTGCGATGAGTGATATACAAGTAATGCAACTTTATCAAAATGAATCAACTGTGTCAGAAACAGAAGAGGGCAATGTTGGAATAGGCACTTTGACTCCACATACCTCAGCGTCATTGGATGTTACATCTACTCAAAAAGGCTTTTTACCTCCGAGAATGAACACAGCTCAGAGAAATGCCATCAATAATCCAGCTGATGGTTTGATAATATACAATATCACAACTGGGTTGCTTAATTTTTATTCCGGAGACTCCTGGTATGAGGTGGGAGGCATTATAAGTCCATCAGGGATGATAACCAGTCTTGATTGCACAAATGCTATACTGAATGGTAATTTAATGCCGGGAGTTACAGCCACGGATGTAAGTGTTATTGTGCCTTATACAGGAGGAAATGGTCAATATCATATGGGTCAGACGGTCAATTCAACGGGGGTGACCGGATTGACAGCTACCCTGGATCCAAACGTATTCAATAGTGGTAATGGGAATTTAACTTATAATATTAGCGGAACGCCGGACGGCAGTGGAACCGCATCCTTTGCATTAAATATCGGGGGACAATCGTGTAATCTTGATATACCCGTTGGAGTATCAACTTTTACTTGCGGCACCTCAACAGTAACTTTTAATTATAATGGGAGCACCGTGACTTATGGAACAGTTGTAAGTGCCGGCAACAAGTGCTGGCTCGATCGTAATCTGGGTGCTACACAGGTGGCCACCAGTAGCACTGATGCGTCTGCTTACGGAGACTTGTTCCAATGGGGCAGGCTGGATGATGGTCATCAGGTTAGGACTTCACTTTACACAAGTATTCTGAGCAACAGCGATGTGCCTGGCCATAGTATGTTTATTCATTGTCCAAACAGTCCAAGGGACTGGAGGTCTCCACAGAACGCCAATCTGTGGCAGGGAGTTAATGGTATAAATAATCCATGCCCGACTGAATATCGATTACCGACAGATAATGAATGGGAACAAGAACAACAAAGCTGGAGCCCCAACAATTCTGCCGGGGCTTTTGCTTCTCCGCTCAAATTGTCCGTTGGGGGCTATCGCACCAGTTTCAGTCAATCCTTTGACTTTGTGGGTTCAAGTGGCTTATACTGGTCAAGTACCAGAAATGACGTTAATTCATGGGGCATTTGGTTCACCACCAGCAATGTCAACATGAACTTTTACAGCCGTGGGGGAGGGCTTTCTGTTCGTTGTATTAAGGATTGACACTTAATGTTGTTAACAAAGCATTTAACCTGTCCTAGAATTTTGCTAGATCGAAACATCGAATTATTATGGAATTCAAGAAACAAACTTACCGATAGTTAATAAGTTAAAATAAGGTGCTGATAAACAATGTTATCTCTGTTCCCTAAGGTCTAATGATAAATTGTTTAAATCTCTATTAATATTAAAAAGGAAATTCATCAACAACAAAAAACCCCGTAAATTGCACATTTACAGGGGTTTATTTTGTTAAGTGGTACCCGGAGTGGGACTATAACCTATATTTATATAACATTTTGTATTTTAATAAATAAACTAATTAAAACAC